>NZ_OZ007017.1:0-318187 GCF_963931465.1 Erysipelatoclostridium sp. An173 | reverse complement strand
TGAACAATAACATGCTTTTTTATCCTCGACATTTTTTGTTGAAAAACTGTAGCTAGTGGTACATAAGCCCCAAAGCCAAAAACATAAATATGCTGGGCCTTATCAATTATCCTAATTGCACGTTGCAATGAATCATGATGAATTAACGATACTGTATCTTTTGTAGCTTCGTTAATAACTTCTTTAATACTGCCAACAACACTCATCATATTATCATCTTTACTAAAAGGCAAATTAGCATCAATATTATCGAAATGTGAATCCAAATATTTTTGTTCCTTAATTAATTGTTCTTTTAACTGATTATAGCCTTGATATCCTAATTTATGAGCTAATCTAATTACAGCTGAAGATGAACAATATACTTCTTTTGCAATATCTCGAGTTGACAAATTACTTAAAGAAACTCGGTGTTCCAATAAATAATTCGCAATATCTCGTTCTACTTTGGTTAATTTCTCATTAGCTATTTTGTCAATTAATAACATCTCTATTCACCACCCTAAAATTAAGTATATAATATTTTAATATTATATAACCATATCTAAGTAAATTTATAAAACTTTTTAGTAACTCTTTTGATCCTAAATTAATATTCTATAAAATTGTAGTTAATAACTATTATCATAAATATTCTAAAAATATAATATTTGTTGACTATTTTTCTAACTTCAGTATAATACGAATTGTTAGTTTGTTCTAACTTTGGAGGTATTATGTTGTTAAATAAAATTATTGTTTTAATTTGTTGTATTCTATTAATTCTATGTATTTTACCATTATGGAAAAATAAGTTTGCTGGTAATAAAGTTCTTTTAAAAATCACTTCATTCCACCAGATTTATGCTTTTTTATTACTTGTTTTAGCTTTAGCCCATGGGATATTAGCCGGTAATAATCCAGCGATGTTTAGTGGTAAAATTGCCTGGATGATTTTATTATTAATTATTTTATTTGCATATATAATTAAACAAAACAAGCCTAGATGGAAAAAAATCCATATGGCATTATCTATTATTTTTGTAGGATTAGTAATTTTACATATTACTCATGCAATTATAGTATAAAAAAAGAGGATTATTTTAAGAAAGTCTTATAATCCTCATAGTTTTTCTTTAATAATTCAGGTGTATTTAAATCATATGGACAATGAGCTTTACATTTACCACAATTTATACATGTCTCAATTTTTTTCATTTCCTCTTGCCAATGTGGTGAAAGCCAATTAGCACTTGGAGATCTTCTAAGCATTAAAGACATTCTAGCACATTGATTTATTTCAATTCCCATTGGACAAGGCATACAATAACCACAGCCACGACAGAATTCACCAGCTAATTCTTGACGATCATGTTCTATTATTGCTTTAATTTCATCATTTAAAACTGGTGAATTATCATTGTAACTAATAAACTCATCTAGTTCTTTTTCTTTTTGAATTCCCCAAATTGGTAAAGTATTATCAAATTGAGCTAGATAAGCATAAGCTACATCAGAACGAGTAATTAAACCACCTGATAAAGCTTTCATGCAAATAAAACCGACATCTTTTTCCTTACATAATCTTACTAGTTCTTCTTCTTTATCAGATGCTAAATAACTAAATGGGAATTGTAACGTATCATACAAACCAGATTCTACGGCTTCTTTTGCAACATGTAGACGATGATTAGTTATTCCAATATGTTTTATTTTTCCTTGTTCTTTAGCTTCCAACATTGCTTCATACAATCCTGTTCCATCATTTGGTTTAGGACAAAATGATGGATTATGAAATTGGTAAATATCAATATAATCAGTTTTCAATAATTCCAAACTTGTATTTAAATCGCGCCAAAAATCTTCTACTGTTGTAGCCATTGTTTTTGTGGCAATATAAATATCTTTACGTACATCACTTAAAGATAATCCTATTTTTTCTTCACTATCACTATAAGCCCGAGCTGAATCAAAGAAATTAATTCCATTTGCATAGGCCTTTTTTAAAATCACTTTGGCTTCTTCTTTATTTACTCTTTGTACCGGTAAAGCTCCAAAACCATTACGATTAACAACAATATTAGTTCTTCCTAATCTTACTTTTTCCATAATACCCCTCCTACATCGATTGACATTAACTATTATAACATTAAAAAAACGAGAATTTAATCTCGTTTACTTAAAAATCATGATTAATTATTTCAACTAAAGAAAACTCATCATTTTCAAATTCAAATTTCAAAATACAACAATTACGAATTCTAGTTGTTTGATCAACTTGACTATTTTTTGACCAGTAACGCATGAACCCACGACATGAAGCCCCATGACTAACAGCTAGAACTGTCTGATGATCTTCTTTTTTCATAACTTCTAATAAAGTATCTGCCATTCGCTGACGCATTTCTAATTCGCCTTCGCCACCATAAGTTACAAAGAAATCTCCATATGGAAGAGGTGGATTTAAATCTTCACTTTCTCCTTCAAAAACACCAAAATTCCACTCTTTTAAACCCTTAAGACGTGTATATGGCATATCTGTCACTAATTCTAAAGTATCGCAAGCACGCTCTGAAGTTGAAGAATAAGCATGATCAAATGTAATATTATGATCTTTAAAATATTTTCCCGCAACTTTAGCTTGTTTAATTCCTAATTCTGTTAAAGGCGCATCACACCAGCCTTGAATTTTCTTTCGAACATTAAATAATGTTTCTCCATGACGCATTAAATATAATGTCTTTTTCATTTCCAATCAACCTCCATAAAATACAAACCAGCCTCAAAATCAAGCATACTATATCACAATTTAAAAAAATGCGCACCATATTTATTATTTTTAACTATTAACCCCCTAGAAAAAACATTATCTTCTGTATTTACAACTTAAAATAAGGTAGAATAAAAAAAAGAGCTATATATCATAATTTATTCATTTACTAATAATAATTTCGTTTGTTTTGTATGAAAATCATACACTAACATATAAAAAATATTAAGAAAGGAGATGTGAAGGACTTTTAAATATAAAAATTAGGTAATAAACAATTTAATAAAAGTCACTTCATAAAAAAATTTATGGAAACATATGGAATTGAAAAATATGGGCTTTCAACTACTGGAACAATTTATCGAAACATTCCCGCTGGATCTTTAGTCGAAAAAGCCCTATTAAAAAAAGAAGGACGCCTTAGTAGAGCTGGCTGTTTATGTATTGAAACTGGTGAAAGAACGGGTCGTTCACCAAACGATAAATATATTGTCGACCACCCTTCAATCCATGATAAAATTGCTTGGGGTAAAGTTAACCGTCCGGTTTCACCAGAAAAATTTGATTTAGTTTATCAACAAATTATCGATCACTTATCAGATAAAGACTTATACATTTTTGATGGTTACGCTGGTGCTAATCCAAAATATTCATATGCTTTTAGAATCATTAATGAAAAAGCTAGTCAAAATCTTTTTATTTCTAATCTTTTAATTAAACCTACTCCACGTGAATTACAGCATTTTCAAGAAGATTATTTAATTTTAGCAGCACCTGATTGCAAAATTGATAAAAGCGTTGGTTTAAATAGCGATGTTGCTGTAATGATTGACTACGCTAGACAAATAGTTTTAATCGCTGGAACTGGTTATTCCGGTGAAATCAAAAAAAGTATTTTTTGTGTCATGAATTATGTTTTACCGCAACGAAATGTCTTTACTATGCACTGTTCTGCAAATATTGGTGATGAAGGCGATACTGCGTTATTCTTCGGACTTTCAGGAACTGGAAAGACAACTTTATCCGCTGATCCTAAACGTAAATTAATTGGTGATGATGAACATGGCTGGTCACATACTTCAGTATTTAATTTTGAGGGCGGCTGCTATGCAAAATGTATTAATTTATCTAAAGAAAACGAACCTGAAATCTGGGATGCGGTAAGATTTGGTGCTGTTGCTGAAAATGTCTGCTTATTTGAAGATACTAGAATAATTGATTTTAATGATAATTCAATTACTGAAAATACCCGTGTTGGTTATCCGCTAAATTTTATCGCTAATATTGCACCTGAAGGGGTAGCTCCAATTCCAAAAACAATTTTCTTTTTGGCCGCTGATGCTTTCGGGGTTTTACCACCGATTTCTAAATTAGATAAAAACTCAGCAGCATATCATTTCGTATCTGGCTATACAAGCAAACTAGCTGGTACTGAAGATGGGGTTACCGAACCCGAAGCAACTTTTTCTACCTGTTTTGGAGAACCATTTTTACCATTAGACCCTTTGCTTTATGCACAACAATTCCAGCGTCGAGTTAAAAAAGCTGGTGCCAATGTCTTTTTGATTAATACTGGATGGGTTGGCGGATCTTATGGAACCGGTAAACGTATCCCGATTAAATTTACTCGTGCTATGATCAATGCCGCAATTGATGGCGAACTAGATTTTGTCAGCTATGAAAGAGATCCTTACTTCAATTTAAATATTCCTAAATTCTGTCCTGGTGTTCCTCAGGAATTATTGAATCCAAAATCTACTTGGATCGATAAAGATGCTTATGACCAGACTGCTCAAAAATTAGTAAAAATGTTCCAAAACAACTTTAAGCAATATTCTAATTTCCCAGAAGCAGTTATCAACGCTGGACCTGGCGGAACTTATAGCCAGTAATTTCAAAATAGTATTTATAAAAACTTGGGGTTCTTACTTTAAACAAGAACCCCTTTTCATCTCTATACAAATCATATTACTATAATCTTAAATCATTCATTTCTAATACTTCTATCAATAATCCAACTCCACCAGCTAATAAAAAACCTGCAAGAATATAATTTATGATAACCGTCATAACCATTGGCGCTATTAATAAAATTACTGCCATAATAATACTAATAATACCAATAGCCCTTACCCAACTAACATCAACAATTCCAAATAAACTTAAACGATACGAAAAAGTCAACTTATTAATACCATAGATAAGTAACACAATTGCTAAAACACATGTAATAGTACTAACTGTCAGTTCTAACGGTGAACTTAAAAACAATAATCCAATTAATAGATTACAAACAACTATAACTAAATTACCGGTATATCTTACAAAAGATGGTGTTGCTAAATAGTCTATAAAACGATATATAGCTAGTATTAAAAAAACTAACCCGATAAACTTACCTACTAAACTTAATGATTCAATCGGAAAAATAATTGCTAAGATAGCAAGAATAATCATCAAAACACCAATAATTCCACCAACGATCCTTAATAAACGTACTTTTTTATTCCATTTATCAATAATCTGATTTTCAAATTCATAATTAAATCTAAACATAATATCACCTTCTCATTTATATTATAGTCCTGTTGATTTAAACATTTATGAACAAATCATCCTATTAATTATTAAAAGACAAGTAAATAGCTACACCAATAATAATCAAACCACCTAATAATTCTTTAAAAGCCATCATTTCATTTAATAATAAAAACGCAAATATAATACTATATACACTTTCCATACTAGAAATAATACTAGCTGTTTGGACTTTTATCTTTTTCAAACTATTTACATAGATACTATGAGCTATTGCTGTACAAACAATTCCTAAAAATATTATTGCTCCTAAGTCTAATGAATTAATTGTCGTTGTAACAAAAAATATTGTCGGAAATAAAATAATTGTTGCTACACCTTGTTCATAAAGACATATTATTGTTCCTGAATAATTTAGTGATAAATAGCGATTAAATAAACATAAAATAGCATAACTAAAGGCACTGATCATCCCTACAACGATTCCAAGCGTCATTTGATTAGCCAATGAAAATTCTGGAACAGTAATTAATACTCCTGCAAACATAATAATTGCCATTGTCACATTTTTTATTTCTAATTTTTCATGATATATTAATGGTTCTAAAAATGTTACAAATATTGGAAAAGTTGCAAATGTAATGGTTCCAATCGCAACCGTTGCTATTTGGATTGTCTGCAAAAAAGTAAACCAATGAATTGCAAGTATTATCCCTGCTACAATAACATAACTATAATCACGTTTCTTTAATTTCCAATTGTCCTTTTTTATTAATATAATAATTAATAAAAATATTGATGAAAAAAACACTCTTCCAAAGGTGACTAAAATAGCTGGTACACTAACAAACTTACCAATGACCCCCGCTAACCCAAATAACATTACCGCAATATGTAAAGAAATAATTTCCCGTTTCATAACTACCTCACTAAATATAATCTTAACGACAATGATTAATATTTACAAGGCTAATAACAAAAAAGAAATGATAATATTAATTTGACATGGTATAATCATTAAAAAATAATATTTTTATAAAAGGATAAATAAAAATGAATGTAACTAATGAACTATTAACAAATTTAGCTAAATTACACACAACTGATTTAGGTGTAATTAGAATAAAAAGAAATCTATCTTTAGACAGCGATGATGTTGTTGAATGGTGTAAATCTAAAATTAAATTGCCAAACGCAATCATTATCCAAAAAGGGAAAAACTGGTATGTAAGTATCGATAATTGTATTATAACGATAAATGCAAATAGTTATACAATTATTACAGCTCATAAAGAAAAGAAAAACCGTCATTCTCTATAAATAAGATGACGGTTTCAATTTATATTCAATTAAATAACATATAAAATTATACATAAAAAATGTAAAGCACTTCCAAGCAGTATCCATAAATGCCAGATACTATGCATATAACGATGTTTATTTTGTAAACCATAGAATATCGTTCCAATTGTATACGCTAAACCACCGGCTACTAATAAATAAATACCACTCATCCCAACTGCTTCTGGTAATAGATTAAATCTAAAAACTATTCCCCAGCCCATCGCTAAATATAAAACCATCGATAAAGTTGAATATTTTTTTATATCTATCGCATTTAAAATAATACCTATAATTGTACAGCCCCATTCTATTGCTAAAATGACCCAAGCCCAAAAAGGATCGATTGGTCTGATTGAACATAGTAATACTGGTGTATATGTTCCAGCAATCAAAACAAAAATAGTACAGTGATCCATAATCTGGAATACTTTTTTACTTTTTCGATTAGCTGGCAAGCCATGATAAATACTGCTCATAGTATATAATAAAATCATTGAAACACCATATATTATCCCTGAGGCAATTCCATAACCATTATGATGAATAGCAGCAAAAACGATACAAAGAACTAATACCGCTATTCCAAAAGCACCACCGACTATATGAGTAACCATATTAAAGATTTCTTCACCGCGGGTATATTCTGGTAATATTCGATCATCTAATTTTGTCCTTTTCATCAAATTCCTCCATTCTTTGACTATAAAAATAATACGATACTATATTTAATTCCAGTTTTTTAATCATCTTAAAACATTAATATATCTTTTATATTAACTTATTAAATAAATTAGGATTAATTACCTCATTAGAAAACAGCATGTCTTTACATGCTGCTTACTTACAAATACATTTACTTTTTCCTTTTTTCTTAGCCATATATAAAGCTTCATCAGCAGTATTTAATACTTCTAACCATGACTCTTCATCTTTAATAATACCAGTTGTTCCCCCAACACTTACTGTCACACATTTTCTAGCTACATTTGGTGGTACGGTTAAATCTAGCTGTTCGATTGCTTGACATAATTCATCACCAATTACTTGCAATCTTTCTAGCGTAATATTTTCATTAATATAGACAAACTCTTCACCGCCATATCTAATCAATACCCCTTCGCTTAAACAAAGTGTTAAGGCATTCGCTACTCTTTCTAAACAACGATCTCCCTTTACATGACCAAAGTAATCATTATATTTTTTAAAATCATCAATATCAATTATCAAAACTCCCGTTTTTTGAGGTTGATTACTATTTTTTTGATAAATAGTTTCTAAATATTTAGTTAGATAACGACGATTTAATAATTTTGTAAGAGAATCATGATGAGCAACAAAATCTAACCGAGCACTATTTTCAACAATAGTTTTATTTTTAGCTCTAATAATATAATTATTTAAAAATGCCTGGCGTGTTGATTGATAACGATAATAACTAATAAATAGTGCCATAAGCGTTAATGATACACTATTAAGATATAAACTATAATGAATCGTATAATCACCAGGATAAAAATATGAAATCGAATAAATCAAAGCAATATTAGCAATTACATACAACGGTACAAAAAACTTAGGTGGAATGTATGTTAAAATAGCAATTCCTAATAAACTAATAATATAAACATTAATATTATTAGAAACCCGGTTATCATAAACAGTAATTATCAATGACCATAGTATTAAAAATAATACAAAGAAATATTGAAGGCCAGTTATCTTGCCACCTTTTCTTTTTTTAAAAGCTATGATAAGTAAAGTCAAAATACAAACAGCCATCATTACAGCATACATTGTCATATAAACTTTACTAGCCACTGAAGCAAAAGTAAAATCAGTATAAATGCCTACATAAAACATATTATATATTTGAAAAAGTAAAATCAAAACAACTATAATCCATAAATTCTGCTTAATTTCATTTTCAATAGTTAGCTTATACTCATCTTCTTGAGCTTTATTTAACTTTATCTTTTTAAATAATGGTATAAGTTTCATTATTATCTCCCTTCAATAACTGTTTTTATAATAAAACTTCGTTGAATCTATCAGTTATTTTTACATTTTATTACAAGATTATGATACCATTAAATGATTCAAGATAAAATAACTATAATTTAAATATACTTACTTTTATAAAAAATCTCATTTTTAAATTAATTAAAATGAGATGACTGAATTAATCAGTTTTCTTTTGGACAATAATATCTTGCAAAGTAACATCAGGATGATGATACTTAAAGCGCCTTTCAATATCTTTTTCTTTACTCATATAAATTGCTTCTTTAGGACACCAGTGAAAACAAGCTAAACAAGTAATACAATTATCACCAATTATTGCATGGTTGTTTTCTACTTTAATATTATCCATTGGACAAACACGCGTACAAATACCACAACCTATACATTTATCATCAGCTTTTATACCACGCATATTATATGCTTTTAAACCAACTACTGATGGTTCAACGCTAGCTAATTTTGAAAAATCTTCTTTTTCTTGATTAACAATTTTACTAATCAATCCTTGAATATTCTTTCTTTGATTATGTAATGCTTCATCCATTTCTTCTTTAGTACTTAAATAACTATTACCAGGCATTGAAATACCAACATTTAATGATAAAGCCGCCTTTCTTGTTTTTAATAAATCATCTAAGCGTTTGCCAATATCGCCAGGATGACCTCGATATGTCGCCACCAAAAATACATATGGATTATTATTAAAATTCATTTTTTCAATCACTTGGCGAACTAAGTATGGCATATCTCCATAATAAATTGGGAAAATAAAACCAATCTGTTGATGATCAACATTAATTTGATCTTTATTTTTTAATGAACCAAAAGATATAATATCACAATCATTTGGTAATTCTTCTGCTAATATTTTCGCTGTTGTAAGACAATTACCAGTTGCCGAAAAATAATATAATCCAGTTTTCATAAATAACTGCCTCCTTATTATAATTTTATTATATCTTACTTTCTTGCAAATGATTATAGATATTTTGATAAAGTGCTACAAAACGACCAATAAAAATCGCTGAAGCAACGGTTCCAATTCCAATTCCTAAAATATATCCTTTAGTAACCAAACAAATAACTACTGTTAACGCAATAAAAACTAAATCAGCGATATTTTTAACAAAACCAAAATCTTTATTTGTCACTTTGCCAATTGTATGTACTAAACCATCAGCCGGATTTAACACAATATCACCAAGTACCATTAAAAAAGCGCCTAATGCTGTTAACACTATCGCAATTATTAAAATAACAATTTGCATATAAAAAGCAGTTGGTTCATAACTAAAAAAAAGATCATAAAAATCTATTAAATAACCAAAAATAAAAGAAAATGGTAATTGGATAATTACTTGTAAATCAAATCTTTTTAGCAATATTAATTGAATTATAATAAAAACAAGATAAACCATTGTTGTCATTGTTCCTAAACTTACTGATAAAATATTAGCTAAAGCATAAGGCAACGTATTAATCGATCCTACACCAAGTAAAGATTTAGTATTTAAAATAATACCGATTGCTAAGACATTCATTCCTACAACAAAAACAATAAATCGCTTAATCATTTTCTCATCTCCATATCAATTGGTATTATATAAAGAATCAAGATATCATTCTATTTGATAACAACAAATTTAAACAAGATTTAAAAAATAATCCAAAAATATTTCTTATTTATTAAACATTGTTCATAAGATATAATTAAATCATGTGATAAACATGTTAATTATTCAAAAAATGGAAGTAATAAAGCTTAGTTCTAATGAAGAAATAATCAAAAATTTTATTTTAGAATTACAATATTTAAATAGCCATTTTCAACAAATCGATGCTAATATTCCTTTTAATAGCCAGGATAATATCATGAAAATTGCTAATAAAATTGGTACTTTACAAAAAGAAACAATCGACGATACCCTTACTTTATTAGACCATGACAGTTTACAACAAGCGCTGACATTAATAAAAAACTGTTCTGCTATTTATCTTTTTGGTACTAGTATGTCTTATATTGCCGCTCAAGAGTTTTCATATGCTATGAAACGTTTAGGCATGCCAGTTGAATTTTGTCTTGATCCAATTGAACAAGTTTTTCAAACCCATACTTTACCTAGCGATGCTTTAGCAATCATTATTTCCTATACTGGCGAAACTGCTCCAATAGTTAATGCTTGTCAGATTCTGCAAAAACGTAAAATTGCAACGATTACAATAACCAGTATCGGCGATAATATGATCAATAAATATAGTGATGTTAGTTTATATTTATGTACTAGAGAAAATGTTCATAGTAAAATCAGTTCATTTTCAAGTCGCCAAAGCATTCATACTATATTAGATATTTTATTTAGCTGTTATTTTGCATTTAATTACCAAAATAATTATCAAAAAACAATTACTATGAACAAAACAATTGAATTGAAACGTTATTCATCAAATACTAAAATCAACCAATAAAAAACCAGGTTTCATTATGATTCCTGGTTATAATAATTATCAAATTTATTTTCAAAGTCATAGCCATAATAAAGATACTGACCATCTTCATCATCTCTTAAAAACCAAATATACTCATTATCAACATTGCCATAATGTGAATACTCATAATTAGATGGAAATGTATAAACTTTCGCTAAATTTTCATAAACATCTTGATCAAATTCCAATAATAAATCATGAACTTTAGGACTGATTTTTTCAACAGCATCACTAATGTCTTTTTCTGATAATTCATTAGTAGTGATATCATATCGATAAAACTCAAAATCACGTTCAATCACATTTGAATCAGGATATTCATTATACCCTAATGTAATAGATGTATAATCATATTGAAAATTTAAAACAATAACATAATTTTCATCGCCTTCCCAATACATCTCGACATCTTTTAATGTCCCTACTAATTTATCATCATCATAAATATTGTAACTGTGACAAATAGTATCATCATTTTCTACATCAGTCTGATCTTCTTCTTTTTCATCATCACTAATTGCCTGTTTAGTATTATCTTCAAGACGCAAATCCTGGTTTTCTATTAGATAACAGTAATAATCAAAATTATTGTTTATTTTATTTTCACTACTACAACCTGTATTTATTAATAATGTTAGTAATAGTATACTACTAAATACTTTGTTCATATTCTTTCCCTTCAGTCCTAATTAAATTGAAAATAAATCAATTATTTCTTCAGTCGACATACTTGTGATATTACCTTCATTATTTTCTACAAAAGTATCGGCTAAATTTTTCTTTTTGTTTTGTAATTCCAAAATCTTTTCTTCTACACTATTTTTCATGACCAGTTTATAAACAGTCACAACATTTTTTTGACCAATACGATAAGCCCGGTCAGTAGCCTGATTTTGTGCTGACATATTCCACCATGGATCAAAGTGAATAACTGCTTCGGCTGCGGTTAAATTTAAGCCGGTACCACCTGCTTTTAATGATATTAAAAAGACTGTAGTATCGTCATTTTGAAATTGCTCAACTAACTGATGGCGTTTTTCTTTAGATGTTGCCCCTGTTAATTTATAATAGCTAATCTGCTGTTTTTCTAATTCGTCACTAATTAAATCCAGCATCGATGTAAAAGATGAAAATAATAGCACTTTTTGATTATTTCCCTGGAAATTTCTTATTAATTCTAGACATCCCTCTAATTTAGAAGAAATATGTAAAATATTATCGTACAACAACCGTGGTTCACAGCATATTTGACGCAAACGGGTCAACATCGCTAGAACGACTATTCGGTCAACCTTTTCATAATGCATTTTTTCTTGTAATTCTTTATTTACCTGCATTAAATTAGCTAAATATAATTTACTTTCTTCTTCACTAAATTCCAGTAACATTGTTTTTTCAATTTTATCTGGTAATTCTTTTAAGACATCCCGTTTATTTCTTCTTAAAATAAATGGACTAATTAATTTTTTTAATTCTAACTGTTTATCTTCATCTTGATTTTTTACAATCGGTGTTTCATAAGTACCTTGAAAATAATGATAGTTAAATAAGTAGTCTGGCATCAAAAAGTCAAAAATCGACCATAATTCTGCCAATGAATTTTCTATTGGTGTTCCGGTTAAAGCGAAACGATGTTTAGAATTTAACGATTTAACTGCACTAGCATTTTTAGTTTTAGGATTTTTAATATACTGGGCTTCATCTAAAATAACAAATTCAAATTCATAATCTTCATATAATTTATAATCACGGCGCATATAATCATAAGTAGTAATTAAAACATCAGCTTCATCAAAAGCACTAATTGCCTTCTTTCGTTTCGTTAAATTGCCATGAACACACTTGCACTTTAAGTTAGGCGAAAAGCGACAGATTTCATCATGCCAGTTCAACAATAACGATGAAGGACAAACTACTAAACTTGTTTTATTAACATCACGACATTCATCTAATAAAGCGATAATCTGTAAAGTTTTACCAAGTCCCATATCATCAGCTAAAACTCCCCCAAAACCGTAACTTGTAATCAACCTTAACCACTGGTAACCAAATTTCTGGTAATCACGCAAGATTTTTTGATAATGATTAGATAAAGCAAAGGTTTGTTTTTTGGTACTTTTAAAATTATCAATTACATTTTTAAAAACATCACTACGATTAAAAACTAAATGATTACTATTATCAGCTTTATTATCAATGCTAAAAGCACGATAAACATTCATATCTAAATGGCCATCTTCTATCATATTAGCACTTAAATGATAGTCATTCATTAAATTATCTAATTCTTCTAATTCATCTGATTCTAAATATAACAATTTCCCACTTTTTAAACGATGAAATTTCTTCTTGCGCCGATAAGCATTTAAAACATCAGTTAGTTCCTGACTTGGAATATCGATACTATCAATATCAATTGCAAGTAAATCATTTTCAATACTTACCCCAACAGTAATTGAAAACTGTGATTTTTGACCAATCTTTCTTAAAGCATCACTAACCATAATTTCACAATAGTTAGCTAAAAAAGATAATCCCTGGTTTAAAAATTGATAAGTTTTTTCATTATCTAAATTTAGATAAACACAATGTTCATTATAATCAATAACATCACTTATTTCTTTTAAATAATTTTCAATCAAATCAAAGTCCATTGATGTATTAAAACCATCATGGTCAAAGCTATAAAAAATCTGATTATTTTGTTTACACTCTAAATAAAATTTGACTTGTTCATACTCATCAATATCACCATATAGTGTTAATACTTCAGCTTCAGCTTCAGTTTTCGAATCACTAAAGTTCACACCATTTATATCAAAATATTTTTTAATATCATTAAAAAGATATTTATTAAAATCATTTACATCTTTTTTAGAAAGTAACAATTCATCTTTATTTAAACAGTTTTTTATAAACTGTAAAGCTTTACCATCATTATCTAACTTTATTAATTCAATAGTATTATCTTCGATCAAATAAATATCTTTTTTACCACAAATACCATTAAAATCTTCTAACTCTATTTGATAATAATCATCTTGTTCTATTATATTAAGTGCAATTAACCGATCAATTTCATAAAAGTTTAAATGAAAATTAGTATTTTCAAGCTGGCTTAATGTTTCGTAAATATAATCAATATTAGTAGAATCTATTTCTATTTCATTTTTAAAACCACCAAAGTAGGGATAAAATTCATAATATTTTTGGTTATTTAAACAATATTTCATTAACTCTATAATTTTTAAAGCATCTTCACTAAATGCATTTAGGGTATGAACAAATTCTAATTGTTTTCCATATTTGACTAGTTTATTATCTTCTATTGCCTCAATAAACTTAGTGATATTTTTGATTGCATATTTCTTTTCATTGCCAACTCTAAATTTTAAAGCATAATAATCAGAAGTAATAATTTGAACTTCGATGTCTTTTTTGGATTGACTAATTAAACTAAATTGATTAATTTTATCTTCTTTATAATTATTAATCAAATTTCTAGTTAATGATAACTCACTGTTGATTCTAGCTTGTTTTTGTTTTTCCTGAAATAACATCAATTGTTGTAAAAATGCATTTTCATCATTGGTCTTTTCTTCAAAAATAAACGGAAAATAATCGGGTGACAATTCTTGAACTTTAAATAGCACCGCTGCAATATGACCGCAAGCTGATATATCATCACACCAGAAACAATCACATTGATAATCAATAATTTTATTATTTTCATCAACTGTTATTTGACAATCATTTTGATAACTATCATTATCAACAACGCCTTTAATTAAATAATGATTGTTTCGATCGGCAGTTATTTTGATTTTTTTTACATATCCACTCTGCCAGTAATTACGGCCAATATTTAAATTACGAGTATCACTAACAATGGATTTTAACTCTTTATCGGTTACTAGCATGTTTTTCTCCTTTATTAAACAAAATATTTGATTCTTAGTTTAATAATTTTACCATTTTAATTTGATTTTTACCATTAATATTTAAAAGCTATTAATTCATTTCTATTTTTCAAATTCATCTTGTTGTAAAATCTGATCTAAATAAATATTATTCTCATTTCTAATAAATTTCCAATACTCAACAAAAACATCATTATTACTTTCAATAATCTGATTTTCCTGATCAAGCATCTTATCATTCATTTTACCTTCTATATAAACCCAAAAGTAATCCTCATTATTATCAGTACTATCATAAAGATTGACCACATCATGTTTTAATAACTTAATATTGCTTAATACATTTCTCTGACCTTGAAATTGTTGCCAATTAAGTTTAATTTGCCAGCTTTCATATAAGGATGGACTTAAATATTGCTTTAAAACTTCTAGATTTTGATTTGACCATGCTTCCTGAATTGCATAATAGCATTTTTCAACCTGTTGTTTTATTCTCTTTTCATTCCAAAAAATATCTTGATCATCTAATATATCTAAAGTCTCACTAACTTCACGATGCATTATTATAGCTCTTTGTCTTCTTTTGTAAACTGTAAACCCAGCTATTGAGACCATTACTAAACTAAAACCAGCCATACTAGCTAATCGTTCAATCGGACTTTGGTTATAGGTACTTCGACCTCTTGTTGTATGGGATGATCTACCTGTTCCACCGCCAGAACTACCTCCAGAGCCACCACTTGAGCCACCTCCAGCTCGTGCTAAAACTGGTACTGGGGTAAATATTAATAAAACTAATAAAATTATTATAATTACTTTTTTCTTCATATAATCACCACATTTATTTTACTATAATCTTTATCATTATTAAATAAAAAAGGTAGTGTTACCTACCTTGATGTAGCCAAATAACTATTTTGGGCTGATTGGGTATAATAATTGGTATCATTATCTGGCTACAAAATGATTATACAAGTTGAAGTTACCTTTAAGGCAAGAACTTTTTTAATATATCGAAGTCAACCAGCCATCAATAAACTGATTCATTGTTTCTAAATTATTAACATCTTCACTAGTTAACCCTAGTCCTGGTAAGATATTTGCATTATTAATATACGTACTAGCCTGACTTTCTAATAAACTAATTTCATCACTTCCGACAAACAACAATGATACATCTTTATTTTTAAAATCAAATGATTTTAAAGTCTCTTGGATTGTATTGTCAATATTATTATTTAAAACTACTATTGTAATAATTATTAAATCATAATCATTTATATCAAGATTATTAATTTCACTTATCAAATGATGATCACTAAGCATTTTTTCATTAATAGTTGTTGCTAGTAACTTGGCTGTATCATTATTATCTTCTTGTAAAATTAATATCTGACGATCAAAAGCAAAATCTTCATTTTCGGTTTTTTCTACGACTTCTTTTTGATTATCTTGATTATCATTATTAATATTTATAATTACTCCTACTAATAATAGTAAAATAAGAATTCCTATTAGCTTTTTCATTTTTCTTCCTCCTATTTTTACTATATTGGTTAAACCATAGTTTAGAGCAAGAAATTTTAATATTTTACAAAATTACCCATTTTAATATAAAAAAGAAGGAAGTATTACTTCCTTGAAAATCTATATCTAATAGTAAAGCACCAAAATGACAGATTGATATTTTTATAAGAAAGGAAAAGCGCTACATTTTAGCTGTTTTACTACACAGCCATACTATATAACTTAAAGTAAACTTTAAGTCAAGAAATTATTTTTAAAATTTTTAAAGCCTCAAAATAATTACTTTGGCTAAAATAGAAATCATCTTTTTGATCAACAAATGTCCTAACAAAATGATCAGGAAAAAAGTTTGAAAGATCAATATCATCTATTATTACAAATTGACTCACTTCATGACTATTTAAATACTCATTAATCTCCAGCACTCTATTTCTAATAAAAATGCCATATTTTTCAATCTCTTTATATTTAGCAACAATTTTTTCATCAAACTGCTGATAATCCATTGTCATTTCTAATAAATATTTATCTAATCCATGAATCTTAAATAATCTTTTCAAATAATCAAAACCTAAATAACGCCAATTTGAAGTTATAACAATCTTCGCTTTACTTTCATCTAGTAACTTTTTTAAATTACTAATTGCTTCTTGATACCAATCTAAATAAACCGCTGCAATATTATAGCCATCATCATCTAGATAACTGTTATCATTTAGCTTTTTAGCAACCTCTTTTTTTACTGCTTGTAAATTACAATCAAATCTTTTTAAATTAGTAAAAGGCTGTAATACACCATCAATATCTAAAAATACTATTCGATTCATGATTAAACTAACTGCCTATTCATCCATTTACCACTAAAATAACGCCAGATAAAGAAGATGCAGCGAACTATCCAGTCAACAAACATCGCTAACCAGACCCCAATTAAACCTAATCCTAAATGTTGTCCTAAAACATAGCTTAAACAAAATCTAAAAATCCACATTGAAGATGCTGAAACAATCATTGTAAACTTAGCATCATTACTAGCCCGTAAAGCATTAGGGAAAGTAAATGAAGCTGGCCAGATCGTTGCAGCAAAGAAACCATGTAAAAAAATACATTGATAAGCAAGATCGATCGTTTGTTCAGACAAAGAATATAATTTTAAAATTGTCGGTGTCGCTAATAATACTAAAATTACAGCAGAAATAGTCGCTAAATAAGTGATTTTTAATAATTTTTTGATATAATACTTAGCCTGTTTATAATCATTAGCACCGACACACTGTCCTACTACAGTAACCATCGCTAATGACATAGCCATTCCAGGAATAATTTGCATTTGTGCTAAATTATTAGAAACGGCATTAGCAGCAATTGCATAAGTTCCAAATGTTGCTACTAAACTTTGAACTAATATTTTACCAAATTGGAACATCCCGTTTTCTAAACCAGATGGAATCCCAATAGTTAAGATTTTCTTGATATAAACTAAATCGAACTTCCAATGACGATAATCATCGACATAAAGATTATTATCTTTATTTGTAAGACATTTCAAAATTACAATACAACAGACCATTCTAGCGATCAATGTCGCTAACCCAGAACCTAAAACTCCTAATTTTAAGCCAAAGATGAAAATTGTATTAAAGATAATATTGATAACATTCATGATTGCACTAGTAATCATTGAAATCTTAGAATTACCAATTGCTCTAAATAAAGCGGCCCCAGAATTATATAAAGCAATAAATGGATATGATAGTGCTGAAACTAGAAAGAAAGTTTCGGCATTATTCATAACGCCACTATCTACATTACCAAAAGCCAAATGTAATATTGAAGTATTAAACAACAATATTACCCCCATAATGATTAAGGATAGAATTGCTGTTATTAATAATAACTGTTTAGCTGAAAAACGCGCTTTTTCAAGTGAACCTTGCCCAATAAACTGTGCCGCAACTACAGCACCCCCAGTACCTAAAGCGGCAAAGACATTAATTAATAAAACATTGATTGAATCAACTAGTGAAACTGCCGAAACAGCTGCTTCCCCAACACTAGAGACCATGATCGTATCACAAAAGCCAACTAGAATTACTAATAATTGTTCAATCACTAGTGGTATGATCAGCTTTTTTAATGCCTGATTTGAAAACATCATCTTTATAACCCCCTTTGAATAAATATTATACGCTTAGTCAAGGACATTAAAATGATTTTTCATTTTTAGAAACTAATTGATTAACCAAATCTTTACATTTCTTTATCATAAATATCTTCTTAATTATTTTTAATTATTTTAAAATAAAATATGTTATAATCTTGATGAATATTTTATAGAGGTGACTTATGATTATATTAGCTAGTGATTTAGATGGTACTTTGTTATTTAATGATGTACCAGGACAAGTAAAAAAGGAAGATATTGAGGCAATTAAAAAGTTTCAAAATAATGGTAATCTATTTGGTGTCTGTACTGGTCGACCAATTGGAGATGTAAAAATTGATGCAATTGATATTGATTTTTATGTTGTTAGTAGTGGAGCTGTAGTTTTAGATAAAAACCGCCAGGTAATTAGCGAAGAACTAATTGATGAAGATATTGTTTTTGCAATCTACAACAAATATATTGATCAAGTTTATGTTTGTGTTCATGGTGATGGAAAATTATATAATACTAAAGATGGTCGTTTTAATTTGAATACGACTCGTATTGATGCTGTTGAACAGTTAAAGGGACATCATCTTTATGGTTTATCTATTGATGCTTTAGATGAAAAACGAGCTAAAGAAATTACTGATGAAATAAATGAACAATTTGGTAACTATGTTGATGCATATCAAAATATTGATTGTGTTGATATCGCTAAAAAAGGTTGTTCAAAAGGATCTGGTTTAAAGATCATAAAAGAAAAAATGAATCTTAATGAAATTTGTGGTATTGGTGATTCTTTTAATGATTTACCAATGTTAAAATATGTTGATAAAGCTTTTACATTTAATTCTTCTAATCAACAAGTTAAAGATCACGCTGATTATTTAGTTGATAGCCTTAATGAAGCGATTAATTTATTAATGAAATAGACCATCAAAATTATGATGATCTATTTTTTTTAGCATTCATTATTTTTTTAATATAAAACGCCAATAAATATTCCATTTTTTCATCAATACTTTCAAATTCACAATTAAGCAATTCCTTAATTTTATTCATACGATAATTGATTGTATTACGATGCATGTATAGGTTTTTAGCCATTGCCTGCATTGAACCATCATAAACCAGATAATAATACAGTGTTTTTTCTAACTCGCTATGATGCTTTTGATCATAATTGATCAATGGCTGTAATAAACGATAATACATACTAATCAAAATTTGTTTATCTTCGATTGAAAATAAAATCTGATAAACACCCATTTCTTCAAAATTAATAATTGGATAATCAAATTTCATAGCCATATTAACTGCTGCCAATGCTCTTTTATAACTTAAAATAAGCTGGCTCAAATCACTCATCTGACTACCAATTCCTACATATAAAGAGTTAGTTAACATTCTTTTTTTAGAACGTTTATACATTTTATCAATTACCTTTTCTAATATAGTTTCTTCTAAGTTATTAACAATCAATACAAAATGACTATCAAACCAGAAAAAAGTATAGGGACTATCGATTTTTTCTAAACACAGTTGTAATTGAAAACTAATTCTTCTTCGTTCAATGGCATCAAACTGATCTGAATTTTCAATTGCAATTAATACAACCTGGAATAGTCCATCTACATCAAAAGATCCCATTAATGACTGTCTAATCTCTTCAACTAAATGAGGTTCGACAAATAGTTTTTGAAACATAATAGAAATCTGCTGATCTTCACGTTCTGAATGTAAACAGCGCATACTTAAATCTTTAATCAAATCAGCCATCGACACTTCCCAAGGCATTACTAATAAAGGGAAATCCTGTTCATTACAATAATCGATTATATCTTGAGGAACTTCAAAAATATATTTACCAGTATTAATAATCAAACCAACAATGTGATATTTAACTAATGATTTAACAAAATCAAATAAAGTATCATGAGTTTGAAATCCCATACCAGTAGTAACTGCTAATTCTTTTCCCCATAATTGTTTAATAATTGTAGTATCTTCAATCATGTGGACCCAGCTAATTGCATTACTGCAACCATTTTTACCAGCTAATAACTCTAAATGATATATATCTTGTGTTTGTACCAGTGCATCTTCAATTGTAAATCCCATAGTATCACCCCTTTATTTCTCTTTGTGCATATTGCACAATTTTGCTTCTTATTTTCATTAGATTTGTCCCTACTAATCTACAAACATTGATATATAATAATATTGTATTAAAAATAAAACATTTAATCATTGTTATCATTTCTAGGAGGGACCATTTTATGAACTTATATTATGAATATTATGCTGCAACAAAAAATTATAATTCTTATCCTGCATGGGTAAAAAGCGAAGGTTATTTCAATTGTGAACATTTTTCAAGAATCATCAGTTTATTTAGAAACAGATTTTAAGCAACACCAATAATAATTAGACAAGCACATCACGTGCTTGTCTTTATTTTAAAATTTCTTTTTCTTTATTATCATTTCAACTAATTCATCATTATTCTTAGTTTTTTCAAACATATATAATAAAGAATCTGCAGCCTGTTCGGCCCTTAAATCATTAAATCCTCTTCGAATTATTGTCATTGCCTCTTGTTCTTTAGAACTTAACAATAAATCATCTCGTCTTGTTCCCGATTTTAAAATATCAATAGCTGGGAAAATTCGTCTTTCTTGCAATTGACGACTTAAAACAACTTCCATATTTCCAGTACCCTTGAACTCTTCGTAAACAACATCATCCATTTTACTTCCCGTATCTACTAATGCTGTTGCTAAGATTGTTAAACTACCACTTTCTCGAGTATTTCTAGCAGCCCCAAAAAAGCGTTTTGGCATATATAATGAAGCTGGATCTAGACCACCCGATAAAGTACGGCCTGATGGAGTACATGTTAAATTATAAGCCCGAACCAAACGAGTAATACTATCTAAAAGAATCATTACATCTTTACCATGTTCTACTAAACGTTTAGCGCGTTCAATTGTCATTTCAGACACTTTTTTATGACGTTCAGACATTTCATCAAAAGTTGAATAGATGACTTCAACATTTTCACCTTGAATTGCTTCTTTTATATCTGTTACTTCTTCTGGTCGTTCATCAATCAATAAAATCAATAAATGCATATCAGGATAGCTTTCATGAATTGATAAAGCAATATTTTTTAACAACGTAGTTTTACCAGCTTTTGGTGGTGAAACAATAATTCCTCTTTGCCCTTTACCTATTGGAGATAATAAATCAATAATTCGCATTGATATACTATTATTTGCTTGATCCAATTTTAATCGTTTATCAGGGAAAATAGGTGTCAGTTTTTCAAAATTTTGTCTACTTCTAGCTGCGCTAGGATCTTCTCCATTTATTAAAGTAGTATACATTAAAGCTTTATATTTTTCAGTTGCTTTTGGTTGTCTAATATAACCTGTAATAAAATCCCCTGTCTTTAAATTAAAACGATGAATTTGAGTTTGAGAAACATATACATCATCACGACTCGCTAAATAATTAGAGTTTCTAATAAAACCATAGCCATCAGGTAGTGTTTCAAGAATCCCAGTTACAATTTCCCCTTTACTAACTGAACTTTCAATTTCTTCACGTTTTTCTTTAGGTGTTCTTTCATCTAAAAAAATACTGTCACTTGTTTTCATTAAAATATTCCTTTCATTATTCATACTTTTATAAGTAAGTTACAGCTTTAGGTAAATCTTTCTACAACAAAAAACCTTAATGACATTTATTTATAAATATCAATAAGTACGATAAATATTAAGATAATAATTTTAATTGATTGATAAAATTTAAGAATTGTAGAAATTGAGGTATGATATTAATTTATAATTTTATATTTATTACCTAAAGAAACTTTTTGCTTACTTGTTGACGAAATAATTATAGTTTATAGATAGAATATTTGTCAAATTAAACTAGAAAAATTAGATAATTCAATATAATTTTTTCTACAATGTAAAAGAGCTATGATTAATTAGTATTCATAGCTCCTTTATGATTAAAACTTATATTTCTTTTTTAAACAGAAGATACCTAGCATTGGCAAACTTGACAATAATACCATTGGTACTAGATTTAAATCATCTCCCGTTTTTGCTGCTTGACTAGATGACAACGAAACTCCCTGATCAGTATCAGAAGTATTATTTTGATTATTTGAAGGAATTTGTATTGGTTGATCAGTATTATTACTATCTCCTGAATCTACTGGTTGATTTGGATCTTCAGGTATCTCGGTGTTTTCTAATACTTCGATCGTATAATTAGCTTCGCTAGTATTACCCGCTTGATCACTAGCAACAATCTTAACACTATATACTCCAGCTTTATCAGCATTAAAATCACTGGTAATTGAAAGTGCATCATTTTTTATAACACCATCATGATCATCTTTGACAAATAAATTAATGATAGTTTGAATATCATTATTTATGCCAATTTGAACTTTAGCATCATTTCCTTCAATTACTGGTGCTGTTTCATCAGCTGTTGTTTCTTTCATATATTTCGATAATTTATCGGCATATTTATCGTTTCGAGTAAAATTGAATGATGACCATTTAGCTTTGATTGTTTCAAAACTATCATTATAAATATCAACTTTTGTACTTGAATTATCTGGCATAGTATACATACCCCAGCTACTATTATCACCAGATACTTTATAAGTCCAGCTAGTATATGACCAACCTTGTTCATTAAAGATTTCTAATCCATAATCCCAGCTTACTTCATTTGAGAAGAATGTAAATTCCCCAACAAAAACTGGTACATTATAATTAGTATCTTCTAAATATTTTACTTTACTTTCAATAAATGCTTTCTGTCCATCTGCATTCTTTTCAACATCCCATCCATAGAAATGATATTGATAAACTACATTTTCCCAACCATACAATTCTGGATTTGGTAAATGAGTTGGTTCCCAAATTGCCTGCATTTGAATAATATGATCTTGATCGATTGCTCTAACCGCATTATAAAGACGGTCATAAACTTCAAATTGTTCGGTACCTACAGCACCACCAGGTTCATTTAATAAATCATAACCAGCAACCCAAGCGTTATCTTTATATCTTTTAGCAATTGCTTCCCATAGTTTGATAGTTTTAGTAATATTCTCTTCGTTACCAAAGAAATTACCAACATCAGGATTAGAAGTATCTCCTGAGTGATCTTTACCATTTTGAGAACCAAAAGCTCCATGCATATCAATTAAAGTATAAATATTATATTTAGCAGCATTTTCAATAAACCAGTCTAAACGATCAAATGCTGTTTCTTTTAAAGAACCATCTTCATCACACATTTCAAAATAAGTTATCGGTAATCTTAAACAATTTACGCCTTCTTCTTTTAAGATTGCAAAATCATCTTCAGTAAACCAATTATCTTGATAAATATTAATTAATTCCCAGGCTTTTTCTTCACCAAAACGCTCGCTGAGAACGGCCAAAGTAGTTTTTTGATCCGGAGAATTAACTGGACATTGCCAATTTTCCATTACCAGCCAGCCACCAATATTAGTTCCTTTTAATTGCACCACTTCTCCAGCACCATAATTATTTCTAATTACTTTACCATCCGTTTTCAAAAATACTGATTGTTCATCGGTAATAGTGATTTCACTAACAGCAATATCACTAACTTTACCGTTTTTAATAGTTACTGCTTTAATTACCGTATCTTTAGTTACATAGAAAGCATCAGTAAATTGGAAACTATTTTCATCAGGATTAGTTCCATCTAGCGTATAATAAATTTCACCACCATCAGTAGCTGTTGTCATCGAAACTAATTGTCTTTGTCCAAATTTACCACTGTCAGGTGTAATTTCCGGTTTAACAACATCTTCAATTGGATTAATTACATATTCATGGGTAGCAACTTCACTTAAGCTATCACTGTTTTTATAAGTAGCGGCGACTTTAAACACTGTGTTTTCACTAACTAATAATGGTTGTGTATAATGCGTAGATTCAATCGTTGGATTACTTCCATCAGTTGTATAATAAATTTCTACTTGATCAGTATCCGGAACTCTAAATTCTACTACTACTGAACCATCATAGGTTCCCGCTGCTTTATCAGCGGCAACTTTGTTAGGTGCGATTACATAATCAAGCGTTGTAATGTCACTTTGTTTACCATCACGAATGGCAACTGCTTTAATTGTCATCGTTTTATCAATCGTTATATATCCTTGGGCTACATTAGAATCAACAGTTGGATCACTTCCATCAGTTGTATAGTAAATCGTCGCATCAGGATCTGATAATAATTCCACTGCAGAAGCACTATTAAATAACAATTGATCAGTACTTGGATATACTTGTTGTGGTGCTGTTGGGAATTTGTATTCAAAAGTCATCACATTTCCAAGCTGGTTACCATCATAAGAAACAGCTTTAATTACTGTTGTTTGTTTAACGGTAATTGCTTCTGTATACTTAGCACTTGATAAAGTTGGTGATGAACCATCAAGGGTATAGTAAATATCTAAACCATCAGCCTGTAAAGCAACACTCATTTCTTTAGAATATTTTCCTGAAACTTTGCTGGCAACAACATCATTAATGATATTACTATCTTGATAGTAATCTAATGTTACTACTTCACTATATTCACCATTATCATAACTTACAGCTTTGATTGTTGCAGTATCATTTAACGTAATCTTACCATCATATTTAGTACTATTAACTGTTGGTTGACTACCATCTAATGTATAATACATTGATGCATTCATATCATTAGTTAAACTTACCTCAATTGAATCCTTAAAAATATATCCAGATTCAATATTAGCTTTTGGTTGACTAGGAGCTATATCTGGAACTCCAGTTGATAAATAATTATCAAAATATAAATCATCAATATAATAAGTTCCTGCATTCCATTGTCCCATTCGAACACCAGTTACTTTTGTCTTATCAATACCACTAATATCTGATAATTTAATATAATATTGACTCCAATTATTTTTAGAAGTTGATGGTGACCGCCAGTCATAACTCGATTCATTACCATCAGCGTCAATCAAAGATAACTGCATAGTATTGCTTCCTTGAGTATCTTTAATATGAAAGATAAAGTATTTTAAATCAGTGACATTAACTGGATGGTTAAAATCAATTTTAACATTCCCATCTGTCTTAGAGGTTCCATTGCTTACTTCTTTGACATATTTTAAACTTTGCTTACCATTATGCTTTTCATCACTTACAAGTTGACAAGATGCATTGCTGGCAGCAACTGCATTAATACCGTCTTCAAAAGTTTGGACAACTACCGGAGTATAATTTGAATTATCACTATGATCAATTTTATAATCAAATTCATACACATCACTAATATTACCATTTTGATATGCGATTGCTTTAATTAGCATATCATCATCGACTTCAATTGCCTCTCGATATGATGTACTTTGATTAGTAGGCTGGCTACCATCAGTTGTATAATAAATTGTCTGGCCGGCCTGAGCACTTAAACTTACCTCAAAAGTGTCATTGTAAGTCCCTGAAGGCATGCTGGCACTAACTGCTAAATCTTTAGCCGTAATATCACTAAATTGAATATCATCAATTAAATATGTCCCTGCATTCCATTCGCCAACATAAATACCTGTAATTTGTGTTAAATCTAAAGCACTAAAGAGATCAAGACTGATTGATACCTGAGTCCACTTTCCAGCTGTTACATTTCCAGTCCATTCTCCTTCAATACTTTGACCTTGACTATCAATTAAAGATAAACGAACACTGTTTGCTCCAGCATCTTTTACCCATAGAGTAACATACTTATAAGAAGATACATCTACTGGTTGTTCTTTCTTGACGATCATACTGCGATAAGTTAAGCTAGGCCAATCACTGCTGGTTACTTCAAGACTGGCAACCTTATTACCGCTACCAGTAGCTGATCCAGCGACAATCCCAACCTTAGCATCATTTGTTGCATGAATATTGCTATCTGCATCTTCAAAATTTTCAAACATCAAAGGTTCCCTTGGTTCACTTTCTAAAGCAAAAACATTTACCGGACCACTACCAAAGAGCATCGCTATTAATACAACTACTTTTAATATTTTTCCTACTATTTTTTTCATTTTAACCTCCCATTCATTAGTATTATTTAAATTTATTGGTATCAACATATAACATTATAATTGATTTTTTAGAATTGTAAAGCGTTTTCATAAAATTTATACCTATAAATTTTATTTATTAGAAAAAATAAAAGATGTCAAGCGACTTGACACCTTAACGTATTGAAGCAGCATAAAAGTTTGCATACTTATAATTATATATTACTTGTGAAACATTAAATAATAAACCATTATCTAAATATACTGTATCTGATATAACTAAACCGGGATCACCAGGATTTAGATCCAACAAATCGGCTTGTTGCTCATCTAGTTTTATAGCACAAATATGTTTATCGGCAAAACCAAATTTTAGTTTTAAATCGTCTTGTAAATAACTATAAATTGATTTTTCAGCAATTTCTTTACCTAAATATGGAACTATTTTTTTATTATAGTAGCTTAATTCTAAAGCAAATTTTTTATCATCAATAATTCTTAATCGTTTACAAAAATAAATCAAATCACCAATTTCACATAACATTTTTTTAGCTAACTGTTCATCAGCCGATAATAATTCAACCGCTATAACTTGATTAGAAAAAGCACTATTAGGAAAATCATGGGTTAAACCATTAGTCCCAGTAATTGGTATACTATTATCGTTATTTCTTTGGCGAATATAAAAACCACTTCCCTGTCTTGAATAAATGATTCCTTGGCTAGTAAGCATCTTTAAAGCTGAACGAATTGTATTACGAGATACTTGATAATATTCAATCATTTCATCTTCCGTTGGTAATTTAAAAGTATTTTCAAATTCTTTTTGTTTAATTCTTGCAATTATATCATTTGCAACTGTCTCATATTTTGCCATCAATATCCCCACTTTCTTATTCAAGAATATCATACCAAAATCAAGATGGCAAATATTTATAGGAATAAATTAAATTTATTATTAACTTTAATACTAAAAATCTCTATTACCATCTTTTATCTTATTCATCAACTCGTTCTATTTTAAAAATCACTGGTCGTGTACCATCATTACAACAAGCAATCATCTCATTTTCTTCTTTCATCCAGCCTTCCATGATTGAACCACCCTGTAATCCAGCATAAATATAACGACTTACACAATCCCAGGCCTCAGAACAAAATTTACCATCTAACATATGCCAAAAATCATCTTTACCATTACCTTTTTCAATAATAAATTCTTGACCAACTTCAAACATCGGACAAGGTCCCGATTAGGATCAGCACAATATTTTTCCAGTAATTCAGGATAACATTTTTTATCAATAACTATAACTTTTACTTTTGCCATTTTCATTTTCTCCTTTATAACTCTTCACCATTTGATTTAATTACTTTTTGATATCAATAAAAACTCTTTTCAAAATTCCTTTCCCACTTCAATTATATCAATTACTCTTAGTCCATTTGTTAGTGTTTTTTATGATACCTTATAAAAAATAATCTTCCAATACTTAACATAACAATCAATCTAACATTCAAATTTATTGATTATATACAATAATATTTCAAAATAATTAGTTATTAGTTCTAGTTCAATTATTCTACACTTAAGTTCCATTTTTGTCATTAAAGTAATATCTTCTTGGTAATGGCAATGAAAACAAAGCCATCAAAAATATCCTTATAAAAAAAGCAACTAGTTGTTGATAATCGTCTATCAGCTTCATTGTAAGCTCATTTAAATGATAAACAATCAAAATCATTAACTAAAACTCAGAGTTACTTGTCTGCTTTTCCATAAAAATCATTATATAATTTTAATGCCTAGTCTAAAACATTAGCACCATTCATAGTTCCATAATCACGCATATCTACTACATCAAAAGGAACTTTTCCAGTACAAATCTGTTCAACATTTTTTAAAACATAACGAACTTGTGGTCCTAAAAGCAAGACATCAAAAGAACCCATGCGATCTTCAATCCCTTTTTCAGGACCTGCATCGATTGATACCTCTATCCCTCGCTTATCAGCCTCAGCTTTCATTTTATTCATTAATAAACTTGTAGACATTCCACCTGCACACGCTAATAAAATTCTGATCATTTTCTTTTCCTCCTTATTTTTCTAAATAAAATATATGATTTTTTGTTGATTTTATCAATATTATCGTTATCAATAGGAACACTGTAACTTTATTTAATCACTATTAACAAATATTTAAGTTACACGGTAACAAAAAATAGGAATGCAAATATTCCTATAACTTTTTTAAAAAAATCTGATCATAAAGACTCTTAATTTTCTTACTTTTATCAAAATTTCGAGCAACTAATATACTATAGATTAAATCAAAAATATATTTACACGCTGTAAAATAAACAAGTTCTCCAATTCGATCCATCTTTTTATCAAAAGGAGCATGAATCGTATAACTACAATAATCAGATAACTTATTATTACGATTACTAGTAATAGCAACAGTAGTAATCCTTCTACGCTTCAAAGTTAAAGCCATCTCTAATAAATATGTATTTAAAGAAAACTTACTAAGGATAATTACTAAATGATCATTAGAAACACTAAAAGTAAAATTTAATTGTTTATCAGTTTCATGATAGACAGTCACAATTTTACCTACATTACTAAAACAATGAGCAGTATACTTAGCAATCATTGCATTAGTATCATTAGCAATTATATCTAAATAATTGGTTGTTTCTAATAATTCAATTATTTTATTTAACGTTGTAATTGAAAGCATCTCTTTCATTTGCTTAATAACATCAATTTCTAATTGAGCGGTTTTATTAATTAATGAGATATTATCTTCACCTAAGTTTATAGAATAATTATTAATACTAAGATTTTTTAAAACATTACCAATATTATATTTAAATTCATTATAGTTACTATAACCTAATTTTTTTATAAAACGAATAATTGAAGTAGCACTAGTATAGGTTCTTTTAGCAAATTCACGTGACGATAACTTAGGTATTTCTTCAATATGTTCAATCATATAGGTAGCAATAATAATTTCATTTTCACTTAAATCAAAATTTTCTTATAGTTCTTTTAAAATATCCATCTGTTATTCCTCAATATATTTTAATGATAACTGTTTTAGTTCTTGATATTTTTTAACTGTTAATTCGTCTTTTGGTGTAATCCGATCAAATAAACAGTTAATATAATTATTTTCCTTAATATATTCTTTACTAACATCAAAATGCAAATCAAAGATAAAAGCAATATAAGAAAGCCATTTATCTAAATTTGTTTGTCGACTAGGACTATATATCAACTGACAATTTACATACTGCTTATAGACACTATCACTAATTTTTTCTAACTCCAGCTGGTCTTTTGAAACATTTAATAACGTTTCCAAAGTTTCAGTTTCTTTCACTCTAAAATTATCTAATTTATCACTATCACGGATCAAATAAATAAACAATAATTCCCGTTCATTAAAATTTCCAGTTACTTGATATTTATTATGTTGCTCAATAGCAACTTTAATTAGACGATCATATTTTCTTGTTGTCACAAACTCTTTAATTAAACCCTGTTCAAATAATAATTTACTAGAAAACATGGCATGGTCAATTGTTCGATAATCTTCAAAACTTTGATAAATACGATACTGCTCAAAACGACCGATATCATGAAGCAAAGCAATAATTAACGCAATTTGACTATCTTCTTGATTTAGATTTAATTTTTGACACAAGTACTGCATATTATTTACAACTTTATAACTATGAACAATTTTCAATTTAATTGCTCCGATATTAGTATCATAATTAGCAACATATTTTGCAAATCGCTTTTTGGCGTGAGTAAATTCGCTCATTTCTATCTCCTCAATAAATATTAAATGATTTAAGTTACTTTTTATTATACTAGCAAATTATAAATAATAAAAGATTTCCCAATGATTTACATATCATCAAGAAATCATAAAACAAATTATTTTCTTTTATGATAATTTAAATAAATACCCGAATCAGTTAGAATTTCACTTTTAGTCAAACTATATTTCACTGGTGAAATTTCTGCTTTTAAATATGCGCCATTACCAAATAATGTAGCGCTTTGATCGCCACCAACAATCGGTGCAATAATTAAACTAATTTCATCAATTAAATCAGCACTTAAAAATGTTCCATTAACAACTCCGCCACCTTGCAATATAATTTTTTCAATACCAAAAATATCTCTTAATTTTTTTATAATCTCTTTTAAATTAAAATTATTAGCTTGGCCACCAATTAAATAAGAAACATTCAAACTTTGCAAATAAGCTAAATAATCAGCACTTACACTATCACTTACTACAGTTATTACTCCCTTATTTTTCAAACGACTATCTTTTAAAACCTCGCTGCTCCATCCAATCTCACCATGAGGATCAATAGCAATTACCCATGATTTTTCTAATCCATGATGGATAAAATCTTTTTTTTCAACTATTTCTTTAGAAAATGACGTTAAATCCAGCGTCTTACTATCACCATATCTTTCCACTAATGTCACACTACCATAAACAATAGCATCCCCATTATACTCTTTGGCCATCTGTTGATAAATCAGCGCTAGATTTAGCGTTGATTCAAAATTAAAAAAATTACCAGAAATCTTGCCATCAATCGATTGAAGCATATGACAAACTATATACGGTCTTTCCATACTCTATGTTCCTCCTTTTGGTTCATTATATATATTCAAGCAAACTCTAAGTCAACTCTTATTTTATTATTCATAAATATATTCTAGTAATTTAATGCCAGTAGCTGTTTTAAATACTTTATTTTTCATTGCAGCAATAGTTTTATTATCCGCATTCATTTCATCACTATTAACTAAAAAATCAGCTTCCAATAAGATTTGATAATCCAAACCATCAATATTTTCATAAGTATGATGATGCCCTACCAAATAGGCAATACGATTAATTTCCAAATCAGTTAATGAAAAAGGTTTTAAAAAATCATAAACTAAGTCCGGCCCTTCAATTTCCTGAAATTTACCATTGCTATTACCATACTTTTTTCGACATAAAGGACACGCAATATCATGAACAATTGCCGCAATCTCTAAAATCTTTTGTGTTTTTTCATCCAACTGCTCTAACTTACCTATTAATCTAGCATAACTATGAACTTTTAAAAAATGCGCAATATCTTTTTTATTTCCATTAGCATAAATGATCATTTCCTTTAAAATCTCTTCAACCATACAACCCCTCCTCATATAATATTTTAGTACTTTTATAAATATTAAGCTAATATTACTTATAAATATACTAAGTTTTATGAGAAAATTCTTATTTAATTATTATCTAACTTTAAGGTATTCCAGCTAAAATTACAGTATTATATAGATGAAAAGAAAGAGAGGTAATCGATATGAAAAAATTAAGTTTATTAATGTTATTAGCAATAGTATTAGCAGGATGTGGCAATAATAATAAAGTAAATGCTTTAACTTTAGAAGAGGCACAAGAAATTGCTGTAGCTGAAGTAGAAGGAAAAAAAGTTTTAAAAGCTAAACAAGATTATGATGACGGTATTACTTATTATGATTTTACAGTAGTTACTGATAATGAAAAATATGAAATTGAAGTTGATGCAAATGATGGTACGATTTTGAAAAAAGAAAGAGATAAAGATTATGTTAGTAATACTAATGAAGGTACTGTAACGCCTGTTGATAATGGTAATACTACAACTAACAATAATAATACTACTAATAATGGAACTTCTAACCAGACTACTACTAATATCATCAGTAATGAAGAAGCACAAAATATTGCTTTAAATAAAACTGGTGGTGGCTATCTTGTAAAATGTGAATTAGATCATGATGATAATATGATGGTTTATGAAATTGAAGTAAAGAATGGTAAATATGAATATGACATTGATGTTAATGCTAGTAATGGTGAAATTTTAAAATACGAACAAGATTATGATGATTAATTTTTTAAAGCTAATGACTCTTCCATCATTAGCTTTTTTATATAAAATCTATTTTATCCAATAATATAATTCTAAACATATTTATCTTTTCTACAACAGCTACTTTTTCTTTACATTTTTTAATAAATTTTTTATAATACTATCTGGGAATGAGGTTCTCCCTAGGTATAAACCTAAACCGCTTATTAAGGCTGATGACTTCTACGACCTTTTTCGTCGTGGAAGAATCAGCTTTTTTTAATTCAAGGAGGGGAAAAATGTTAACATCACTTGCATTAATTTTTTTAGTTGGCTTATCACTAGCCGGAATCTTTCAATTACTAAAATTACCTCGAATTATTGGTATGTTATTAACGGGGATAATTTTAGGTCCGTATGCTTTAAATCTACTTGATGATTCAATCTTATTAATCTCAAGTGATTTAAGACAAATGGCATTGATTATTATATTACTTAAAGCTGGTTTATCTTTAAATCTTACCGATTTAAAAAAAGTAGGGCGACCAGCCATTATGATGTCCTTTGTACCGGCCAGTTTTGAAATTCTAGCATTTATTTTATTTGCACCAGCAATCTTAAATATTACTAGAATTGAAGCAGCTGTTATGGGAGCAGTATTAGGAGCGGTATCGCCAGCAGTAGTAATTCCACGAATGGTTCAATTAATGGATAGCAAATATGGTACTAATAAAAGTATTCCACAACTAATTTTAGCCGGAGCTTCTTGCGATGATATTTTTGTAATTGTATTATTTACTACTTTTGCTTCAATGGCCCAAGGTGGCAGTGCTAAATTAATCGATTTTATCAATATTCCAATATCAATAATTTTAGGTGTCATCCTTGGAGCTATTACTGGATATATTATTAGTACATTCTTTGAAAAAGCATATACTTTAAACCATTATGTTCGTAATAGTACTAAAGTAATTATTATTTTAGGTGTTTCTTTTATTTTGATGGCAATTGAAACCTGGTTAAAAGATACAGTATCTGTTTCTGGATTATTAGCGGTAGTAAGCATGGCATGTGTAATTAAAATAAAAAGCCCTGATGCAGTTTCTGATCGTTTATCGGAAAAATTTGGTAAGCTATGGATCGGTGCTGAAGTTTTATTATTTGTTTTAGTGGGAGCTGCTGTTGACATCCGTTATACAATGGATGCTGGAGTGGCCGCTATATTAATGATTTTCATTGCTTTATGCTTTAGAGCGATTGGGGTTAGTTTATGTCTTTTAAAAACACAATTGAATTTCAAAGAACGTTGTTTTTGTATCATTGCCTACATCCCGAAAGCTACAGTACAAGCAGCTATCGGTTCAGTTCCTTTAGCAATGGGACTAGCCTGTGGTCAAATTGTTCTTTCTGTTGCTGTTCTAGCAATCTTAATTACTGCGCCACTAGGGGCAATTGGAATGGATATTAGTTATCAAAAATTACTTACTCAACAAAAAGACGGCTAAGACCGTCTTTATTTATATTGTAAATGATATACTTCCTTGATTGCTTTTAAAAACAATTGCACTTTAGCACTAGGTTCTTTTGAATATAAAATACCAAGAGGCACTTTATAATCCCATTTTATAGGTACTATTTTTAATAACGGGTGAATATTAGCCCATTCTTTAATTGTCAGTAAAAGCATTTTTTCATTTTCACATCTATTAAAAACATCAACGTTAAAAAATGGAATATCAACAATATTAATATCATGATAATTGGTAACAATGTCTTTACGAATTGTATCAAAATCTTTTAAATAACCTTGACGAATCATCATTACATTTTGATTAAATAAATCTGTAATTTCTAATTCATCCTTACTAGCTAAAGGGTGATTTTTAGACATGGCACAATAAATTGGTGCATCATATAACTTTAAAGCCTGACATTGTCTTTCTTTTAATAAATTTTCACTATAAATCCCAGCGACAAAATCAATATTACTACCAAAATTACGCATGATTTCTCTAGCGTTTTCTGGCGTATTTTCAAATGAAACTAACTCAAATTTTAATGACGGTGCAAATGTTAAAATTTGTGGCCATAAATCTACTAAAAACTGGACTGGTGTTGTTAAAGAAGTTCCAATTCTAAGTAATTCATTGGCCGGATTTATCTGGGCTTTAGCTCTAATTATTGCATAACGGCTATATTCAATTATATATTTAGCATCTTTGTATAATGATTTACCAGCCGGTGTCAATTTGATTCCTCGATGAGTCCGCTTAAAAAGTTCAAAACCCAGATTATCTTCTAATAAATTAATCTGTTTCATAATTGCATTAGGAGAAATAAAAAGTTCTTCTGCTGCTTTATTAAAACTACCAGCATCAGCCACTTTAATAAATGTATCTAATAAATGATTATACATAGCAATCGCTCCTTTTATGATTTCAATTAATAAATATTGTCTTATTTCTAATTATAAATGAAAAGTAATGATAATACAAAAAATGGCTTATCATTTAGCTATTTTATAACGATATTAACTTGTTTTTAATATTCATACTATTTCTCTAGTCTTAATGATGATAATAAAATACCTAGAAAATAATCTTTCTAGGCATTTTAACTTAATTTGAAAATTAATATTATTAATGACTATTTTTTAAATCTTTTAAATATTTTTTAATCATTAGAATAAAAGTCATCAAGCTAGCAATTGCTAATGTTAAATAATTACTATTTACTAGATCACCTGTAAATGGTGTATTGACAGATGCACTAGTAGTTCCATTAGTACCTGTAGTTCCATTTGGATTACTATCGTCTCCTGGTTGAACATTGATATCTTGATCATCATCATTTTCAACAACTTCTACTACTCGAGTTACAATAGTAACATTACTAAAGCTATCAGCTACTTGATATGTCAACTCGTATCTACCAGCTTTATCAACATCGACACTGCCTAAGACAACAATTTGACTAGTCAAATCATTACCTTGACTATCATATGCTTTAACATCTTTCAATGGATCAAAATCTGTTCCTACAGCAATCTTATTAAATTCATCATCAGGTAATACTATTGTTGGTTTAATATTGTGCTTATCAATATTAACATAATTAACATTTGATCTTGTTAAACCACCATTAGCATCACTAATTTCAACATACCAGCCAAATAATCCATGAGGAGCATTTTCTAATGTATAGCTGATTTCTTGATTACTTCTTACATCATTAACTATACCAAAAGTATCATCATTATAAATATTAACATCTAAATTTGTTGTTTCAATTTGTTTTTGAACTGGTGTAATTCCTAAATCACTGTAATTAATTACAAATTCTTCCTCACCATTAATATTAGCTACATCACCAATATTACTTTCATCTTTAGCATTATAATCATCTAAAGAAGGTGAATATGTTCTAATAATTATTTGGCCATTGGTATTATCAAAATGCATCAAACGCATATAACCCATACCACCTTGAGCTAAACCTTGATAATCAAATAACATTTGATAAACATTACGATCATTAACACCATCGTGATTATCATCAAATTGTGACACTACTGTTTGAGCATTATGGTAATGACCAGATAGAACCATACAAACATTAGGGTTAACAGCTACGACCTCATTATAAATTCGTTGTGGTTCTTCACCTAAACCACCACTAGCTAATAGGTATTCATGGAAATTCAAAATTGCTTTTCTTTCTGGATATCTTGCTAAAACATCATTCATCCATTGAATTTCTTGATCACCAATACCCCAACCCATATATACCATGATAAAATCAATACCATCAACAGTAATTAAATCATAATGCCCGCGATTATCTTGATAACTTTCACCATACCATGGATTTTGATTATAACGATCTTCACCAAAATATTTAGAGAAAGAAGTATAATCGCCACTTAGATGCCCAACATCATGATTACCAGCTAAAACACCATAAGGTATATTAGCATCATCAAGCATTTTATAAGCATTATCAGCATTGATCCATTCTTGTCCTTGATCTTCGTCATCAATAATATCACCATCATGGAATAAATACTGAATATTCATTCGTTCACGATTAGCTATCAACCAATTATGAATATCTAATTGATATTGATAGTTTCCATCAACATCTTGAACCGGATTACCATCAAAGTCTTCATTATAATATTGAGTATCACTTTCAATTGCAAATGTAAAATCATAGTTTTCTCTTGGAGTATCTGCTGGATTAGACATTGTACCAGTAACATCTTCTCCATATTGATCAGGAGTATACCCTTCACCATTTTGAACCATAATTTTAATTGTTTGATCAAATAAGTGATCTTTCAATATTACTTCACCGGTTAATTTCATGATTTCACCATCAATTTCCATAACCGTATCTAATTTATCAAAAGTATTAGTTGCATAATTATAAGCATACATAAAAGTCTTTTGATTATTAGATTTACCTTCCCAATCAATCTTAACCGTTGCCTCATCACTAATATTACCACTTACTTTAACATCAAACTGTTGATAAGGGAAACCATCACCAGAATCACCACTGAAATCTTGAGTATTATTACCAGAAATCTGACTAACACCACTAGACAAAGTAATATTAGCATCACCTAATAGGTAACGTTCACCCCTTTTGAAAGCAACCTGCATCAAATCATCAGTACTATCACTTACAGTAACTTTAAATGTTGGATCACCATTAATAGTTGTCCCACTTACTGGTGTTATTTCCCCATTAATTGCTGCATTCTCTTCTGGAGTTACAAAGTTTATTACCTTACTAGTAACATTTCCAATCATATCTGAAGCTGTTAATACTAATTGATGATTACCTGGAGTCATTTCTAATGAACGGAAATCATAAGGCAATTGAATTCCTTGTCCATCAAGGGTAGCAATTAAAGTACTTGTATCACAAATAGCATCTTGTGCACTAGCTTCAACAGTTCCATTATGATAAATTTGACCTTCAACCATATTAGTTTCAATAACAGGGGCCGTATTATCACTAACAAATGATACTGTCTTACTACCACTTGTTACACTATGAGTACCATCTTCTAATTTAGTTGTATCAAGATCATAACGTAAAGCGTTAAAGTTTTGTTCATCTAATGTAAACGTAGCATATAAAATTTCAACTTTGCTTGTACCATCACCCATACTAATTTCTTTTTCAGGAGTAATATCATTTACTTCAACCGGGCTATCTGGTTTCCAGTTATCTTCAGTATGTTCAACTGCTCCTAAGCCATAAACTGCGCTATATTGACTAGCTCTTAAAGTTGTGCCATCTGGTAATGTTAATCTAATATTTTTTAAAGTAAAGTCATCATTATTTTCAACATTATGTTCTAAAGCATTAGCTTTATTACCAGCATGGAAAGCAATCGTTATTGTTTTTGTTTCACTATCAAAGTAGCTGGCATTTATATCATAAGCATATGTTCGCCAATCACTATAAGTACCTTCATTGAAAACACCAATTACATCATTTCCAATAGCAACTGCATTTTTAAAGAAAACATCAGTTTGTGTAGTATCAAACACAATTCGTGCATTTCCATTAATTGATTTAACTGCTTTATCAGTCACGTCCTGATCATCAATTATTAAATTATTACCAGTACCTATAATTTGTTCTGTCTGGTTAATAATCGCACCTTCGCTAATATTGATTTGATCACCAGCAGATACCGGATTTTCATTATTAACTGTGTTAACAGGTGTTGTTATTTGTTGATAACCATCGCGAATAACAAAATAATATGTATATGATGATTTATTATACAAATCTACTGCTGGTAATGTTTTTGCAAAATTATCACCAGAATTACGTAATAAATTATAAACTTCATAATTTTCACTATTATTATCTTTTAAATACAAATAAACACTTTTAATTGTTGTATCGTTAGATTTAACATCAAGTGAAAAAGTTAAATCATTATCTTCATTAAATGTAGCTGGTGTTTGATCTTGATATACCGGCAAAGAAACAGTTTCTGGTAAAACAGCTTCGTACATTGGTTTTTCAGTTACTGTTCCAGGTGATGGCTCAGCACTATTGTCAACTATTACACTAGTAAAAGTTGAACCATCATATCTATTTTGATATACAATTGATTTATCAGCTGTAGTATCATCAACACCATCCATATTATATAAAACATAATCTAAAACATCTTTAATGTTAGAAGTTATTTTCAACCCACGAGCTGAACCATTAGCCATTCCTGCATTATAGATTGAAATTAAATGATCACTGTCTAAATTAGTATTAAATTTATTATTAAAATCACTAATTTGCAAATCATCATTAGCACCATTTTTAATCCAGAAAACTAATGTATCATGTGATTTAATAATTTTATCTTCATTAGTTTCATACCAGACAACATCACCATCAGTACCTTGATCAGGATAATTATAATATAATTTATAATCTTTTAAATTAATATCTAAATTTGAATTATTATAAATTTCAATAAATTCATAACCATCACTACCACCAACATTAGAACTATCTGGCATAATTTCACTAATAACCAAAGGAGCAACCTTACTTTGATCAATCATTCCAGGCTGTTCAATTACTACCGTGTTCTTAGCAGAAGTTACCGTATTAAGACCATCAGTAATAGTAACATCATATGTTAAATTTGAATAACCTGTTAAATCTTGAGCTGGTACATCTACCTTCAAAATTCCATCAGTATATAATAAATCATAGCTAGCTACTACGTTTTCATCTTGATATAGATTTAATTTAGCATCAATAATCATATTAGTAAGATTAGTATTTTCTACCCTTACAGTAAAATTAGCATTTGCACTTACAAAACTATCTGCTTCAATTTCAACTTCAGGGTTTTCGACAATTGCTGGTGTTATATAACTACCAGTAATTAATTGTTGACTATTTAACTTTCCTAATGTTACTTCATTATCATAAACTGGCACTCCAGAATCAGAAGTGTAATTATAATAAATAGCTTCATCAGTATCGATTTTACCATTATTAGAATCACTAGCACTATAATTAACAGCTGTTAATTCTTGATTAGTATTAGTAATAATTTTAAATCCTCGCGTACCACTATTACTCATTCCATCACTATGAATAGTTGTAAAATTATCACCAGTGACAAAATTAGTGCCATAATTATTATTAAAATCTGCAACTGTTAAGCCTGCTTGTTCTACAGCATCATTGACAATCCAAACAGTTAATACTTCTTTAGCATCTAAAACAATATCATCATCTAATTGCCAGAGTGTTTCTTTATCACCATTAACATAAACAAGCTGATAATTATTTACAGCTACACTTTGATCGCTAACATTAAAAATTTGTAAATACTCATAGGCATCACTACCAGAAACATTAGCACTGTTTGGTGACAATTCACTAATTAATAGCGGTGAAGCAAATTCAACTGCTCCTTTATTAACAGTGACTGTTTGCGTTGCACTAGTAATTTCATTGATACCATCATTAAAAGTAGCAGTAATATTTAAAAGCTCCTCATTACTAATCTCACTAGCAGGGACACTATAAACATAATTACCGTCATTATCATATGTCATATCATATTCTTTATCATTTACCTTTAAAGTTGCTTTTAAAATAACTCCTGGTAAATTAGTCGTAGCTTTTACAACCAAAGCTTCGCCAGCATTGATTTCTTGAGCAGTATTAATGGTAACAATTCCATCACTTACTGTTACAAATTGATACTTGCTTTCTAATTTTTGTTGTTCAATCAAACTACCTGGGGTAGGATCTAAGTTATAACTATAAGTACTTTCTTGAATTCTACCAGAATTGTAAATAAAATTAATTCCTTTTTTTGTTTGTGCTTTAACATCTTCATCATTATAAATAACTGAACTTAAAATTTGTTTAGTATTTTTTACGGTAACTCGTAGTTCTCTTTGACCACTATTAGAAAAACCACTAACAATATTTTCAGTTTTAACAATTTGTCCTTCATCAGCTGACAAATTATAATATTCTCTAAACAATGCTAAATCCAAATCTTTACTTTCTTCATTTTGAATCCAAACAATCAAAGCTTCATTAGCTGGTAAAATTGTATTAGCCGGTAAATCCCACTCACTAATAGTACTACCATTATTGTATAATACTTGATAATCATCTAAATTAATACTTTGATTACTAGTATTATATAATTCAAAATACTCAAATGCATCACTACCACTTGTAGTTGTCAGATCACTTTGGTGGCTATCAGCAACTATTTCACTAATAATAATTGGTGATGTAACACTATTTTCATCTAAGATGGCTGTGTCACTATTATCATTATTAATTGCTTGTAATGAAACAATACTATTGCCACCTACTGCAACAGTTGTCGCCAAGGTTGCCATCGTGACTTTAATTACTTTACTTGATTTTTTCTTCGTCATCTTTTTTCCCCCTTGATACTACAAGGGTATTTTAACAAAATTATCTTTAAAACATGTTAACGTCAAGTAATATTTGGGTAAATTGTATTTTACAAAATTTTTACTAAATTTTTACAATTATCTCATTCCGGCTTTAATGGTCCATAAAAATATGAAGCAGTAGCACCACCATCAATCAAGAAATCAGAACCAGTAATAAAAGCCCCTTTATTACTCATCAACAGTTCAGCAACATTAGCTACTTCATCAGCAGTCCCTGGTCGACCAGCTGGACAATTAGCAAACATATTTTTATAAAAGTCACCACGCGGTCCATTAAATTCATCTATTGCCAGCGGAGTAACAATAATACCTGGTGAAATAGAATTTATTCGAGCCCCTCTTTGTCCCCATTTTACAGCTTCAGCCATAACTCTTTTTTCATTACATCTTTTAGCAAGCTGATAAGCATGTAAAGTATCTTTAATGTTTTCTTCTTGCAACATTTCTAAATCTAATAATTTTTCAACTGGTGTTGTTGCTAGTAATTCATCTTCTTTACTGCTAAGAGCTGGCATTCGATGTCCAGATTGACTAGAAATAGTTACTCCAACACCACCTTTTTTAATCACCTTACCGACTTCTTCTAATAAAACAGCTGTTCCATATAAATCAACTTTCAAAATAGCTTCGATTGGAGCCTGGCTAGGTGATACCCCAGCTCCATTAACTAACATCGAAATTTCACCATATTTTTTAGCTTCTGCAATCATCGCTAATATTGATTTCTTTGAAGAAAGATCCATTTCAAAAGGCATACAATCATACCCAGCATTATTCATGATCTGACAAATATTATTGGCATTTTCAACTTTTTTATCACCAATAATAATTTTCATCCCATAACCCATTCTTCGAGCAATAGCCATACTAATTTGACCAGCTCCAGTTACAATCATTACATCTTTCATTTTCATTACCTCCTTTTATTTTAGGTAGTGTCAAAAATCGGTTAAGCGATACAAATACACTCCTATATCAATTTGTATATATAAACAGTAAAAATGATCACTGATTATATCTTTTTGATCATCTTTTTTACGATTTTACTAAAAAAGATGAAGATTCCGTGCTATACTTGTTTTCTCCACAAAAACTACGAAAGGACGGTTTCTTCATCATGGAAAGTATAACACAAATTTTACAATCTATAAATTCTTTTTCTAAACAATCTTTTAAATTCTCTCAATTTATCGAACCTTTGCTTCTCCTTAAGAAGCTTCCTTCTGATATCTCTTATGAATTGAACAATGATGACTTTATCTTTAATCTTCAGCAGGCTTTTAAACATATCGACTGGCTGAATGATTATTTTAAAAATAATATCAATAATCTTCTTATAAAGGAAGTAAGCAAACTTAAAAATCATAAATCTAAGGATACTACTATCCCTTATGCTGATTTTACTGTCGATAAACCTCCGCTGTTTAAAAAGAATCTACCTGTTCAGCTCGATTTCCTGTCTATTTTGAACGATTCTTTTAACAGTGGCAATCCTTTAAAACCGGTCAAACGCAGAAATCCCGATTCTTTTTCTTTTATGGGCGTTTGTCCTTTTTGTGGCGCTCCAAAAGAATATATCTATGACAATAACAGCGGTAAAGGCCAGTTCCAGTGCAAAGCCTGTAAAAATACCTTTACTATTAAAACTTCTCCTTCAGGTGCATCCGGGATTTACTGCCCTTACTGTAATACTAAGCTTGTCTTAAAACATGACCGCAAAGGTTTTCTTGTTTTTGCATGTTCCAGCAAAAAATGCGAACATTACAAAGCCAACAAAAAACTTTTAAGCGAAGGTAAGGCTGAACACCTGAAAACATCCAGCGGCCAGTATCTTCTTCACTATCATTACCGTGAATTCAAGTTCGATCTGGAAACTTTACGCAAGGTCGATGATACTGTTTCCGGTCCTGTTAATTTATCACGTATCCATTATGATCAGAAAGTTCTGGGCCTTGTTTTGACCTATTATGTCAACTATGGGCTGTCTTCCAGAAAAACTGCTTTGATCCTTAAACAGGTCCATGGTTTGCGTATTTCCCATCAGACTGTCATTAATTATGCCGGTTCTGTTTCTGCTGTCATAAAACCGCTTATCGATAAATATCCTTATAAAATCGGTAATACCCTTTCCGGTGATGAAACATATATCAAGGTCAGAGGCAAAGATAACTATGTTTTCTTCTGGTCCGACCCTGTAAATAAGATCATCACTTCCTATAAGATATATCCGGTTAGAGATACGCTATGTGCATGTCGGTCAATAAACGACTGTCTCAGCAAATATCAGAAAATACCCGATGACCTGACTTTGATTACAGATGGCAATCCTATTTATAATGCAGCTCAGGTTTTCTTTGAAATAAACGATATTTATTTTGATCTGCATCAGGTAATTGGTGTTAAAAACAAAGATGAAGAGTCCAAGAAATATCGTCCTTTCAAACAGATCGAAGAACGTCTTAATAGAACATACAAACAGAATTACTACGGTACAAATGGTTATGACAGACTCGAATGCGCCAACAGTTATATGGTTCTGTTTGTATGCTTCTTTAATTTTCTAAGACAGCATTCATCATTAGACTTTAAAACACCTGTAGATGATGAGCTTTTTGATGATTCGATGCTTATGCCGGAACGATGGTTAAAACTGATTGAATTAAGTTCACAATATCACATTAATTAGCATTGTTTAAAAATTACTGTGAGACCCGATACCCTCATTGCGCCCTTTTTTAGGGCTTTTTTTATCATTTTTCCAGTCTTACGATTTACGATTTTTCAAAACTGGATTTTACTCTTTTTATTTTTGCGGATTCGTGTAAAAAAGTACAAAAATTTTCAGTTCGATATTAATTTTTCATAAATTCTTTACACTACCTTATTTTACTGCTTTATTAATACAGTTTAGAGCATTTAAACTTCTTGGATAACCAATATATGGTAAACACTGTGAAACAACTTTAATCAAAAATTCTTTATCATTGCCCACTTTAATATTAGCTTGGACGTGTGATATTAATTGAGGTTCACAGCCACCTTGTGCTGCCAAAAAACAAAAAGTAATCATTTCTCTTTGTCGATAGTCTAAACCATTTCTTGTATAATAATCGCCAAAACAATTATCTGTTAACCAATGATTAATATGCTTTGATTCCTCTGATCCTGAACAATGAAAATCTCGCATATTTTCACCAAAAATAGCAACTTGAGCTTCAATGCCTTTTTGTAAACGATTAGCTGTTGTAGTTGTCCCTTGAGACTTTAATGGCAAATCAACTCCATTAGCTAAACAAAAATCATTAACAGCATGGATGAATGGGAAAACTCGTCCTATTCCTAGATAAGCAACCGCCTGATAAACTATTTCTTTCATTTCAACTGGTGTTACATCAAAGTTATAAGCAGCTGTTAACATAGCTTTAAATTCATCAATAGCTTGACTTCCAAGCAATGTCGCTAAAATGGCAATAAAACGCGTATGATCATCTAAATCATCATTATTTACTACTTCATCAAAAGCAAAATTATCAAACAACTCTATAAATTCAGGATCTGTTTTTAATAATTGTGACTCATATCCAGGAAACATTTTTTCATGATATGCTTTTGCCTCTTTACTAATCGCCATTTATAAAACCTCCTCTAACCATTTTTTTATTGCATCATCACTATTAACTACTCGACTTCCTCTGATTGCTAAAGCATCGTGAATAATACTTTGAGGACATAGTTTTTTAATATCAGCAACACTTTGCCCTAAACCGCTTCCTTCATGAGTACAAAATGGATAGATATGTTTAGACTTAAAGTCATAGCTTTCTAAAAATGTCCACATACACATTGGCATTGTTGACCACCAGTTAGGATAACCAATAAAAATATTATCATAATCTTCAAAATGAGAAACAATATTTAATATTTTTGGTCGCTCATTATTTTCTAACTCTTTTTTTGCTACTTCAGTACAACGATGATATTCAAAAGGATATTCATGCAATGGTAATATTTCAAAAGTATCACCACCTATTATTGATTGAATCTTTTTAGCAACTACTTTTGTATTACCAATATCTAATTTTACAATCTTTCCAGCAACATAATTTTCTTTATCATGAGAAAAATACACAATCAAATTTTTACTCATTTACCTTACCTCTTTTCTTTACACCAATATTTTATTATCTATTGATAAGATAAACAATTTCAATTACTAATCGCATTTATAAGTAAAACTTATAAAAATAATCTTTACTACTTCCAATAATTAACAATATTAAAAAGTCTAATTAATATATCCAAATCTATTTATAATTATCATAGTAACTTTATCAAAGTAAAATTTGTTATTTATAAAAAATAAACAAGAAGTTTATTATTAAATTACTCCTTGTTTATTTAAATAATTTTATATTTAATCAAAAAATCAGCAATTCCATCTTCATTATTACTTTTAGTAATATAATTTGCAATTTCTTTGATAGCTGGATTTGCGTTTTCCATAGCTACACCAATATAATCTCTAATCATTTCATAATCATTTAATTCATCCCCAAATACAATAATATTGGCTGTATCAATTTTGATATCTTCACACATTTTTCTAATTCCCAAAGATTTAGATAATTGTGGATTTAAGCATTCGATAATTATTGGTGTTGAACGAACAAGCCGATAATCTCGATCAACTAAAGTTTGATAATATTGATCTATTTTATCAAGTTCTTCAGTATCAGCCATAAATAATATTTTTTCAATCTGACGATTATAGTATTGTCTCAAATCATCAATAATCAATGGCAATTTATTACGTTTTGCAATAGCTTTAGCAATTTTTTCATCTTCTAAAACATGTAAAGATTCTTTATCATAAATTCCCACATTAAAATTAAATCTATTAAACTCATTCAATATCTCTGGTATAAGCTTTCCATCTAATAAATAATGTGATTTTGTCCGATTATTTTTTAAATCCAAATAACAACCACCATTAAATCCCATGATCAAATCTACATATTTATCAATTTGCCAATCTTTGATCAAATGTTTAACAGCATAAGGAGTTCTACCAGTCGCTATTCCAAACATAATATTTTTTTCCTTTATTCTAGCAATAGCTTCTTTTGTTTTTGGGGTTATTATTCCATCGTCATTTAATAAAGTACCATCAATATCTACTAATATTAATTTAATATCTTCCATTATTACACTCCTATTTCTATTATCTTTAATATTTTATCATAATACCCTATTTTTTTAATAATCGATTCTGATATTTTTTGTATAACAACGAATAAATAATACTTAAAACATATTGAAAAGATAACTGTGAATAAAATGTAGCAATTTTTTCATTACTCTCTTTTTGAGGACTAAAGTGTGAAAATAAAATTTGTTATTAATCGAAAAAAATAAAGACATAGTAGATATTGCTTATGAAAAAAGTAAATCGAATAGTAATATCCTAAATTTATTTAGGTTAATGATAAATTAAAATTTTTATTGTATGTTTGTGTCCGACCGACGAAGGCGGACGGAAATGGAGGAAAATATGATAATTACTATATTTATATAAAATACCGGTAGATAATGATGTAATTGTAATAATTGGACAATGATTATGTAATAAAATTCGTAAACAATCTTTATAAAGATAATGATTAGAATAAGCAATAAACAATGCAACATCATTTTCAGTTGCCCCCATTGAAAAAGCTGCCTCTTCCCTATTATCAGTTACAATATAAAAAAACTTTCCAATTTTTATTAACTTATTTGTAAAACCCATGGCTGAAATTCGTGAATCACCGATTGCATAAACAAAAACCCGATTACTTCTATCCAGCAAATTAACAATTTTTTCTAATTCATCAATATCCAATTCTCCATTTATTAAATCAATACTTTCTTTATACATACTAGATAAACTATTAATTATCTGCCATGTAGGTTCATCACTATTAAAAGGAAAAGAAAAATCAATGTCATTATTTACATATTTTAATGACTCCATTTCTCTTAAATAATCCATCTTAAAGTCACGAAATCCTTTATAACCTAGTTTTTTACATATTCTAATAATACTTGCATTAGATGAATATGTTTCTTTAGCCAACTCTCCAATTGACATATAAACTAACGCACTAGAATTATCGCTAATATAATCTATAATTTCTAATTCAGTTTTTGTGAATTTTTCTATTTGTTCAAATTGTTCCATTATATTCATTTTAACTACACTTCCTTATCTTTAGTATAACATTCTATACAATTCTGGTATTTCACCTATTAATAAAAACGCACCAAAAATCCGAAGAAATTTATTATTAACCATAATAATTTGAACTTTTATTCCACAATCCTATCAAAAAAGCAATTAGAACAATTATTTTGTTAAAATGAAACCACCAAAGAAAGGGGTTACACTTATTCTTTGAAAAATTAAATGGAGGAAAATAAAATGGAAACTTTTCAGAATGTTTTAATGAAAATTGGTATTTTTGCAGGGGAAAATAAATACCTATCATCTATTAAAAACGCTTTTCAAACTTTTATGCCATTTATTATTATTGGCGCTGTTGGCGTTTTATGGTCTAATGTTATTTGTAATGATCAAACTGGTTTAGGGGCTATAGTTCCAGGCATTATGAATTTATCATTTTTAAATCCAGCTTTTAACGCCCTTAACTTTGCTACAATAGGTTGTATCGCAATTTCTATTAGTTTTTTAATTGGTGCTGAACTTGGTGCCAAAGAAAATGATAATATTATGTTTAGTGGTTTATTAGCTGTAGTAGCATTATTGACAGTGACTCAATCATCAATGGATATTTTTAAAGATGGCAAATTAGTAGAATCAGTCAGCGGGATTTTTAGTGCTTCATTAGGAAGTCAAGGATTATTTACTGGAATGCTTGTTGGAATTATTACTGTTGAATTATTCTTTGTCTTATTTAAATTTGATCGTTTAAAAATCAAATTACCAGAACAAGTACCACCTCAAATTGCAAAATCATTTGAATATTTAATTCCTGCTTTTATTACAATTTTAATCATATCTTTAATTGGTTTAGCTATTAATATATGGACTGGTGCTTATTTAAATGATTTAATCTTTAATATAGTTCAACAGCCATTATTACATATTGGTGGCTCTTTACCTGGAGTTTTAACTCTAATGTTTATTAGTTTAGTTTTTTGGGCTATTGGTCTTCATGGTGATAATATGATCGGTGGTGTTTTTAATCCAATTCTTACAACATTAGGAGTTCAAAATCTTGAAGCAGTCCAAGCTGGACTAGAACCAACAAATATTGTTAATAACACTTTCCATCGAGCATTTTTTGCTACTGGTGGTACTGGATGTATGTTAGGTCTTACAATTGCAATGTTACTTATTTGTAAACGTCCTGAAAATCAATCTATCGCGAAATTAGCATTAGTTCCTGAATTATTTAATATTGGTGAAGTTAGTATGTTTGGTGTTCCGATCGTCCTTAATCCTACCCTTGTAATACCATTTATTATCGCACCATTAGTGACTGTAATTTTTGGTTATGTTCTAACTATGCTTCATATTTGTCCAATAATCTATGTTGATTTACCATGGACCATGCCACCATTAATCATTACTTTCTTAGGTTCAGGCGGTAATATTATGGGACCAGTTTGTCAATTACTAGGAATAATATTATCTGCTTTAGTATATCTACCATTTGTTAAAATTTACGAAAAACAACAAGCTCAGCTAACAAGTGAGTAATAGTTTATAAATGCAAGATAACTAAATATCTTGCATTTATCCTGTTTTAACAAATCATAACTTTGTTTTTTTATCAAATAGAACTATAATTAAATTAGGTTTTATTATTTATTGGAGGATTAAATATGAGATTTGGTATTATTGGTTTTGGTAATATTGCTAGAAAATTTGTTAAAAGTATTGAAAATACCAGTGACGGTTCGATTTATGCTATTGGCTCTTTTAGTATTAGTAATGATGATGAGTATTTAATAAAACATCCCGAAGTTAAAGTTTATCATGACTATGATATGTTATTAAGTGATGAAAATATTGATGCTGTCTATATTGCTTTACCACATTATTATCATTTAGAATGGATTATCAAGGCTTTAAATAATCATAAAGCTGTCCTATCTGAAAAACCAATTGTTTTAAACAGTCAAGATATCGATCAAATCAAAGATGCTGTATATTGTAATAATGGATACTGTCTAGAAGCCTTTAAAACTAAATTTAATGATGGTTTTCAAGCATTAAAAAAGGATTTATCACTAATCGGTGAAATCAAATCAATTGAAGCTAATTTTTGTTTTGATGCAATGAATGGCAGAAAGGATTCTTATCTCTTTGATCCTAAACAAGGCGGGGCTTTAAATGATGTTGGAAGTTATGTAATTGGTTTTATTTTAGGTCTTGTTGATAGTTCAATTGATAAAATTGAAACAAAGATGAAAATTGAAAATGAAATTGAATTAGAATTTAAAACACATCTTTATTTTAAAAATGGGATTATTGGTATTGGTGAAGGTTCTATTGATTATAATAAAGAGCGTTATGCTTTAATTAAAGGAACTAATGGTGAAATCTATATTCCAAATTATAATCGAATAATTGATTATACTATTAAAACTAATGATTCAACAATTAATCGCCATTATCCTATCACTGGTGATGATATGACAATGGAAATCCAAGCACTAATTGATGATGTTAAAAATAATAAAAATGAAAATGAGATTCATTCGTTAAATGATTCAAAATATTTAATTGAAACAATTGAAAAAATAAGAAAAAGTATTAAATAGGAGGCTATTATTATGAAATTTAATAATATAATGCACGTTTCTTTCTTTACTGATCAAATGGATGCAATGCGCGATTTTTATGAAAATAAACTTGGTTTAAAAGCTAAGATGATTGTCCGTTATGAAGCTTATAAAAATAAAGAAGGACATCCATGGGCTAAAGTTGCTAAAGAAAGACCATTAGATATCTGTTTAATTTATATTGAAATTGCCAATGGGCAATTTATCGAATTATTTCCAAAAGCTGATGGTCAAAAAGAGCATCCTGAATATAACCAGCATTTAGGATATAGTCATTTTTCATTAACTGTTGATGATATTTTCAAAGCACGTGATGAATTAATTGCAGCAGGTATTGACATTGATATCGAACCTAAAATCGGAAATTCTCATACTTGGCAAATGTGGATTCATGACCCTGATGGAAATCGTATTGAAATGATGCAATATACTGATGAGTCTTTCCAAATTACAGGTAATATTGAAGATGATGAAAAATTATTAAAAAGCTTAGGTAAATAATAAAAATAGTTAAGTGATAGTTTGTAATGAACTATCACTTTTCATTTGATAATATTTAAATCAATGATTGCTTATAAATTAATAAAAAATGATACTGGATTTACCAATATCACTTCTTAGAATTTAAATGAAAATGATCTTCAAAAAAATCATACAGTTTACCATCTTGTTTCAAAGCTTCAACAACAATATTATCACTAATAATTTTTACATCTTTTTGTTTTAATATTTGATATGCCAATTTCAAATCCTCACCGAAATATTGACCAGAATCAGTTATAAATTCAAAATCATCCTGAAAATGAAAAACAAATTGTAAAATATATGTTCGCCAAATTCCAGTACGAGCAGCTGATGTCGTTGAAAAAATCAAATTTATCTTTACATAATCAAGATCACTATATTGATAATTGCGATTATATCGCTTTGAATCTTTAAGTATCATTCCTTTTAAAATCGATAACCGACTTTGAGTTTGCAAAGAACAAATTGACAATTGATTATCTGTTAATTCAATATATTTTTGTTTACCACAATGAAACGTAATCAAGATTGAAAATATTATTAAAGAAATAATCATTATAACTACAACCGTCATGACCGTAGTTTCAAAATTTGGTAATGGATCTAAATTACTAGCTACCAATTGTTGATTTAAGTAATCAATTGCCTTAGGCAATCCAACTGCAATTCCTAAACTAGCTAAAAATGAAGCAAATAAAACCAAAGGAAAAGCTGAGAAAAAATTATTTGGATCAACCCGGTATCCTAATACTACTGTTTTAATTGGTTTAAAATAATCAAATATTTTTTTTATATCTGTTTTTAATTCTGTTTGATTAATATTTTCATTAATTAATGTATTTTCATTAGTTATTACATCTAATAAAGGAAGATCTTTTTCTTTTAAATCGTTGCATATTTCCTGAATATATTTTAATGATTTTATCTGATAATCTAATTTTTTCAAATGACTTTCTAAAACATTTTGAAAATCTTTTTCATTATTTAAGATAGCTTTTATTTCCTCAATTGGTATTTCTAACTCCCTTAAGTAGATGATTTTTTTAATTTTCCGGATATCATTATCATCATAATTACGATAACCATTTTGATTACGTTCAGGTTTTATTAAACCCATTTTTTCATAATAACGTAATGTATGACTACTTATATGCAATTGCTCTTGAACTTCTTTAACTAACATGATAAATACCTCTCTTTCTAAATCCAATATAAGCTTTAGACTAGCTCTAAGGTCAATAAAATATTAGAAAAAACATAAATATTTCAACAATTCGTTCATAGAGCAATATTTTTTTATCTCTTGTCTAAAATTATAAAGATAGATCGCGTTTTTTAAATATATTTACTGCTACAATAATAAAAACAAATGCTAATAAATATAACACCCCAGCAAACATGATTGCCTGTAAATCCAATTCAATCAATCCATTAGTATCAAATAAAGTTAATGGTGTTAAATACTTTAAAAAATCAAACTTATCACTAACTTGAGATAACATTTGTATTAAAATAAAAATCATTCCTAATCCACCACCTAGTCCCATTGACCATTTGGTTTCATTAAAACTACAAGCTGTTAAATATACTAAAGTGCTAAAAAAACAATGCAATCCAAAAAGACCACAATTCAAAACTAAGAACTCCTTAATTGGTACTAACTCATTAAACATAACTTTACCACAAACAATTACTAGTACCGTTTCATAAACAATTAATAATAAAACCCCTAATAACACCGTTAATAACTGTGTCAATATTATTTGGCTTCGATTTCGTGGGGTTGCCAATAAATAAGCAAAAGACCCTTTATCAATATATCTGCAAATTAAACGACTAATCATTATCAACATAAAAACAAAAGGAATAATAATCATAATAAATCCAAATAAATAGTTAGTAACAAATTCTATCAACGACGAACCAGCATTGGTCATTGAAAAAGCCGCAAATAACTCTGGCATACTTTCAGCCATCATTTCCAAACTTTTTCCTAATTCAGGATCATACATAGCTACAATTATTCCAGCATATAAACTAATAATCAAAATAAAAATAATAAATATTTTATAATTAGCTTTTATTTCTTTTTTAAATAAAGGTAGTATCATTGTTAATTACCCCCACCATAATAATGTAAAAATAATTCTTCTAAAGACTGCGCTCGAATACTAATATCATCAATTGAATACTGTGTTAAACTTTTTAAAATATCATTGATTTGCCCTTGCATGATCAAAGTAACTGTTTTGTCTTTTAACTTTCCATTTGGAAAAAGCTGATTAAAAGAAATCGCATCTTCTAAGTTGTTAAAACTAATTTCATAGCATTTATGCCGATCTTTTTTTAACAGCGCCATTTCTTTACTGGCAACAATCTTACCATCTTTTATCATAACTACTCGATCACAAGTATTTTCAATTTCTTCAAATATGTGTGATGACATTAAAACTGTTTTCCCTTCAGCCTTAGCACGTTTTATTAATTCAACAAATTTATTTTGCATTAACGGATCTAAACCACTAGTTGGTTCATCTAATATTAAAATTGGACAATCTTGCATAAAAGCTATCACCAATCCTATTTTTTGCTTCATCCCTTTAGACATCCGTTTAATTTTATTAGTCGGATCCAATTCTAAAAAATCTATTAACTCTTTAGCCCGTGTTAAATCTTTAATTTTTTTCATTTCAGCAATAAATTTAATAAAATCAATTCCCCGCATCTCATCCATAAACGCAATTTCACCAGGTAAATAACCTACCATTTCTTGTATCTTTGGACTTTGAGCAAAGCAATCTAAATTCATAATTGATACACTTCCCTGATCTGGTTTAATAAAACCCATCAGATGTCTAATTAACGTTGTTTTTCCACTGCCATTAGGACCCAAAAAACCTAATATTTCTCCCTTTTCGATTGTAAAACTAACATCAAATAATCCTTTTTGATTACCATAATCTTTCGTTAAGCCATCTATTTCAATAACACTCATCGAAATCCCTCCACTAACATTCACTTACTATTATTGTAATTTAGATATCTTAATTTTACTACAAAAACAATTAATTATATGTATATATTTACTTACTTAAACTAAGTTTATTTTGTATTTACTAACATTCTAGTAAAACTTCTATCACTTCTATTTTAAAAAAATTACTTTTTTGCTAATACTTTTTAATTATAATACTGTCCCATAATTTACGATTTTCTAATAATTTGATAGAATATATAAAATAAATAGTGAGGTAATATAAATATGGACATTACAAAAGAAATATTAGAGAGTATTTTGGATGCTTATGCTTATGAAATTGTTTTTGTTGATCGTAATCATATCGTTCAGTATATGAATAAGACCGCAAAACAACGATATGGTAATCGTGTTGTCATCGGTAATAGTTTATTTAACTGTCACAATGAAAATTCTAAGCATAAAATTGAAGAATTTTTAAAAAGAGCTGATAATGGTGAAGACGAAATGTTTGAAACTTATAATAAAAAAACCGGTGAACGTGAATTTTTTGTTCCTGTAAGAAACAAACAAGGAGAAGTTATTGGGTATTTTGAAAGACATGAAATGCCTTGGGATAAAGATGCTCCAGAAATTTCAGTATTTGAATATTGGAAACATCGTATTTAATCTTCTATAAAACTATGATGATACTCAATTATTGAGTATCATCATTATTTTAATTATATTATCCGTAATTTTCTAAATATCCCCAAATACAAAGCATTACTATAAACAGAAAATATAATACTATCATCCAATCAGGTATTCTTATTCTTTCAGGAATCAAAATCCCTTTTTTTGTAAATTTGATTTTATCATTTTTTGGCTCTTTGTCATTAATAATTTTCTGTTTAATTTGTTTGCTTTGATTAATAACCTCAATACTTCTAGGATTATCAATATCAAATTCTTTTGACCATTGTCGTACTTTATTTTTTAAATTAGCATAAAACTTATCTTTATCTCTATTTTCAATAAAAAAATCTATTAATCCTAATTTATCAATAATATTTATATTTTTTTCTTTAAGTAATTTGATGATCGAATAGATATTTTTTAAAGAAATACTTTCAAATTCAAATTTTTTATCCTTTATATAAAGATCCAAATCAATATAATAAGCGTTTGTTAGTCCTATTTGTGGATTATCATAACTATTAATCTCATCAACATCTAAATGCCAAGAATATGCTCTTGTACAAATTGAAAACTCTAATTCAACAATATCTGCATACGATATTTCTATTATTTTTTCTTTAATATCATATGGATCATTTATTAAAATATTATTATTTTTAAAACAAATATAATTTTCATACGTATTTTGTTCTTCTACTACTTGAAACTCGAAAGCAGCTTTTCGTCTTAAAATATTTTTTTCAATTTTAGCAATATCTCTTTCTTTAATAACATTATCATTACAAAAATCTGATAATGACATCTGTTTTTCTAAGATATATTGAATTTCTTGAACTGACAGATGATAATTCTGTAATTGCATAATAATCCTTAATAATCTAAGATCTTCATGATTATATATACAACTCTTATCTTCATTTTTTACCAGTCTTATTAACCCTGCTTCCTTATATTTTTGCAATGATTTTTGCGTTATTCCTAATTCCTTTATAACTTCATCTTCGTTCATATACTCACCCCCTATATTTATAGATCCCTCTTTATTAAAATTATAAATTTATACTTAACAAATAACAATATTTACTTAAAATTAAAAAGGTTAAAGTATATCATTAAATATCCTTTAACCTCATAATTTTATTCAAAATGTTTAGCTACATCTTGTAAATACTCAATAATTGATAAATGTTGTGGACATACTTGTTCACATTGACCACAAGCAATACAATCACTAGCTTTACCAAATGTTTTAGTTAAGTTGTCGTAATATTCACCTTGTGGTGTCCAGCCTTTTTCTTCAACTTCTTGTAAATCAGCATTATACAATGAAAAATACTTAGGAATTGCAATCTTCATTGGACAACCATCTACACAATAAGCACAACCAGTACAAGGAATTGCAATATTGGCATTAATTGCATCAACTGCTTTATCAATTAATTGATATTCTTCTTCATTTAATGCTTTGAAATCCATCATATAGCTAGTATTATCAAGTAATTGTTCCATGTTTGACATACCACTTAAAACCATCATGACATTATCTAAACTAGCTGCAAATCTTATTGCCCAAGATGGAACTGACATATCAGGATGATATTCTTTAAACATTGTTTCCACTTTTTCTGGTACTTGAGCTAATGTTCCACCTTTAACAGGTTCCATTACAATAACTGGTTTATTATGTTTAGTCGCTACTTCATAACATTTTCTTGATTGGACTCCAGCACTATCCCAATCTAAATAATTGATTTGTAATTGAACTAATTCAAATTCTGGATGTTCTGTTAATACTTGATCTAATAATTCAGGACCATCATGGAAAGAAAAACCAATATGTTTAACTAAACCTTGTTTTTTCTTTTCAATAATCCAATTAAAGCAATCTAATTTATTATAAACTTCAATACTATGAGTATTGATATCATGTAATAAATAATAATCAAAATAACTTACACCAGTTTTCTTTAATTGTTCATTGAAGACTTTATCACGATCTTCTTTTGTTTTAATAAAATTAGAATGTAATTTAGTTGTTAAAGTAAAGCTATCACGAGGATGACGATCTACTAGTGCTGCCTTAGTTGCATTTTCACTATTAAATCCACAATACATCCAAGCTGTATCAAAATACGTAAATCCTCTTTCTAAAAAAGTATCTACCATTTTTTTAGTTTCCTCAAGATCAATTTTTGAAGGATCATTAGGGTCTAAAGAAGGTAGTCTCATTAATCCAAAACCTAATTTTTTAGCCATTATATTTTACTTCCTTTCTAAACATATTTCGTCATCTAAATTTTATCTTGTCTACAAAATTTTGTCTAGTTAAGATTTAAAATATTAATTATCAGCTAACTCCATTGAAACATAATTAACTTCTTTATTAGTAAAAATATTATTTAATACTAAAATTACAACTGCTAAACAAATAAAGCCACCGCTTAAAACTATAAATAAACTATTAAGACTATCACTTAATGCGATATTTTGCATAAAAATACTACTATATGGTGAAATAAAAGCACCTAAATTAAAACCTACTAATAATAATGAAGTTGCTAGTGGTGTATTTTTTATTTGTGAATTATTAATACGATCGATTAAGTATGGCATAAAAATTTTAAATCCAAATCCGGTTAAAAAGCCACCAGCAAATGTAATTATCATTGAATTAGAAATTCCTATTAAAAACATTGCTAATGCTAAAATTAATAAGCCAATAATTGGTGTTAGCTGCTTAAAGATTTTAATTATCTTACTAAATAATGTCCCAGCCGTAATTGCTCCTAGTGATAATAATATAATTACTAAACTAGCATCACTAGCATTTCCATATCCAGCCGTTGTAATTAATGTTGATACTTTAATACCCATTGTCATATATAAAGATGCTGCTACAAATAACAATGCGATAAAACTAATTAACATTATATTATCTTTTTTAAACCCATTTTCTTTTACAATTACATTTGTATCAACCGAAATATCATTTGCTGTAGCTACCTTAGGAATAAACTTGATAAAAACGATACATACCGGAATTGCTATAGCATAGGCTAAAAATGGTGCCTGCCAACCAATTTTTAACAATTGACCAGCAATAAATGTTATAAAGATCCCACCTGCACCTTCAAAAGCACTTTGTAATCCATACATTTTAGCTCGATCTTTCCCTTGATAAAAACTATTTACTAAAGCTACTGTTAAAGAATTGAATAAACCAATCCCAAATCCAAGCATTGCTCGACTAATTAAAATTAAATAAAAATTAGAAACAAATACTGGCAGTATCCCTGAAACAGCGACAATTAACAACCCTAATGAAGCTGTTTGTTTATAACCAATCTTTTTTGCGATAAAACTACTAATTAATACTGAAATCATTAAAAATAATGATGGTACAGTTGTCAACATTTCAATCATTGCTAATGGAATTGTATCAAAAGCGCTTGCCATAGCTGGAATATTAGCATTGATTGCTGGTGCACTACCAACTAATAAAGATGCTGACAATAACGAATATTTTAATACTTGTTCTTTTTTCATAATCATTCTCCCTTCTATTTACAGCTATATTTTACCTAGTAAAACACTAGTTGAGAATTCTTAAAAAGTTCACATAGTATCACCTATTAGTTAATACTAAAACATACAAAATATTAATATATGCAGATTTAGACTATAAATTTAAACCTATAGGTCATAGTTAATATTGTTTGAATAAATATTGCTAACTTTCTTTTAACGAACAAATTGTTTAATAACTCTAAAATGGCTATAATATATTGTATTGGAAGGAGTTTTTTATGAATAAAATAAAACAATTAACCACTATTTTATTAGCCCTAATTTTGACGATTTCTATTAGCGGCTGCAACAATCAAAATTCTGGTGACATTGATAAAATGCAAACCAAATTTGATCAATTTATTGAACAGGAATTTATTGATACAATGGAAAGTGATTATACATCATTACATTCATTTATTGAAAATCCTGAAGATTTTGGAATTGACTTAAATAATGTTGAAATTGGCTTTGGTTCTGGTTATAGCGAAGAAGAACTTGAAGAAGCTAAAAAAACAACCGAAGAAACTGCTGAAAGATTTGCTGAATTTGACCGAGATCTATTAACTGCAAAACAACAGGAAACTTACGATATTTATCAAAACACATTAGAATTAGCACTAGAGTCAAATGATGATAAATATGATTATATCGCTCCAGCTTTTGAAACTGCAACTGGTGCTTATTGTCAAATTCCAACAATGTTAACCGATTGGACAGTAAGAAATGAACAGGATGTTAAGGATTTAATTACATTAGTTGATGATACTGATCGATATATTCAAAGTCTATTAGATTATTTAAAGGTTCAAGAAGAAAAAGATACCCTTTCTATCAATGTTAATGATGTTGTTGAATATTGCCAAGGGATAGTTGATGCTAAAGATAATAGTCCTATCTTACAAGCCTTAAATGAAAAAATTGATACTTTGAATCTTGATGAAAATCAAAAAAATACTTATAAACAACAGCTTTCTACTACCTTTAATGACTCATTTATTACAGCTTATCAAAATATCATTGATACCGTAAATGGACTTGATAAATCTAAAATAAATGATGGTGGTCTAGCGAATATCGAAAATGGTAAAGAATATTATCAGTTATTATTACAAAATGCTACTGCAAGTTCTAAAACAGTTACAGAAATTCAATCAGAATTTGAAGATGCGATGGATGATTGTTTAAAAGAAATGCAATCTTTAATAATTTCCAATCCAAGTATCTCATCTGTTGTTCAAAATAACTTTGGTTCCATTAAAACCAATTACAACAGTTACGAAGAAATGATGCAAGATTTATCAACTGAAATACAAGAAGATTTTCCAGACATTGGAACTATTGATTATCAAATAGCTCAAATCGATCCTTCTTTAGCTAATAACAGTGTTGCTGCTTATTATAATTTACCAGCATTAGATAGCAAAGCAGCAAATCAAATTCGTGTTAATTCTGATAATAATGAAATTGATATAAGTGCTGTTGATACTTTTCAAACTATTGCTCATGAAGGTTTACCTGGTCATATGTATCAGGTTAATTACAGTTATTTAAACCTTGATAATAATTATCGTAAAGTTTTAGCATCAAATCCATCATATCAAGAAGGCTGGGCTGTTTATGTGCAATATTATTGTAACAAATATTTATCTCAGCAAGTTAATTCAGATATTTTAGAATTAATGAAATATAATAACATTTATTCTTATTATGCAATGATTTTATGTGATATTGGTATTCACTATGAGGGCTGGGATTTAGATGAATTTAAAGATAACTTAGCAGATTTAGGTTTTGTCATTAATGATGATGATTCGCTAGAATTACAATACAATCAGTTAAAAGACAATCCGACAATCTTTGTTCCTTATTATTATGGTTATCTTCAATTTAGTAATTTAGAAACTACTGCTAAAGAAGAGCTAGGAAATAAATTTAATGATATTGAATTTCACGAAGCTTTATTAACTAGTGGTTGTGCTCCATTTACAATTGTTGAAAAGAATGTTGAAAATTACATTGAAACAAACAAGTAAAAACGATTCATTTAATTGAATCGTTTTTACTTACTGTTTTAAAGACACGATTTTATAAAATCATCATACAAATCAATTACTTCTTCTTTCCAAAAAACTGCCCCACCATGATCACTGCCACGAACTAAATACAGTTTAACACTTTTACCGGCATTTTTTATCGCCTGATATAATTCCACGCTTTGTTTACAAAATACTGTTTTATCTTTAGTACCATGTAAAATAAGCATCGCTGGATAATCTAAATCAACATAACTTTTAACATTAGCTACCTTTGCTTCCTCAATATTTTCACGAATATTATATCCCATTAACATTCCTTCAGGACTATCAGGAAGCTGATGATTTAAAGTTGAAGGAAAACCATCAGGCATTGTAATATCAACAGCACCATATAAATCAATAATCCCTTTAACAAAACAATCATATTGATTAATTGGCTGATCAAACAAATCTGTTTTAGCAGTCATCCCAATCATCGCACTAGTGTGACCTCCCGAAGAATCACCCATGACAATAATGTTATCACTATCTAAATGATATTGATCATGATGGGCTTTTAAATAACGAATTGCATTTTTACCATCAATGATCTGAGCTGGAAAATGAGCGATGCCACTATGACGATATTCAACAATAGCACAAACATAGCCTCTTTTTGCCAATGCTCCAATATTGGCAACATTACGATAAATATTTTGTTTTTTCCAAGCAGATCCTTGAATAAATACTACCCCAGGAAACTTTTTATTAGGGTGATTAAATATTGAAGGTACTAACAGTTGTAAATGCAAATCAACACCATCTTTTCGATCATAGACAACATCTGGAAAATAATCAACACCAATTTCTTCTCCAGTCATTTTTATTTCAGGTATATTATCTAGATTACAAATGTAGTCTGGCATGGTTTCATAAGTATATTCTTTAACCTCTATTTTCATGATAACCTCCTAATCCTTTTGTAATAATTGTTCAATACATTGATCTAAATGACTAACAACATTGTTTGCTACTTGTTGTACTTCTAAAGGACTATAATCAAATGTAAAACTATTATCAACAAATTCAAGCATGGAAATATCGTTATATGAATCTCCAATGCAAGCCAAATCGTTTTTATCTAACTGATAGTAATTGGCAATTGCTTCAAGACCACTTTTTTTAGAACAGTCTTTAGCGACAACATCTAATGCTGTTTTATTTTGAAAGATTTCAATATCTACGTATTGTTGTAAATCCTGTTTAGCACTAAAAGCTTCCTTTTCAGTTTTGAACATTAAAGAAAAACTAATAATTGTTTTGTCTAACAGTTGTTTTTTGGAAGTTAGATTAATAATAAAATCTGATGAAAAATCATTCTTACTATTTACAAAATAAATTTCATTTTCAGTAGCAATTAACATTTCAACATCATTATAACTATCCATAACTTTTTCAACTGTTGTCAAAGTTATCTCTTTTTTACTAATTAGTTTAAAATCCCGATCTAAAACAATAGCCCCACTATTTACAATATAAAAATCAAATTTAAAATCAGGTGAAGCAAAATCAGTAACCCCAATTAATGGTCTACCCGTACAGACCCCAAATTTATGTCCTAAAGACTGGAATTTTTGAATTGCTTTAATATCATCTCTTCGATAATTTTCTAATTGATGTTCAAAAAATAATGTTCCATCAAAATCACTAGCTAATAACAAATCCTTTTCCTCCTTTTTTATAAATTTTTAATATTATTTATCAAAAAAGAGCTAACATTTGTTAACCCTAGTCTAACCTTTTAATCCTCTTGATTGGCGATCCATATCTTCAACAACAATATCGTAAATTTCTCCTAAAGAAGCACAATACTCTAATACCTTCCAAGGCTCATTAGTATGGAAATGAATTTTGATTAAATCTTCATCACCTACAGCCAATAAACAATCCCCTTTAAAATTATTTGTAAAATATTCATTGATAGCATCTTCATCAAGGTTTTTACCCTCTATTAATAACTGGGTATCATATCGAAATTCAAGCATAATATACCTCCTTTTTTCTATTATATCACAATTTATAATAAGCTTAAGATTTCTTGATTAGTTAGATCTCGAAACTCGCCCTCTTTCAATCGTTCATCTAATTTTAAAGATCCAAATTCAATTCGTTTTAAATTTACAACTTCATTATCTAGACTTTTAAACATCTTTTTTATTTGATGATATTTACCCTCACTAATCGATAAATAACAATGAAAATCATCGATCATTTCAAATTCTGCAGGTAAACATTTGATATTATGATCAATAATAATTCCTTGTAAAAATACTTCCTTTAAATTATTAGTAATTTTCTTTTGGGTTTCCACCAAATATTTTTTAATAACATGATTACTAGGTAAAAGCAGCTTTTTTGATAAACTATGATCATCGGTTAAAATCAATAAACCAGTGGTATCTTTGTCTAAACGTCCTAAACAATAACAATCTTTATTAGTTATCAAATCAATTACACAGGGATATTTTAGATCACGATTAGCACATATATAACCTTTGGGCTTATTTAACATAATATAAGTAAAAGGCTGGGCTTTTAAAATAGTTTGTTGATAAATAATCTGGTCACTAAATTTAACAGGATATTTATGATCTTTTATAACTTCACCATTAACTGTTATCTTACCTTGTTTTATCAGTTTACGACAAGTCGAGGCATTTCCTAAATTATTTTTCATTAAAACATAATATAAATCTTTCATTTTAAAATTTCCTTTATAAAATTAGTTAATTTTATGATACATCAATTATTAAAAATAAGCGATAAAAAACTATAACATTAAACTTCTGTTATAAAACCATTACATTTTAATACTGATAATGATTTAAACAAATTCTTTTTACTACTTCGGGATCACGATTATCAAAAGTATTACCATCGATCCTATCAAGACTGCTTATTGCTTCCATTTCCTGATCAGTCAATTTAAAATCAAATATTTCTATATTTTCTTTAATTCTTTTTAGATTATGACTTTTTGTCAATATTACAATTTTTATTACTAATGATATTTATAAGTATTTCTTATTTTAGAGATAAATTAATAATTCTTAATAATTTATTAAATGTTTTATTAATAATTTTCTGCTATGATAATGGTGTAAAAAATGGAGGGGTTAAAATGAATCCAGCAGTAGCAATTGTAATTATGTCTATTATCGAAGTCATTGGCATTAATATCTTTTTACGTCATCGCCATAATGATTAAAAATTGACGACAAAAAGCATCTAGATAATACCTAGATGTTTTTTATTGTTTTTTCTTTTGTTGAAATGATGCAATTATAATATATAAATAATTAGGTAAATAACGGCCTGAAGTCATCGCTAATTTCATTTTTATAGTTGGAATAATAACAACTTTACGCTTTTTCATTTTAGACAAAGCATACTTAGCACAATAATCAGCTCTTATTCCCTTTAAAGCAAACTTCACTTGAGCTACATCATTAAACTCAGTATCAACAGGTCCTGGACATAAACAGCCTACATATACATTACTATTTTTTTCCTTTAACTCTCGAGCAATTCCTTGTGTTAAACTTGTTACATATGATTTAGTGGCATAATAAGTACTCATATGTGGTCCTGCTGGCATTAATCCAGCACAAGAAGCCACATTTAAAATATAACCATTATCATTATGTTCCATTTTTTCCAACATTAGTTTTGTTAAGATGTGTAAAGCTACACAGTTAACTTCGATCATCTCTATTTCTTTCAATAAAGCAATTTCATCGAAATTCCCACTAATACCAAAACCAGCATTATTAATTAAAATTTCAACATTTAAATCTTTAACTTTCTCAAACAACTGATAACAATCATTTTTATTCTTTAAATCCGCTTCAATTATCAAACAATCAGTATCTAATTCTTTTGCCAATTGCTCTAATCTAGCCACCCTTCTAGCGACCAATACTAAATAATAACCTTGCCTAGCTAATAATTTTGCAAACTCCTTACCAATACCAGAACTTGCCCCTGTTATCACTGCATATTTTTCCATTAGTAATCACTTCCTAAAAAATATTTTACACTATAAATTATACGCCGGCAATTAAGCAAAATTTATTATTTTATAAAATTAATGATAGCAAAATATTATTCTTGATTAATATCTTGAAGATAACACCACTTAGCTATTTTTGTGATTAATTTTTCAGATAAAGGTTGCGTGAATAAAATTTTAATTACACCGTTATGAACTTTATAATCTGATAAATGATCATGAAAAAATAAAACTGCTTCTTTGCCTGGATATAAACTAATATCATTTTTATTAACAGCAAAGTGAATTATATTGTCGTTATTTTTCCAAGTTGGCATTCCCCATGCAATCGTTGCTTTTGCTTCTGGTATTGCCTTATTAATAATGTCTTTGAGTTCAATTAATAGCGGTTGAATTTCTTTTTCTTGTCTAGCTATATATTCATCAATCGTAGTAGGTTTTTCACCACAATAATGACTCTGATTTTTTCTTTTAAATACTCTTTTACACTTGGGACATTGCCACATATCTTTCTCCTTTAAATAACCTTTTATAAATTGAAAATACCACATACTTATTAACGTAATATATCTACAGCTGCCTATCATTCAATAAATATCCACCGGCCTAGCCGGTGGTTTTACTTATGCGGGCATAGCCCTGCTCCCAAAGCGCATATCTGAAGACATTCCTTATGCCTTACGGCTACCGCATGCACCTTGTCGTTATTTACCCTTAAAAGGGTCTTCAAAATCCAGAGTTAGTTGTTCCCCTTCTTGATCCTCTTTCAACTGATTTGAGATATACTCCTTAATTTTTTTTGTATTTTTCCCCACTGTATCTACATAATATCCTCGGCACCAAAATTCTCGATGTCTATACTTATATCTTGCATTCGCCCATCTTTCAAATATGATTTGGCTACTTTTCCCTTTTAGAAATCCCATAAATCCTGAAATACTATATTTTGGTGGTATTTCTATCAGCATATGTACATGATCTATACATACTTCCGCTTCTATTATATTTACTCCCTTCCATTCGCATAATTGTCTTAATATCGCCCCTATTGCGACTCTTCTTTCATCATAAAATGCTTTTCTTCTATACTTTGGTGCAAATACTACATGATATTTGCATCTCCATTTTGTGTGTGATAAACTATGTAAGTCATCTGAATATTGTTTATTCATTTGTCATTCCTCCGTGTTATTTTATTTGCAGTTGGTAGCCGCAAGTATATTATAACATGGAGGTTTTTCATTATCACTCCACTAAAGCTTTTATACACCCCCAGCCTAGCTGGGGGTTTTATTGTATTACAAAAAAGCAGCACTTAGTTGTGCTGCTAATTATTATAAATCACAAATTCCTTTATTCTCACCATACATTGCATACCAGTCATTATTAAAATCTGCTACTGCTTTTTCAATGTTTGGGTTTTTGAAGATTTGATTTAATACAGCTACTGGTGCTGTTATTGCATGTGAGCCACTATTAAAAGCATCTCTTACTTGTTGTACCCCTTTAAAGCTGGCTGCTAATATTTTACAATCATATCCATCTACTTCAATTCTTGATGATAATTCATGGATCAATTCAAATGGATCACTTCCTAGATTACCGATACGATTTACATATGGAGCAATATAATCAGCTCCAGCTTCTAATGCCATATAAGCTTGCATTAAATCATAAACAGCTGTCGCCGTTACATTCATGCCACGAGCTTTTAATTCTTTAATAGCTTTTATTCCTTCATATGAAACAGGTACTTTAATATATACTAAATCATCGATTTCCTTTACAATTCGTTTAGCTTCTTTAACCATAGTTTCACAATCCAAACCAGTTACCTGGATATGCAAACTGTTTTCCATTCCAATCATTTCTCTGATTTTACGCATATGATCAAAGAAATTTTCAGGACTAGTTGCTTTTACTATTGAAGGATTACTAGTAACTCCTGAAATTGGTAAATACTCTACTGCTTCTTCAATTTCTTTTAAATCTACTGTATCAATTATAAATTCCACGTCTTAAACTCCTTTCATTTATAACGTTTGTTCTGTTCTCTCTATAATATCATCTTGTGTAGCTTTTGACAATACATTGAAAAATGCAGAATAACCAGCAACTCGAACAATTAAGTCTTTATGCTTTTCAGGATGTTTTTGTGCATCAATTAATGTTTCTCTAGAAACAACATTATATTGAACGTGATAACCTTCTAATCGATTAAAGAACGTTTTAATTAACATTTCTAGTTTTTGTTTATTTTCATCACTCGATAACATTTGTGGTGTTACTTTTTGATTTAATAAAACACCTCCAGTAATTTCATGGGTTGGTAATTTAGAAACTGATTTAAATACTGCTGTAGGTCCACTTTTATCACAACTATGAGCTGGTGAACAACCTTCAGCAAGCGGTGTCTGAGCTTTTCGACCATCAGGAGTCGCCATTGTTGAAAATCCTTGTCCAACATTTGCAGAAATTGATGAAGTTCCCGCATAACGAATCCCGCCAATAGGTCCGCGTCCATAACGAGTATTTGGATATTTTTTCATTTCATCAATATAGCTATCATAAGCTTCAACAACTAATTGATCAACATAATCATCATCATTACCATATTTAGGAGCTTCATTGATTAACATTTTTTGAATCTTTTGATTTTCTTCACTTGTAAAGTTATCTAATAAAGCATCCCATAATTGCTGTTTTGTAATCTTCTTTTCTTCAAAGACTAATTTTTTAATTGCCGCTAAACTATCAGCCATATTAGCGATTCCTACTTGTAAACCTGAAATATAGTCATAGATAGCCCCACCTTCTTTAATCGTTTTTCCGCGACCAATACAATCATTTGTTAATGTTGAACATAAAACATCAGGGACATCACGTTCTGAAGCTAAATCAATTGCATTTTCAACAATAACACTCATTCTAGTTAGTTGCCGTACTACTTTATCCCAGGCATTCATCAAATCTTCGTAAGAATCCATTTCTGTAAAATAACCACATTCTTCGACAAATCGTTTACCACTTGTCATATCAACGCCATTATTCATTGCAATTAATAAGATTCTTGGAAAATTCATATAACTCATACCAGTACAGCGATAACCCCATTTACCTGGTACTGCTGTTTCAACGCAGCCAATCGCTGAATAATCATAGGCATCTTCTTCTTTAACACCTTTTTCGATAAATGAAGGAATAATTACTTCATCATTATTAAATGCCGGCATTCCAGTTCCTAATTTCATAACTTCGATTGCTTCATCTAAAAATTCCTGATTTATATTTTTATGATATCTTACTGTTAAATTAGGCTGTGGTAATCTAGTTTGAGCAATTGATTTTAAAACTAAAAATGATAATTTATTAACTGCATCTTTTTTATCACGAGTTTGACCACCAATAGTTACATTTTGATACATTGGACTACCAGCACTTGAAAAAGTATGTGACTGACTACGAACTTTATTGATCGTTAAAGTTTTTATCCATAAATTATTCAATAACTCAACCACATCGTCTTCACTTAAAATTCCATTTTCTAAATCATGTTTCAAATAAGGATACATATATTGATCAAAACGACCATAAGATAAAGAATGTCCATTAGATTCAATTTGTAATATTAATTGAATAAACCATACTGATTGAATGGCTTCTTTAAAAGTTTCGGCTTTAAAATAAGGAACTTTTTTGCAAATACGGCTAATTTCTAATAATTCATCTTTTCGCTTACCACTAGCATTTTCGGCTTGTTTTTTTGCTAGTTCACTAAAACGAGCAGCAAAAGTTTTAACTGATTCAATGACTATTAAAACCGCTTTATAAAAATGATACTTATCAATGTTTTCTGGTTTGCATAAATCTAAATCAGCTTTCAATTTTAAAACCCTGTTTTCATAGCTTACCAAACCATTTTCAAGAACATTTTGATAGTCTACTGCTAAATGGGCATCACCAGAATTTAATTTACCTTCCATACCAAAAAAACCAGTTTCCATAAATACACTAACTTCATCTGGTAATAAAGCTTCCCCTTTAGCTCTTAAATTATTATTTTCCCAAAATGGTGCAATTGATCTTAATGCTTCTTTAGTATCTTCTGTTATATAGAAAACATCCCCATCACGTTTTTCAAATAAATCAAGTTCATCAATAACGAATTTCATAGTATATTCGGGAAAAATTGGCGCATCTTTATTAGAAGATGCTTGATTTCCAACGATCAAAGTTTCATCTTCAATATAAATAGGCATTTTTTCTAAAATATTTTTTAACATTAATGCACGTTTCATTACTGCTGGTTGATTTTGATGCTTTTTATAAGCTTCAGTTACTAACAATGCTCTAGTTGCATCAATATATGGTTTTTTGTCTAAAACTGCTTCTCTAAAACTATTCATTCGTGGTGTTAAATCGCCAAAATGTTCAACATTTTTCATATTATCTCCTCCGTTGTTTCGTTTGAAACTAATAATTGTTTTATTTACAATATCATCATAACATTAATTAGCGTTTAGTCAAGATTATATTTCATAAATAATTAAAATTACTTTCATTTGAAATTGATTTATTTACTTTTATAACAACCTATGATAAGATAATTTTAAAGGAGCAAATATTATGAACCAAGGAATCATTTTTAATATTCAAAAATTTAGTATCCACGATGGTCCTGGAATTAGAACGACTGTCTTTTTTAAAGGATGTCCATTAAGATGTAAATGGTGTTCTAACCCGGAATCACAATTAGATAAAATACAAATTTTATATGATCGAACTAAATGCACTCATTGTTTAAATTGCTTAAATAGCTGTCCTGTAAAGGCTCTTAGTTTAGTAAATGATAAAATTATTATCGATCATAAAAAATGTATCGGATGTCTAAAATGTGTTAATAACTGTTTAAATAGTGCTTTGACAAATGAAGGCGAATATAAAAATATCGATGAAATTGTTGATGAATGTCTAAAAGATGTTGCTTTTTATGAAGAATCTAATGGTGGTATTACCATTTCTGGTGGTGAAGCAATGTGTCAGCCAACTTTTTTAAAACAATTAGTTTTAAAACTAAAAGAACATAATCTTCATCTTGCAATCGAAACTACTGGTTATGTTGAATCGGCAACATTTCAAGAACTAGCTAAACTATTTGATTTATTATTATTCGATGTCAAACATGTAAATAATCAAAAACATATCGCTGGAACTGGCGTATCTTGTGATTTGATCAAGACTAATTTAATCTGGGCTTTAAAAAATAATATCTCTATATTACCAAGAATCCCAGTAATCCCTAATTTTAATGCCAGTAATGAAGACGCTAAAGAAATTGCTAGTTTTTTAGCCAATATAAAAATTAAAAAAGCTCAATTATTACCTTTTCATCAATTTGGTGAAAAAAAATATGAACTTTTAAATCGTAATTATGCTTTAAAAAATATTAAAGCCCTTTATCCTGAAGATTTAAAAGAATATCAACAAATATTTATCGATCAAGGAATTGATTGTTTCTTTTAAAAAATACAGACTTCATTTATTTAGTCTGTATTTTTTGATGATGTTTTTTTATGGTCTTCTAACCATTGTTTTTGTAGTTTTTCTAATAAAGATTTTAGTTGATCCTGCTTTTCTTTTGATAAAGCCGATAAAATTAAACTTTCATCTTTTCCATGTTCTTGCAGTTTTTCACTCTTGTGTTTAGCCACTTGGCCACAAATTGATAATAATTTTACTAATTCATTTTTACTTACTGATTTCATCTCATCCACCCTTCCTTAACAAAAAAAGAGTTGTGCCTCACGATTGGATTTACGTGATATAAAAGTCAAGATAATTTGACCAATTTGTTGCAATTAAGTGTTCTCAGTTTTTTTAGGATTTAATTTATCTTTGATTCGATAAGATGGACCTGTGATATTAAATAAATATGAATAATGAAGAATCCTGTCTAATATGGCTTTAGTTATCATTTCATCATTTCCTAATATCTGTGGCCATTTATCAAATGAAATATTGCTTGTAAAAATAGTAGATCGTTTAGTATATCTTAAATCAATCAATTGAAAAAATAATTTAGCTTCCAGTGGTGTTATTTCATTAAATCCAACTTCATCAATGACTAGCAGCTTATACTTATAAAAGAGTCTTAGTTTTCTTTCTAATGTCCCCTCATTATATGCCTGTCTTAGTATATTGATTAATTTATTAAATTTAATAAAATATACACTATTTCTTCTTATAGCTACTGTATATGCAATTGCTATTGCCAAATGTGTTTTTCCAGTACCAGGGTTACCTACAAATACGATATTTGTAGCATTTTCATAAAAATCCGATTCAATAATGGATCTTATTTTTTCTTCTTTTATACCTGGCTGAAAATTAAAATCATAATCATCAACTTTTCTTAGAAAAGGAAATGCTGCTACTTTTACATTATAAAGTCTGTTATTCTCCTCTTTAGCTATCACTTCCTTATTCAGTATCTTATGCATTACATGCAGTTCTTCTTCAGCTATTTCATTATTCATTACTAATGAATTTAAATATGAATATGCTGATTTCAGTTTTAAATAATTCAATTGTTCCAGTACATCATTAGTCATTGTCATAAATTATATTCTCCAGTTCTTTTAATATTATTTGATTGCTTTCTTTAACTGCCTGCTTATCTGTTTTCTTATAATAAAGTTCATGTTCTTCTTTTATATTAAATTTATTATTAGTAATAGGATGTTTTTCAATAATTTTTCCGTTATAATATATAAGAAGTTCTTTGTTTTGGACCGCTAGTCCGACACGTTTTCCAATATATTCTTGTGGTAGGGAATATTTATTGTATTTATACTGGAATAGCGATTCATTTGTAACATAGACTTCATTTAATTTAAGGTGATACCTGCTTCTGATTTCTTTGCTGGGTAACGGAAGCAGATCACCTTTTTCTTTTTCTAAAAGAAAATTTCTAGGAAGCCTTGTTGCCTGTGAGGAACGTTCATTATCCTCGTTATTGATTATTTCCAGTTTGTCATGTATATCAGATAATCCGCTATAATAACCGTTATAATTTTTAAGCTGATCTACTATTTTATTTTGTGTCTCAGTTTTTCCTTTGGTTTGAGGTCTATATGGCATACATGGCATAGGTGTTATTCCATAATCTTTACAGAATTCTTCAAATTTACTGTTTAATAAAGCTTTATCATCAGCTGATTTACGAGGCTTTTCTACAAATGCTTTAAGATTGTCAATGACCAGTTCTTTAGGAACACCACCGATTTCTTCAAATGCCTGGGCTAAAAATATTAACAGGTTATCAGTTGTAGGTTTTAATATTACCTGCCTGTAATTATATCTTGACCATGATAAAGTCAGAGTAGGAATATATACTACTGTCTGCGTGCCATTTTTATCTGTAAGTTTAACTTTTTCTTTCATATCGAACTGAGCCTGTTGACCAGGATTGGTTTCAAAACGTTCGATAAAAGAATCGGTTCTGTAATTTTTAAATTTACTATTGAGCTCTTCGTTATCCTTAATGTATCTGAAAAATGTCGAACGTGTACAGGTGATACCATGTTCACGTTTCATAAAATAATAAATATGATCGATATAATCAAAATTTCTCTGTTCATCACACAAATATTTGTATATAAGATCTTTATAATCATCTAAATATCTTTTTCTGTTTCTTGTTTTTTTAGGTGCGATACCGTTTAGCCTTCTGCTTAGTGTTTTTCGGCTACAGTTTAATTCTCTTGCAAGTTTAGAAACATTCAATTTAATTTTTCCTTCCTTATAGGCTCTGCTTAACATTAAAGCCTGATCCAAATTATTTATTTTAATGACTGCTGTATTCAATATAATTCACTCCTTTACAGGAAAGAATTATATCAAAAAAGATTACCCTGATTAATGCAAAGTGTAACCACTTATCTGCAACAATTTGGGTAATCTTATTTTAACTTTTATACGTGATAACACAACTCATCTTGACTACTTAAATTATAACAACATTTATTATTTTCAACAAACGATATTAAATACTATACCGCGATTACTTCAATTCCTTGTTCTTCTAAATACAATTTACTACTTTCATTTATTTTATCATCAGTAATCACACAACTAACTTGACTAGTTGGTACTAAATTAACTAGACCAAGCCGACCAAATTTACCTGAATCACTAACAACGATAACTTTATTAGCTTGTTTGGTCATATCTTTTACCGTTTCCCCTCGCATAAAATCATTACCAGTAAATCCAGTTTTTTCATTAAAGCCATCGATTCCAATAAATAATTTATCCACAAAAAAAGGTTCCATACATCTTTTAGTAATTGGTCCAACCATAACCTGAGATTCTTGTTGATATTGACCACCAAGCAAAATAATATCAACATGACCGTTTTTTCTAATATAATCAGCAATAAATGCTGAATTAGTGATGATTGTCACATCTTTTTTAGTCTTAGCAATCTCTAAGGCTAATAAAGCACAACATGAACCAGATTCAATCATAATTGTTTCCCCGTCATTAACCATTGTTGCCCCGTAGCTTGCTATTTTCTGTTTAATATCATAGCGATAAGCTAAACGATTATTAATATCATCACTTTCATTTAGCTTAGCATAACCGTGTTCTCTAATTAAAATACCGGTATTTTCTAAATGATCTAGATCTTTACGAATTGTAACCTGGGATACTCCTAATAATTGCGATAACTTACTTACTTCTACTTTTTTATATTTCGTAAGTAAATCTAATATCTTTGTATGTCTTTCATTCATAACTATCACTCTCTTTGACAAAAGGATAACATAATCAAATTTTATTAGCAACTTTTCTTATCTTTTTATCACTTTCAACATCAAATTACTTACAAAACTTAAAACATCCATTTATATATTACTTTTGTCTTTTATGATAAGATACATCATTTGAACGATTAAATTCTTAATGCTATAATAGTCACGAATAGGAGATGATTTAATGACAAAAGTAGATATTATTTCTGGTTTTTTAGGGGCTGGTAAAACAACCTTTATAAAAAAATTAATTAATGATGTATATCAAGGTCAACAAATAGTTTTAATTGAAAATGAATTTGGTGAAATTGGTATTGATGGAACTTTTATGAACAATGCTGGTATTGAAGTAACTGAAATCAATTCCGGTTGCATTTGTTGTAGCTTAGTTGGAGATTTTGAAGCTTCATTAAAAGAAGTATTAGAAACTTATCATCCTGACCGCATCATTATTGAACCATCAGGAGTTGGTAAACTATCTGATGTAATCAAAGCAGTTGGTGATGTTAACAGCGATGAATTAGAACTTGATAATTATATTGCTGTTATTGACGCTAAAAAATGTCGTTTATATACTAAAAACTTTGGTGAATTTTTCAACAATCAAATTGAATATGCTTCACTAATTATCTTAAGCAGAACTCAAAATGTTACTGAATATCAATTAGATGAATGCATTAAAATCATTAAAGATCATAATGATAAAGCAAATATTATTACTACACCATGGGATCAGCTAACAAAAGAAACTCTTGTTAATGCATTTAGTGATAGTGATAATTTACGAGATGAATTACTAGCTGAATTAGATGTTTGTCCAGAATGTGGTCATCATCATGAACATCACCATGACCATGACTGTGATTGCGAACATCATGAACATCATCACGATCATGACTGTGACTGCGAACATCATGAACATCATCACGATCATGACTGTGATTGCGAACACCATGAACATCATCACGATCATGACTGTGATTGCGAACATCATGAACATCATCACGATCATGATTGTGGCTGTGGACATCACCACCATCACCATCATGCTGATGAAGTATTTACAAGCTGGGGTAAACAAACACCTAAAAAATATACTAAAGAACAGTTAGAAGCTATTTTAAAAGAGTTAAGTAGCGATAATAGCTTTGGCAATATCTTAAGAGCAAAAGGATATGTTGATAGTAATGAAGATAAATGGTGGTATTTTGATTTAGTACCTGGTGAATACGAAATTAGAACTGGTAATGCTGATTTTACTGGACGTATTTGTGTCATTGGTGAAAAATTAGATGAAGCTAAATTAGATGCTTTATTTGAGGGAGTGGCTTAATGAGTACTCGAGTATATATTTTTGCAGGATTTTTAGATAGTGGTAAAACTACATTTATTAATGATACTTTAAGTAATCCTGATTTTTATAATGGTGAGGATACTTTGTTAATTAGTTTTGAAGAAGGCGAAGTTCCTTATCAAGAAAGTATCTTAAAAAGAGCAAATACTAATTTAGAAATTCTTGATCATGAAAACTACACAACTAATGATTTAATGGCATTAGAAAATAAATATCATCCTACGCAAATTTTAATTGAAGCTAACGGGATGATGGATTTGAACGCATTTGTAAAGGAAATTGTTCCTGAAAACTGGAATGTTGTTCAAGTCTTAACAACTATTGATACAACTACCTTTTCAATGTATGTAAGTAATATGCGTTCTTTAGTATATGGGCAAGTTGTATTTAGTGATTTAGTAATCTTTAATCGTTATAATCGTAATGTCAAAAAATCATCATTACGAAATAATATTAAAGCTATTAATTCTAATGCTCAAATCATCTATGAGTTACCTGACGGTACTATCGATACTTTAAATACTGAAGAAGAAATGCCTTTTGATATTAATCAAGATCGAATTGAAATTCTTGATCATGATTTTGGTATTTTTTGTATGGATGTTATGGATCATCCTCGAAAATATGAAGGTAAGACAATTAAAATCAAAGGTAAATTTATTGGTTTAGACCGAGTATTAGATAATGGATTTGTCTTAGGACGACAAGCAATGGTATGTTGTGAGCAAGATACATCTTTAATAGGTTTAATTTGTATTAGTCCTTTAGCTAAAAAACTGATTCCTGAAGAATGGGTTAGCGTTGAAGGAAAAATACAAGTTGAATATGATACTGAATATCAAATGGATGTGCCAGTATTACCAGTAGATCATCTTGAAGTCGTTCCACCACTAGATAATCCTTATGTTACATTTGATTAAAAAAGAAGCTATAACGAATAAACCTTTTTATTCGTTTAGCTTCTTTTATTTACTGTGTAATGAAATCTCATTAATCAGCTTATTATGTTTTATATTATTACTATCGATAAAATCAACAGTACCATCTTCATTTAATGATGTAAATGTCACTAAACCATAATCTTCAAAGTTAACTTTTTTATCCTTTAAATAAGCAATATCATTGACATAATCAAGAATTTTATTATAACATCCTTGTTGATAAAGATTATAATAAATATTAAAATACGTTAACATTGCAATCATTAAAGACTTCACATGATACTCTTGACCTGTTTTCATTTTCATCGATGCAAAACTACCACTAATAGAATTAACATTCAAGCCAATTCCTACTATAATTCCCTTTAAATTTGATTCAAAAACAGCCTCAACTAAAATCCCGCAAATTTTCAAATCATCAACATAAACATCATTTGGCCATTTTATTTTTGCTTTGATCCCATAACGTTCTAATAAACCTACTACGCTACAAGCAGCTATTTGTGTCATTTTATGTAAATCCTGAGGGTTTTTAAAATCCTTAACCAAAATACTCATTAATAGATCTTCGCCCGGCTTGCTTTGCCAAACATGACCATTTCTCCCTTTACCACTGGTTTGATAATTACAACGTACAACACTTAAATTATTTAACCGGTCAATATTTTTTTTTACGTACTCATTAGTTGAATCCACTGTATCTAATTCGATATAACTCATCATTACCACCCCACTAGATACTTTTAATTATAATACAACCTTACCGATTAAACAAATAATTCGCTACATATCCGTATAAAAATATTATAAAGATTAATAATTTAAATCCAGGTCATTAATTTTATACCAGCAGATCAACTTTCTCATATTTTCTCTAAATTCTCATTTAAATCCTTATTAGCACCAACATAAATAAATATATCTCATCATCAACTTCTAACCCAATTTAAAAATAAATAACATTTTTTACAAACAAGTATATAACATAATTTGATAAACTTTTTAACATCAAAAATCAATCCTCTCCACGATACAAGACTATTTTTATAAAATCAATATTATCTATTAAAAAGGCTTGATTTTTTGCATAATCAAGTCTCTTTACTATTATAATTCCACAGTTCTTCTACGTTGATATAAATAACTAAATAAAGCCGCTAAAATAATAATTACATATCCAATAATACTCATTAAATCTGGAATTTGATTTAGGAAAACAAATCCTAAAATCGCTGCAAAAACAATCTGGCTATAATCGAAAATTGAGATATCTTTTCCAGCGGCATTGTTGTAAGCAGCAGTAATTGCAAATTGGCCACCAGCAGCCATTAAACCAGCCCAAATTAAAATTGCAGTTTGTGATAATGTCATTGGCTGATAATTGAAAATTAAGTATGGCACTACGCTTAAACAAGAAAAACATGAAAAGAAAAAGACAATTTTAGGACCAGAAACACCTTGTTTACCTAATTGACGAACACAAGTATAAGCAATCCCAGCACCTAAAGCCCCTAATACCCCTATTAATGAATTAACATTATTTAAAATATTTAAAGATGGTTTAATTACAAATAAACTACCAATAAATGCAATTATTATTGATATTTTCTGAACTGTAGTAGCCTTCTCTTTTAAAAACAACGATGAACAGATAATTACAAAAAATGGTGATAATTTATTAAGCATTGATGCATCACTAACTAAAAGATGATCAACAGCATAAAAATTACATAAAATTCCTAGGGTTCCAAATATTGAACGTAATAATAACATTTTTAAATCTTTGCGATGATATTTAAATCCTTCTTTATTTTTTACTAATATTCCAAAAGCAAAAAAAACTGCAATTAAATTTCTAAAGAAACTTTTTTGGATTGAAGGAATATCACCTGCTAACTTTACAAAAACATTCATAGCTGCAAAGAAGAAAGCCGCTAAAATTATATATATCATTCCTTTTTTAGTGTTATTCATAAAAGCCTCCATTATATCCATATGAATTATAACGAATTAAGTCTTCCTGTCAAACATTTTGCTTTAATAAAAAAGTGGTATCGCCATAGCCATACCACAATATTTATTATTGTACTGCAAATGTTAATTCTGCCTTACAAACAACTTTTCCATCAACCTTAGCAACAGCTTCACCAATACCAATTGGTCCCTTTTGCTTTGTTAAATGACATTCCATTTCTAAAACATCACCAGGTGTAACTTGTCCTTTAAATTTACATTTATTAATTCCACCAAAGAAAGCAATTTTTCCTTTGTTTTCTTCTTTAGAAAGAATAGCAATACACCCTACTTGTGCTAATGCTTCTACAATTAAAACCCCTGGCATTACATGATGTTGTGGGAAATGACCACAAAAATGCATTTCATTAACACTTACACATTTAATTCCTTTTGCATATTCACCTGGTTTATAATCAGTGATTCGATCAACTAAAGCAAAAGGATAACGATGAGGATTTATTTCTTGAATTTGATTACTATTTAATTCCATCTCTCTATTCTCCATATTTCTTAAATACAATTGTTGCATTATGTCCACCAAAACCTAAAGAATTTGACATAGCAACATTAACTTCTTGTTCTCTACCAACATTTGGAACGATGTCTAAATCACATTCAGGATCAGGATTTTGATAATTGATTGTTGCTGGAATATAACCTTCTTCAACTGCTTTAACACAGATTACACCTTCGATTCCACCAGCAGCACCTAAACAATGTCCTGTATTTCCTTTTGTTGAAGAAATAGCTACGTTTTTAGCAGCTTCACCTAAAGCAGCTTTAATAGCTAAAGTTTCACCTTTATCATTTAATGGTGTACTTGTTCCATGAGCATTAATATAAGTTACATCTTCTGGTTTTAATCCAGCATCTTCTAAAGCGTTAACCATTGCTTTAGCACCACCAGAACCATCAGATAATGGAGCAGTAATATGATAAGCATCACAACTAGCACCATAACCAACCATTTCACAATAGATATGAGCACCACGAGCTTTAGCATGTTCTAATTCTTCAAGAACTAATATTCCAGCACCTTCACCCATTACAAAACCGCTACGATCAGCATCAAATGGGATAGATGCTCTTGCTGGATCATTATTATCACAAAGTGCTTTCATTGATGTAAATCCACCAACTCCAAGTGGTGTAATACTTGCTTCAGCACCACCAGCAACCATAATATCCTGGTATCCATCGCGAATATTTCTAAATGCATCACCAATTGCATTAGTACCACCAGCACATGCTGTTACTGGACAAGTACACATTCCTTTAGCTCCTAAATCAATGGCAATATTACCAGCAGCTAAATTAGTAATAGCCATTGGTACAAAGAAAGGGGAAACACGATCATATCCTTTTTGTAAAGCTTTACTATGATCTTTTTCAATTGTTCCAATTCCACCGATTCCACTAGAAACAGCTACTCCAAAACGATCAGCATTAATTTTATCAATTTCTAAACCAGAATCTTTAAAAGCTTCTCTAGCAGCGATAACCCCAAATTGGGTAAAACGATCCATTTTACGAGCAGCTTTTTTATCAAGATAATCAGCTACATTAAAATCTTTTACTTCTCCAGCAATTTTTACTTTTGTTAGGGAATTATCATAATTTGTAATTTCTCCAATTCCACAAACACCGTCTTTAATACTTTTCCAAGTTTCTTCTACATTATGACCAATTGCATTAATTGCTCCAATACCTGTAACAACAACTCTTCTTTTCATCATCTTTCTCCTTACATCGCCATTCCGCCATCAACGTGAATAGTTTGCCCTGTAATATATTTAGCATCATCACTAGCTAAAAAAACAACTGTATTAGCAATATCGCTAACTTCACCTAAAGTTCCTAATGGAATTTGTTTAATCATATTTTCTTTAATATCATCTGGTAATACATCTGTCATTGCAGTTTTGATAAATCCCGGAGCAACAGCATTTACTGTAATTCCACGACTACCTACTTCACGAGCTAATGACATTGTCATTCCAATAATACCTGATTTTGTTGCTGCATAGTTAACTTGTCCAGCATTTCCCATTACACCAACTACAGATGACATTGAAATGATTCTACCATAACGTTGTTTCATCATGATTTTAGTAACATGTTTCATGCAGTTCCATGTTCCTTTTAAGTTTACATCAACAACTGCATCAAAATCACTTTCTTTCATTCTCATTAATAAATTATCTTTAGTGATTCCGGCATTATTTACTAAAACATCAATTCTACCAAATTCTTTAACTACTTCTTTAACCATTGCCCCAGTTTCTTCAAAAGAAGCAACATTTGCTTGAGCTAACATTACTGTTGCCCCAGTAGCTTCAAGTTCATCTTTAGTTTTTTGGGCAATTTCTTTATTATCACCAATATCAATATAGTTTACTACAATTTTAGCACCTTCACGAGCACATGCAAAACAGATTTCTTTACCAATTCCTTGAGCTCCACCAGTTACTAAAACTACCTTATCTTTTAATTTCATGTTACTCTCCTTTTAATCCTGCTAATGTTTTTTCTAAAGACGCCTGGTCTTCAACCTGATAAGTTTTAATTTTACGATCAATTTTACGAACAAAACCACTTAACACTTTACCTGGTCCAATTTCGATAATTGTATCAACACCGTTAGCTATCATATAACGAATACTATCTTCAAAATATACTGATGACATTACTTGTTTTTCTAACATCTTAGCAACTGTTGTATCTTCAGCTAATTCTTTAGCTGTACTATTAAAAATTACTGGTACTTTCATTTCATTGAAAGTTACTGTTTCAAATCTTTCTTTTAACTTAACACTTGCTGCTTCAAGTAATTTAGTATGGAAAGGACCACTTGTATTTAAAGGAATTGCTCTTCGAGCACCTTTTTCTAATGCTAATTCACTAGCTTTAGTTACTGCTTTAGCTTCACCACCAATTACTAATTGTCCAGGACAATTATAATTAGCAATAGATACAACTCCTAATTCACTAGCTTCATTAACAGCTTCATTTAATAAATCACGGTCTAAACCAATAATAGCAATCATTTTACTTTCAATACCAGCTGCTGCTTCTTCCATAGCTTGACCACGGAAACGAACTAAATTAATTGCTGTTTGATCATCTAATACTCCAGCTGCATTTAAAGCTGAGTATTCACCTAAACTAAGACCAGCAACATAATCAGGGTTAATACCATTTTCTTTTAATAATTTAGTTGCTACTACAGCAACAGCAACCATACATGGTTGTGTATTACTTGTTTTAGAAAGTTCTTCAATTGGTCCTTCAAAACATAATTTTTTTACATCAATATCTAAATCAATCTGATCAAAAACATCTTTAGCTACTTGATAGTTGTCATAGAAAGATTTTCCCATACCAACAACTTGACTTCCTTGACCAGCATATACAAATCCAATCTTACCCATTATTTAAACCCTTCCTTTAATTCATCCATTAATTCTTTCACTGTAACAATTTTATCATTACGATATCCATTGCTGCCACTAAAAACCAAACCTTCATCAAGATTTCCTTTAGCTGCGTTAATCAGTGCCGAACTAATACAATACGGTGTTGTTTTAACATCACATGGTACTAAACAATTATAACATCTTTTAACCGGAATGCGCTCATCATTTTTTAAACGTTCAGTAAGTTTTGTCATAATTGCTCTTCCTGGCATACCTACTGGTGATTTAACGATCTCAATGTCTTCTTTTTTAGCGTTGATAAATGCTTCTTTATATTTAATATCAGCATCACATTCTTCAGTACAAATAAAACGTGTTGCCATTTGCACTCCATCAGCACCTAAATCCATAAATTGTTTAATATCATCAGCGTCATAAACACCACCAGCTACGAAAATAGGTATTTCTTTTTGATATTTTTCAACAAAAGGTTGTAATGTTTCTTTTACTTCTTTAAAAATATCGGCTAATTTAGCTGTTGTTTTATTTAAAACATCTTCTTTATGAAAACCTAAATGTCCCCCAGCTTCGCTTCCTTCAATAACAACAAAATCTGGAGCAACATGATAGCGACGATCCCATGTTTTACAAATTAATCGCGCTGCTTTACCACTTGATACGATTGGTGCAATCTTAACTTTAGTCCCTTTAACAAATCCAGGTAAATTCATTGGCAATCCAGCACCAGAAATAATAGCATCTATTTTATTTTTAATTGCTACTTCAACCATTTGAGCATAATCAGTAATCGCCACCATGGCATTAATAGCTACCATTCCCTTACCTTTAGCGATTTCCTTAGCTTTTTGGATTTCTTTTGCCAGCTCTCTTTTATTAACTTCAGTTGGATTTTTTTCAAAATCTTCTGCTCGATAACCTGGATGTGCTGTGGAAATGACCCCCATTCCACCGTTCTTTGCTACGTGTCCTGCTAAGTTTCCTAGTGAAATACCGACTCCCATGCCCCCTTGGATTATTGGTACTTCTAACTTCATATCACCTATGCAAACACTTTTCATTTTTATATCTCACTTTCTAATCTATTTAATTCATTTTTACAATCATCAAATAAGTTTTTAATAATTGTAGCTACTGGTTGGATTTCATTTACCATTCCAGCCACTTGTCCGGCCATTAAAGAACCATTATCAACATCACCTTCAAGTACTGCTTTTCTTAAAGAACCTAAAGTATATTTTTCAAGTTCTTCCATACCAGCACCTTCTTTTTCACGTTTAATGTATTCTTTAGCCATTTTATTTTTAATAATTCTAACTGGTGTTCCACCAATTCGACCTGTAACTGTTGTACTAGTATCTTTAGCTTTAACAATAGCTTGTTTATAATTTTCATGAATTGGACATTCTTCACTAGCTAACAGACAAGTTCCTACTTGAACACCACATGCTCCTAAAGCATAAGCAGCTAATACTTGTTTACCAGAAGCAATTCCTCCAGCTGCAATAACAGGAATATTAACAGCTTCAACTACTTGTGGTACTAAAGCCATTGTTGTTAAATCTCCAATATGCCCACCAGCTTCAGTTCCTTCAACAATAACTGCATCAACGTTATATTTTTCTAAACGTTTAGCTAAAGCTACACTAGGTACTACTGGTAAAACTTTGATACCAGCTTCTTTCCAAGCTGCTACATATTTACCTGGATTACCAGCTCCTGTAGTTACTACCGGTACTTTTTCATCAATTACCAATTGTGCCATTTCATCTGCACAAGGATTCATTAACATAATATTAACCCCAAAAGGTTTATCAGTTAAACTACGGCAAATTTCAATATTCTTTTTCAATGTTGCTGTGTCCATGCCACCAGCACCAATTAACCCTAATGCTCCTGCATTAGATACACTTGCAGCAAATTCACCTGTAGCAATATTTGCCATTCCCCCTTGAATTAATGGGTATTTAATTCCTAATAATTCATTTAGCTTCATATTCTAACTCCATTCTATTAATGTTGCGCCCCATGTTAGACCGCCACCAAAACCTACACAAATAATTTTATCACCAGATTTTAACATTCCTTTGGCATTCATTTCTCCTAAAGCTAAAGGAATACTAGCCGCTGAAGTATTTCCATATTCCTGCAAATTCATATAGAACTTTTCAGGTTCAGCTTTCATTTTTTTATAAACATTTTTTATGATCCGATAATTAGCCTGATGACAAACAACATAAGCGATATCATCAAATTCTAATCCTGTTTTTTCTAAAATCGCATTAATACTTTCAGGAATTACTTTAACTGCAAACTTAAAGACTTCCTGTCCGGCCATCGTTAAATAATGATTATCCTCTTTATTATTTATTGCTGGCGCTTTTAATGCTCCTATATTTCCTGCCGAATTACAATAACTTGCAAATAAACCATCACCTTGACTGACAACAACAGCTCCAGCTCCATCACCAAATAACACACAAGTATTACGATCGGTAAAATCAATAATTTTTGATAATTCCTCACTTCCAACTACTAACGCATATTTATCCTTAGTATTTTTTAGTAAAGCCTGAGCAACAGTTAAAGCATAAACAAAACCACTACATGCTGCGCTTAAATCAAAACACATTACTTCATGATCATTTAGCCCTAATCTTTCCTGCAATAAACAAGCTGTACTTGGTGTAAAATAATCAGGTGTCATTGTCGCACAGATGATTATCCCAATTTTATTTTTATCTATTTTTTCAATTGCCTGCAAAGCTGCTTGATAAGCCATCTCTGTGCAATCTTCACCTTTACTAATATGTCTTTTTTTAATCCCGGTTCTTGATACGATCCAATCATCCGATGTTTCAACCATCTTTTCTAAGTCGAAGTTATCAAGAATATTTTCTGGTGCATAATAACCGGTAGATAATACCTTTATTCCATCCATATAATCTCCTAATACTTTTCTTTGATATCCTCAAAGAAATAAACCAACTGTTGTAACGATTTTATTAATAATTCATTATCTAAAGCGTCACTATCTTCGCAAACACGACTAACCATTTCTTCATGAAATTCACTATGTACCTTACAAACACGAGTACCTTTTGCTGTCAGCTCAACTCTAATTATACGACGATCATTTTGATCTTTATGACGTTTAACATAGCCTTTAGCCTCTAATTTTTTTATCGCTGTAGTAATAGTACCATTAGTAAGTGTTGCCTTTGAAGCTATAGTTGACATTGTAGGACTTGATAAAGAACTAATCGCGTCAATAATATGCAATTCTGAAACACTTAAATCCTCAACACCATGAGCAACCATATACTTACTTTCAATGTCAAGAATTTGATTGAACAAGCGTACAAAAAGATGATTAATTAATTCGCGATTTAAAATATCTCGATTAGTCATTCGTTGCTCTACCCATTTCTCTATATTTTTGATAACGCTTATTAATTAATGAATTTTTAGATAACTTCATTAATTCTGATAAAGTATCTCGAATATAAACTCTTAATCGTTTATAAACATACTCAGGCTTTTTAGTAATACCACCTTGTGGTTCCTGAATAATTTTATCTATAATTTTCATTTGATATAGATCTAAAGCTGTCAATTTCATTAGTTCGGTAGCTTCCTGTACTCGTTTTCCTTCTTTATCCTTCCATAAAATAGAAGAAAATCCTTCTGGTGAAAGTACTGAATAAACACTGTTTTCTAACATTACGATACGATCACCAATACTAATACCTAAAGCACCACCACTATTACCTTCACCAATTACAATAACAATAATCGGTACTTTAATTTGTGACATTTCCATCAAATTTCTAGCAATTGCTTCACCAATACCATTTTTTTCAGCTTCTAAGCCTGGATAAGCACCTGGAGTATCAACAAAAGTAATAATTGGACGATTAAATTTCTCAGCCTGTTTCATCAATCTTAATGCTTTACGATATCCTTCAGGTGATGACATCCCAAAATTACATTTAATGTTTTCTTCAACAGATCTTCCCTTCAAATGACCAATAACAGTACAAGGAATGTCATTAAAAAGTGCTAAACCTCCAACAATAGAACCATCGTCTTTATATAAACGATCACCGTGTAGTTCAATAAAATCATCAAATAAATTATCAATGTATTCATAAACATTAGGGCGATCAGGTTTACGTGCTAAATAAACACGATCATAAGCTGTAATATTTTTATACGCTTCAGATTCTAACTTTTTCTTAGTATTTTCAAGATCTTGAATTTGTAATGTATGATCAACTTCCTGATCCTCTCTTAGCTTTAATATTTCAAGTTCAATTTCTTTAATTTTAACTTCTTTTTCTTGTAATGACATTATTGAACCCCCCGACTATGCATTTTTAATATCCTTATAATTGTTTCCCGCATTTTAGGACGTTCAACAATTAAATCAATAAATCCCTGTTCCAACATAAACTCTGTTCTTTGGAACCCCTCAGGTAATTTTTGTTTGATTGTTGATTCAATTACACGTGGTCCAGCAAACCCAATTAATGCTTTAGGCTCACCAATGATAATATCTCCTAACATGGCAAATGAAGCCGTAACTCCACCTGTTGTTGGATGAGTAATATATGATATATATAACAAACCAGCTTCATGATGTTTAGCTAAAGCAGCACTTGTTTTAGCCATTTGCATCAATGAAATAATTCCCTCTTGCATTCTTGCACCACCAGAAGTAGTAAAAATAATCAATGGTGCTTTTCTTTTTGTAGCATGTTCGATTGCTCTAGTGATTTTTTCACCAACTGCTCCGGACATACTTCCCATTAAAAAACGCGAATCCATTACACAAACAACGACTTTTTTACCATCAATTTTTCCAGTTGCACAAACTACAGCCTCATTTAATTTTGTAGTTTCTTTTAATTTATTTAATTTATCTTTATACCCTGGAAACATTAATGGGTCATTCGATTGAATATTACGATATAACTCTCTATATTTACCCCCATCATAAAGAAGTTTTAATCGCGTATATGCCTGCATCTTTAAATGTGCCCCACATTTTGGACATACATAATAATTTTCTTTTAAATCAGCAGTTAAAACCGTTTCCCCACAATCATCACATTTTGTATATAGACCATCAGGTACTTCGATTCTTTTATTATTTTGTATTTTATGCCGGAATGATTTAAATAAATTTAATTTTGCTTTCCGTTCCTTAAATAATTCTTCCATCTACTATCTCACCAGCTTATCTAAATTATTTTCAATGAAACTAGTATCAAAATTACCCTTTACATATTCACTTGAATGTAAAATTAAATATTGTAATTCTTGATTAGTATCAATTCCATCAATTACCAGTTCCGCTAAAACACGACGCATTCTGCGAATCGCTTCTAATCGATTTGATCCATGTACAATTACTTTAGCAATCATTGAATCATAATGTGAAGAAACTCGATATCCTTGATATAATGTTGTATCAATTCTAACTCCTGGTCCACCAGGTAGATGAACACTATTGACAACTCCTGGACATGGTCTAAATCCTTCTTTAGGATTTTCAGCATTGATACGACATTCAATAGCATGACCATTTAAATGAATATCACTTTGTTTATAAGTTAGTTTTTGATTAGCTGCTATTCTGATTTGTTCTCTTACCAAATCAACACCAGTAACCATTTCTGTAATTGGATGTTCTACTTGAATACGAGTATTCATTTCAATGAAATAATAATTTCCATTTTGATCTAATACATATTCAACGGTACCAGCATTACGATATCCTGCTCCTTTAGCAGCCTTAATGGCATCTTCACCCATTTTTTGTCTTAATAATGGTGTTAAAGCTTTGCTAGGTGCTTCTTCAATCATCTTTTGATTTCTTCTTTGGATTGAACAATCACGTTCACCTAAATGGATTACATTACCATAATTATCCGCTAAAATTTGGAATTCAATATGTTTAGGATTTAAAATTAATTTTTCTAAATACATATCATCATCACCAAAACAAGCTTTAGCTTCAGCCTTAGCAGTTAAATACGCATCTTCAAATTCTTCTTCACTAAAAGCTTTACGCATTCCGCGTCCACCACCACCAGCAGAAGCTTTGATCAATACCGGATAACCGATTTTATCAGCGCAAGCTTTAGCTTCTTCTAATGTATTAACACTACCATCACTTCCTGGTACAACTGGTACTCCAGCTTCAATCATTTTTTGACGAGCCATACTTTTATTTCCCATCATATCAATGACATCACCACTAGGACCAATAAATGTCATTCCACATTCTTCTACCAAACGAGCAAATGTTGAATTTTCTGATAGAAATCCAAAACCTGGATGAATGGCATCACACCCTAAAGCGGTAGCAGCACTTAAAATATTTTTCATATTTAAATAACTATCAGCTGCTTTTGCCGGACCAATACAAACGGCATAATCAGCTAATTGAACATGCAATGAAGTACTGTCAACATCTGAATATACAGCTACTGCCTCAATTCCTAATTCTTGACAAGTTCGAATAATACGAACTGCGATTTCGCCACGATTAGCAATTAAAATTCGTTTAAACATTGTTAATTCCCTTCAATGATCATTAATACTTGATCATATTCTACTAAATCTTCACTATTTGCCATAATCGCAGTGACTGTTCCATCGATTGGAGCTTTAATTTCATTCATTACTTTCATTGCTTCAACAATACATAATACTTGACCAGCTTTTACTTTGCTTCCAACTTCTACATATGGTTTAGCAGTTGGTGAACTAGCAGCATAGAAAACCCCAACGATTGGTGATTTAACCGGTGTTCCACTAACTTCTGGTTCCTTGTTTACTGGTGCTTCTGGCACTTGACTAACTGCAGGAGCAACCGGTGCTACTGGCATAGAAGCAACTGGAGCACTAACAACGTTTACAGGGGCAACAGGTGCTTTTTCTAATTCTAATTTTATATCTTCAATTTCCACTTTCATTTTAAAAACATCAGAGTTTTCAAACTCAGTAATCAATTGTTTAACTAAATCAATATTCATAATGTCCTCCTTTATTTTGAATATCAAAGTAATTTTTTAAAAAAATTATTACCCAGTCACTCTGGGTAATAAATTATTAAGAATTTGCTTCGATATAATCAACGATATCCTGAACAGTTTTCATTTCAGCTGCTTTTTCATCAGGAATTTCAACATCAAATTCTTCTTCTACTGCCATAATTAATTCAACAGCATCTAAAGAATCAGCTTCTAAATCTTCTTTTAAGTTAGCTTCTAAAGTAACTTTATCTTCATCACAACTTAAAGAATCTACAATTATTTCTTTTACTTTTTCAAATACCACGTTATATTTCCTCCTCGTGTTTATTACGCACCCATTATATCAAAATATAAATATTTGTAAATAGTTTGATGTTCAAAATTTTTATCAAAATATGAAAAAAGCTCTGAAACACTAGTAAAATCAATAATTTTTCATTAGATTTTCTTAAAAAATATTTATATAATCAAACAAATATTACCATTCTTAAAACATTTTTAACTAATTAAATAACTATTTTCTAGTAATTCTTTTAAATCATCAATTCCCTCTTCAATCAATTCTTCTAATTTAGTATCCTTGACCATTTCTTGTTTTTTTCGAGTATAAATAATCTTGTACCCACATCCATAAACAATCAATTACCAGCTTCATTTAAAAAAACACCTCCGTATAATAAATTATGTTTTATTTTTTTATATAATCCCCATTTTGATAAAAATGACAAAATTCAACAGTCTTGCCAGGCTTAAAGTTTTACAAAATTTATTCCCTTTTATAGCTATAATAAAGCAAAAAAAGAATTGCTTAAAACAATTCTTTTAATCATTAGTATTTCTAAACAAAAAATCAATACAACAATTTTTCATTTGTTGCATCTGTAATCGAGTATCAGCATCTTTAATATCTAAACGATCCATTAAACGAATGATATAACGATGACTATTAACATATTCCAGACTATATTCAAATTCCAAACCAAATACTAAAGCTAAAAAAGAAACCCAACGATCTAAATCTGTTTTCCGATCAGTACTTAAAACCGTTTTACAAGACATAAAAGTCCTAAACACCTTAACAGTAACAACATCATGTTCTAACTTAAATTGACTAGTCCCTAAAAAAGCTTCAAACGTTTCTAATAATCCAGTTTTAAAAATATCAATTTTATCACCATCACGAATAATTCGACAATGAAGATCCGTTTTTGATTCTAATCCTGTTTCAATTTCATATTTATTATGATTATATATCGCAGTCTTGATAATTGGATAATACTTTTTATCTATTTCAAACTTTTCAATTAAATTATCATCAAATAAAATAGTTACTCCAAGATTAGCATGATCGATGGTTTGACTGTCAATAAAACTTTGATATCGCTTCAATTGTTCAAAGCGACCAATATCATGCAACAAACCAATCAACCCAGCTAGTTGTATATTTTCATCATCTAAATTTAAACTAGCAGCTATTTCCTGGCAACGTTCCATTACCCGATATGTATGACTAATTTTTAAAATCACTTTATCGTCATTTTGATCATAATTATTAACATATTCATTAAATACTAATTTTGCTTTTTTTAAATCAATCATCTTTATCACCAAAATCAATTATAAATTATTTATCTTATTTTGGCTATGTTGATCAAAAAAGATTTATTAAATATTTGATAAAATGCTTTTCTTTAAAGATTAAGATATGATATTATTAGCCAAGGAAGTGATGAAAATGAAATTAAGGAAAGCAAAACATAGTGATTTAGCTGCTATCATGGCTATTATTAATCAAGCAAAAGCTTATTTTAAAAGCCATGGTATTAACCAATGGCAAGATGGATATCCTAATGAAATTTCAATTGTAAATGATATCCAGCGCAATGAATCATACGTATTAGATAATGATGGTGATATTGTTGCTACGGTGATGATTTCAGCTAACGGTGAAAACAATTATAATTATATTGAAGGTAATTGGTTAACTGATGGTAAATATCTAGTAATTCATCGAATTGCTATTCGTGATGATCAAAAAGGTAATGGGCTTGCTAAAATAATTTTTGATCAAGCAATTGAATTATTTGATTTACCAAGTTTAAGAATTGATACCCATGAAGATAATAAATCAATGCAACGTTTTTTACAAAAATATGGATTTAGTTATTGTGGTATTATTTATTTAGAAAATAAAGAAACACGTCTAGCATTTGAAAAAATAATCAGCTAGACTTTTTTTCTACACATAAATCACCCATTTTAATTTATATTAACAATGAGGTGATAATATTATTGAAACAACAATAAATGACGATCTCTTGATGATTTTAGATGATATTAGCAGTATCAACGGTAAAATGACAATGGTAAATCAGTTTCTCTATAGCGTAACTATTTTAAAGCACAAAGAACCAGATCTTTCATCATCATTAGAAAATATTTTAAATGATGAATTAAAACAGTTAAAAATACTAATGGAACTGGTATTAACATTAGGTGGCGACCCACGGTTATGGACTTATCACAATGATCAATGTGATTATTGGTCTCCCGCCTATCTTAATTATCCTGTTAGCATCGCTATTATTATTGATACATTGATCAAACAAAATTATTTAGCGACCAAAACATACACTAACCAGATAATCTCAACAAAAAACAACCGCATAAAAACTGTTTTAAATCAACTCATCAGTGATGAAAAACAGCACTTGATTATTTTAAAAAACTGGGAAACTAAATTAGTTAGAAAATCTAACTAATTAGTTTCCCTTCTTTTAATAATTGTAACATTTGTAAGTTCTGCATCGCACTACCAACATAATTATTAATTCCATTTAATCTAGCTAGACGCTGACGATTTTGAAAACTAGTATCTACATCTATTTGTTGTAAGGCTCCAACCAAACTATCACCCATATAATCTGGATTAGATAAATAATTGATCTTAGCTTCAATTACTTCATTATTGACCCAGCCTTGATCATTACCAATTAAATATGGATTACGAGCCCCTTCTTCAATCTTTGTTATTGTTCCAATATTTCGATATGGTCGTAATGGATTAGCTGATTCACTAGTTAAAAAGACATAGTTAAATCTTACTGTATCCCCAATATTATACATATTAGCTTTTATATCTTTATCAAAGTTATTTTTTCCAGCTCGTTTAATAATCGCTGGAAAATCAGCATAGCAATAATTCAAATCAACAATTGTTGGTACCCCTTCTACCCAGCCAGTTGAACTGTATTGCCACATATCATAAGTACCATCATAATTCAACTCAGCAGTATAATTAGCAATCCAATGAGTATAACGATCAAAAACTGGACTAGTTAACTTAGTTTTCCACCAGTATAAAGAAGCATAAATCCCCACATAATACCCTTGACCTTCTAATATATCAGCAAATGTTTTAGCGATATCACCAATGACTTCATTTGATTGTTTTCCAGTAGTATTATTATCTTCTAAATCATAATAGACTGGATAAGCCATTTGATAATCTTTTACTAATCTTAAAACATGATCAGCTTCTTTTTTTGCATCATTAGTATTTTTAGCATATGAATATAAATAGACACCAAAAGGAATATTTAGTCGTGTACATTCATCAGCATTTCGTCTAAATAATTTATCGTCTTGATCTGGACGATCTTGACCAAAACCACAACGAATAATCGCAAAATCAATTCGATCCTTAACCACTTCCCAGTCGATCAAGCCTTGATATTGCGATACATCAATTCCATGTGTTGTCATCTTTCCACCCCCACTAGTAATATATGTGCATTTAAAGAAATTGTGTGACTTTCCCGACTTTTTTATCATTTTAATGCGAAAAAGATAATTATGTGTTATAATTGCTTTGGTTGACAAAAATCAGCTTGCAAAATTTAATATAAAACTTAATAATATATAATGTAAACTAATGGAGGTCGATGGAATGAAATTAAAAAGGATTTTTCTAACCGCCTTAGCAACAAGCATGCTTGTAGGAATAACTACAACTCCAGCTCCTGTTGAGGCTACTGATTTTTCCGGTCAAGAAGATAAATATATGAAATTATGTTCTTCTTCTAATTTATCATCAAGTAATTTACAAACATGTAAAGAGTTTAATACATACTTGAAAGAAAAAAATCAGGACTTAAAAGAACAAGTAAGCAATTCTAAAGATCAGCTTTCTCAAACTCAAGCAAGTCTTGATAGTATTTCAAGTGAAATTAATTCTTTAAATACTCAAATCGAAGAAAAACAAAAAGAAATCACATATCTAGAAACTTCTATCAGCAATTTAGAAGCAAGCATCCAAGCTAAAGAAGAAGAAGTTAAGGAACGTATGTATGCTATGCAATCTTATAACAATAGTAATTCATATGTTGATTTTATTTTTGGTGCTAGTGATTTTTCTGATATGTTTGCTCGTATTGAAAGCGTTAATGAAATCACAGCATATGACGATGAACTAGTTACTGAATTAGCTAGTGAAAAAGAACAAGTTAAACAACAAAAAGAAACTGTTGAAGTTGCTAAAGCTAATATTGAAAGCCAAAGAGCTTCAAAACAAGCTTTACAAACTGAATATCAAACATTATATGCTCAACAAAATGCTGAATTGATTGCTCAAGAAAAGGCAGCAGCTCAAGCTGCTGATAACAGTCAGGAAATTAGTGATAACTTGGCAGCAATTGCAGCCGCTACTGAACAATCTCAAACTTCACCAGGTGCTGGATATACACCTAATGGTGATTCAGCAGTTGGAAACGCAATTGCCAGCAAAGCTTTATCAAGACAAGGATGTATGTATTTATGGGGAGCATGTCATGATATGGCATCTATCGCTAACCCAAATACAAATCGTTTTGACTGTTCTGGATTAGTAAACTGGGCTCATTATCAAGCTGGTGTTAATATTGGTAGTCATTCTACTAAAACATTATTAAATGTTGGTTCGGCAGTATCAAGAAGCAATATGCAACCTGGTGATATTATTTTATTTAGTAGCAACGGTAGTGCAAGTGGTGTTCACCACGTTGGAATCTATATCGGAAATAACATGATGGTTCACGCTCCTAGTAGTGGTAAACCAGTTCAAACTTCATCTTTAAGTTCAAGTTACTGGCAAGCATCATGGTACCAGGTAAGAAGATTATATTAATGCAATTTATCAAAACTTACTGATTTTTCAGTAAGTTTTTTTATATTTACTTTAAAATTCAAGTGATTTACTGTTGTTTTTACAGTTGGCGTTATAGATAATATAATTGTAACCTATAAATATAGTTATTTAATCAGGAGGAAGTATAAATGCTTAAAAAAGATTTTTTATGGGGTGGTGCAGTAACCGCTCATCAAAGTGAAGGTGCTTACAGTGAAGGCGGTAAAGTACCAGCAGTTTGTGATTTAACTGTCACTGGTGAATTTTCAGATTTTAAAGATGGTATCGATGCTTATCATCGTTATGAAGAAGATTTTAATATGTTCCAGGAAATGGGATTTAATGCTTATCGTTTTTCTTTTGACTGGTCACGTTTAATGGATAGCGAAACTACTTATAATGAAGCTGGATTTGTTTTTTATGATCATTTTATTGATGCATTAATCAAAAGAGGAATCAAACCTATTGCTACATTATATCATTTTGAAATGCCAGTTTTCTTACATCAAAAATATAATGGTTTTTATAGTCGTAAAGTAGTTGATATTTTTGTTGAGCTATGTAAAAAAATCGTTGATCGTTATCATGAAAAAGTATTCCAATGGATTATCTTTAATGAACAAAACGGTATTCTTCAAAAAGGACCAAAAATGTTTTTTGGAGCAGTTTGTCCTGAAAACATGAACCCACAAACATTTGATAATCAATTAATGCATAATACCTTAATCGCTCACAGTTTAATAAACGAATATATCCATCAAAAAGGTGGTAAAGTTATGGGAATGGCAACTGTTGTTCAAAGTTATCCTGAAACCTGTCATCCATTAGATACTCTTGAAAGTATGAAAGCTCAAAGTGAAGCATATGTTTTCTTAGATGTTTTTGCTAGAGGACATTATAATTCATATTATTATGCTAATATGCAAAATGAAGGAACAATGCCAGAAATTCTTGATGGAGATTTAGAAATTTTGAAAAAAGGAGTCACTGATTCTTTATCTATTAGTTACTATATGTCTACAATTTCACACTATGGTGAAGAAAGCTTGACTAATATTAATGATGTTGTTATTAAAAAGAATTCATATCTAGAAATGTCTGAGTTTGGATGGACAATTGATCCAATTGGTTTAAGAATTACTCTAAGACAATTATATGATCGCTATGAAATGCCAATTTATATTGTTGAAAATGGTTTTGGTTATGATGATCAAATCATTGATGGTAAAATCGAAGATGATTATCGTATTGATTATATGAAAAAACATATTGAACAAATGAAATTAGCAGTTAAAGAAGGTGTTGATTGTCGCGGTTATCTAGCATGGGGTCCTGTTGATATTTTAAGCAGCCGGGCACAAATGAAAAAACGTTATGGTATGATTTATGTAAACCGTGATAATCATGATTTAAAAGATATGAAACGTATAAAAAAGAAATCTTTCGATTGGTTTAAACAAGTTATTGAAAGTAATGGTGAAATATTATAATTGATTAAAAATATTATTGATATTTTATAATTTAATTAAATATTGATAATCATAAATCACATCTTTATTTAAAATATTACATATTTTAGAAAACACAATTATTTCTTTAGTAATCAGCTAAATTTGTTATTTACATCCTTGATTAAATATAGGATAATGACATTGTATCGAGGTGATTAAATGAAGAAAAATAAAATTTTTATTGCTGTATTATCTTTGTCAATGCTTACTTCAACAATGTATTTAGCTAGACCAGTAACAGCTGTTGAATTTGAAGGCAAAGAAAGCGAATATATGAATATTTGTTCATCAGCTAACTTATCAAATAGCAATAAATCAACTTGTGAAGAATTTAATCAATATTTAAAAAATAAAAATAGTGAATTATCAAGTCAGTTAGCTTCTCAAAAAGAAGAAGCCAGCAACACTGAAGATACACTTGAAAGTATTAAAGCTCAACTTGATGATATCAATAATCAAATTAGTGAAAAGGAAGCAGAAATTACATATTTAAATACGACAATTTCTAACTTGCAGGCAAACATTGAAAAAAATACCCAATTACTAAAAGATCGTATGTATGCTATGCAATCTTATACTAATGAAAATACATTTATTAATTTTATTTTCGGAGCTTCTAATTTTACTGATATGTTTTCTAGAATCGATAGTTTCAATACTTTAACTCAAAGCGATCAAGACTTGATTGAAGAATTAAACGCGCAAAAAGCACAAGTAGAACAACAACAGGTTTTATTAGAAGAAACAAAAGCTGTTTTATTAGCTCAACAAGAAGAACAACAAGCATTACAAACAAAATACACTGCATTATTACAAGAACAAAATAATGCTATCGCCGCTACTCAAAACTCAATTTATGATTATGGTGAAATGACTGAAGAATTAAGTGCTGCTATCGATGAGTTTAATAAAAACGCTTATGAAATAGCAACTCCAGAACCACCTAAACCATCAGAAGTACCTACAACACCACCTTCTAATAATAACGACAGTGGTTCAAATAATGGTAATACTGATTCTGGTTCTAATGGTGATAATTCTAATATAACTACCGATTTAGGACAAAGAATTTATAGTGTCGCTTATTCTAAACTTGGCTCTAGATATTATTGGGGTGCCTCTGGTCCTAATTATTTTGACTGTTCCGGATTTGTATACTGGTCATTAAATCAAGCTGGGGTTAACGTTGGTAGAACAACTGCTGCTGGATATTCAAGAATGTGGTCTAGCGTAAGCTTTGCTAATTCTCAAACTGGAGATTTAGTATGCTTTGGAAGTCCAGCATATCACATTGGCATTGTTATTGTTAATAGTAATGGAACTCGTTCAATGATTCATGCCGGTGGTGGAAATTCATCAACTTTTGGTGATGATCCAAATGCTTGTGTAAAAATTTCTAGTATTGAACCTGGTTCATATTATTATAGTAGAATTTCTACAATTAGACATATTGGATAAATCGTATCAATTTGATACGATTTTTATTTTTCTTTAGTATTATAAATGATATAATACCCCTCGAAAGAAGGTAATTATGAAATATATAAATCAATTTTTAATTATTATGACTATTAGTTTTATTGGTGAGTTATTAGCTTTGACCTTACCTATTCCAATTCCAGCTAGTGTATACGGCCTTTCAATTATGCTAATTTGCTTATTTTCAGGAATTATAAAATTGAAGCAGGTTGAAGATGTTGCTGACTGGTTAATTTTAATTATGCCAGTATTATTTGTTCCTTCAGCTGTTAGTTTGATTAACGTTGGTGAAGCAATATTACAGGATTTATTATTAATTAGTATTGTAACGCTTATTAGTACTATTGTAGTAATGACTGTTACTGGAAAAGTAGCGCAAATAATCATTGAAAGAAAGGAAAAGAATCATGAATGAGTTTTTTGTTGAAACAGTTTATTTTGGATTAGTAATGAGTTTGTTAGCTTATTGGCTAGCTGTGCAAATTCGTAAAAAATTGCCTTATTCATTTATTAACCCATTATTACTTAGTGCTATTTTTTTAATTGTCTTTCTAATTATCTTTGATATTGATTTTGAAACCTATAATCAAGGAGCGCAATTTATTACTTTTCTATTAACACCAGCAACTGTCTGTCTTGCAATACCGCTATATAAACAAACCCAAATATTAATAAAGCATTTAGATGCTATTTTAATTAGTTTATTTAGTGGCTGTTTAGCTGGTATTATTTCAATTACAGTGCTTTGTTTAATCATGAAAGCAAAACCTGTTATCTTTTATTCACTATTACCAAAATCAATCACAACAGCCATTGCAATCGGGATTTCTGATAAATTAGGTGGGAATTCTACTATCACGGTTGGAATAGTTATTATCACAGGTATTCTCGGTGCTCTTATTGCTAAAGGAATCTTTAAAATCTTTAAAATACATCATCCGGTTGCTATTGGTTTAGCTTTAGGTAATAGTGCCCATGCTATTGGTACTTCTAAAGCTTTGGAATTTGGTGAAATTGAGGGAGCTATGAGTAGTTTATCTATTGTTATTGCAGGATTATTAACTGTAGTCGTTGCCCCACTAGTGGTTAATTTAATTATATAGACAAAAGAAATCGGATAAACCGATTTCTTTTTTTTAATCTTCTTTTCTTCTAGCTAACCACATTCCTGCAAGAGCCAAAGTACTAATACTTGCAAGTGCTAAAATTGGACTATTATCACCTGTTTTTGCAGATTGGCCTTTATCATCATCTGTTCCTGGTTTTGGAGTTACTGAAGGTGTTGATGGGTCTGATGGATTTTGACCTTCACTACCTTCAATTTCTTTTAATCCATTAATTGCTGTTTCTAGATTTAATACTGCAGTAGCAATTTCTTCTTTAGTAGCTTGTTCATTATTAAATACTTCTTTTGCATATTTTAAAGCTTCTGCTAATTTAGCCCATGATTCCACAGTATATTTAGAAGAATCGAAAGACTCAGCTTTATTAATCAATGATTCTAATCCTTCTTTATGATTGACTTCTACTAATAAACTTGAAGCATCTAATAAGTCTTGGTATGCCTTATTAACATCATCTTTAGTAGCATCGCTGTTATTAATAACTGCTTTTGCTGCATCTAAAGCTGCTTTAAAATTAGCCCATGACTCTGGAGTATAGTCATCTTCATTATAATCTTTAAAACTGTCAACTAATGATTCTAATTGACGTGAATCAACTTTTAATACTAATTTCATTGTAGCCGCACTTAAATTACGTTTTGCAATTTCAACATCATTAGGATCTGGATTTACACTATTCAATAATGCCTTAGCATCAGCTATAGTATCTTGAAGATTTTGCCATGAAGCACCTGTATAACCAATATTTTCAATCGCTTCAGCTGCTTCGATAGCTGCTTGTAATCCAGTTAAATCAGCAGGAACATCACCTCGATGTAATTTAATTTCCGCCGCACTACCATTATTGTTTTCAGCTTCTCTATAAACAAGACGAACATGAGTAGTAGTAACTTCATCAAATCCTATGATTTTTGTACTTGAATCAGATGGTAATTTGCCTTCTTTAATAACTCGCCAGTCATTTCCATCATCACTAACTTCAATAGCATATGAAGTTACATTTCCATTAGTACCAGTTTGACGTGGTACATAAGTTAATCCATTAATAGAAATTGGTGTTTGACTTTCAAGAGCAATCCAATGTGGTAATGTTGTTATATTCCAATCAGTATGCCACATTGTTGCAGGATTATCATCTAAAACATTGCTTGGGTTAGAACCATCTTTTTGATAAGATGATGCTGAAGCTGTTAATAGCTTATTATCTACATAATTAATATTTAATTGTGATTTTAATTCTAATTGTGCTAAAGCTTTAGCTAGATTAGCTTCATAACCATCTACGATATCTTGCATTGCAAGTGGTAAATCTCTACGAATACTATTAATTACTTGATTTAAATTATTAATTGAAGCATCTGTATAGATAGATAAATCTTCTGCTACTAAAGCTAAATATTTATCCACACGACTATAATCAGCTTTTTTGTATTCAATTGTATTTAATACATCATTTATCTTAGTAGTTAAATCTGTAATAACTGCTGCTTCTGGTGCAAATTGATCGATTACTTTTTTACCTTCAGCAACTAATGCTTGCAACTCATCATTTTCAGTATTTTCTAAAATTGATTGAGCTGTAATCATTGCATAATCTAATGACATTGTTGAATTAAATTCTTTTTCTGTTGATAAACGAATATCATCAACATATCCAACAAAAGCATTACTTTGACTTCCAATTCTTTCAAGTGGGAACATAGTTGTTGCCACTAATGGACGTCCTTCAACTTGTTCATCATCACCCAAAGTATCGATAAGCTGACCATTAACATATAGTTTTGTGACATTTATTTCATTTTTAAATTCTAACTCTACCCATTCATTAACTGGTAGTTCATAGCTAAATGAATAGTCACGACCTTCACGGCTAAATCCAACTTTTCCAGTATCTTTTTGAATTGCTTTAATTGAACCATAATCACTTTCAAATAAAATTTGCTCATCACTACTTGAAGAAGTTCTTTTAACTTTAACTCTTAGATCATTACCTAAACCAGCAGTTACAATTGGAGATGTTACATAACTTTCTTTACCATTTAATTGTAAAGCATTACGACCATCTACACTTGTAATATCAGCGTTAGTACCTGCTGTTAAACCACTTAAATCATCTAATTTATAATGAGCAATAACACCATTTTCATCAGTTGGAACTTGATAATCAAAATTAGTTCCTGGTGCCCCACCTAATTGATTTCTTATTTGATTAGCTTCTTCTAATGAGTTATCATTGATACCCCATAATTTAGCCCCAAATAATGGAATCGCATTTTCAATACGATCATAAACATCATATTGACTAATACCATTTTCTAAATAATCAGTCATATCATTCCATACTGCAAAAGCCCCACCGATCATTTGTTCATCACCAGCTGGGATAGTTACACCACCAATACTATTGATTGGTAAATTATAAAGCGTACTATCATATAAACGATCATAGTAGTAACCAGCATTTGGTACGATATAATAGTTACCATCATTACAGTTAATTAAATCATAACCTTGTTCATACATTTGATCCATATTTGCATAACCAAAGTTCCATAAATTCATTTGAACATTTTCGCTTCTAACTGGAGTAGTTCCAGAACATTGTGTTAAACTTCCCCAAATACGCGCTGTTCTACCAGCATCTTGAACATATTTCAACATATCATCAGAGAATTTACGATAAGCTTCTTTATCAGCGTTATACTCATCAGCACCAACATGTACTGTTGTTTGTTGATCGAATACTGGATCATCTGTTTTCATATATTCGTCAAAAATACTTTGAACAAAACTTAATGATTCATCATATTTATCTCGTAAAGCTAAATGATCATTTTCACGACCATTAGTACCATGACGTAAGTCAGGTCTTACTTTTGTTAAAGCTAAAGAATGCGCTGGAGTATCAATTTCTGGTACAATATTGACACCATATGTTCTTGATTCTTTAATAAATGATTTAAACTCTTCTTTAGTATAGAATAAATCAGTACTTGTTAAATCTTGTTGATTTAAACCACCATTACCACCTTTTTTAACATCAGACTCTAATCTAAATGCTGAATAAGCAGTCATTGGATCTTCTAAATTTTCAATTGGAATTAAGTTATCATTTAAATGTACTTGGAAATCATTCATCTTATACCAAGACATTTGTTTTACTACTTGTTTTAAAAAGTCCATCGTAAATGTTTTACGACCAACATCTAAAATAAATCCTCTAATTTCATATAAAGGATAATCACGAGTAATTCCACAAGGAATATCACCTGTTTGTTTTACGCTTTGTAATATAGTTCGAGTTGCCCAATAAGCTCCTGTTGTTGTTTGTGCCGTTATAGCAACTGAATTATTTGAGATTTCCATTAAATATCCTTCATCTTGTAAACCTTGAGATTTATCAGATGTTAATGCTAATGAAATATCTCCATTATCCGCTGTACCTTTAGTAACTTCTAAAGACTTATCAGTTAATTCTTCATAATCATTTGCTAAAGCTTCAGCAGTAGCTTTTAAAGCATCATCTTGATAAACAATCTTAGTACTTCCATCAATTACAAAGTCACCATTACCGCCTTTCCATTCAGCAAGCTCTGGTAAAACATTAGGAGCACTATTATCACTTTCATCACTGCTATACTTACCTGGTATCGTTACGTTTACTTCTTTAAAACGATAATCATTTGTATCAGTATCTGTAACTTTGAAAGAAACTTTGACATCTTTATCAACAACTGGCTGATAGATAGTCAAATCATCATCAACAACTTGTTCAAAATCAGTTCCGTTATATGATACTGTATAACCTTCAATTTCAGGTAAAGTTACCTCTAATTTTTGATCACCTTTTTCAGGTGTTTTAACTTCAATACCATTTAATACTTCACTAATAGGCGGTTTAGTATCTGGATTACCACCATATACTTCTAATTCATAAATAGAAACAGTATTCCATGCAACACCACCATCTGGATCTTGTGAAGTATGAGAATCAATATATAAACGAACATAGCGAGCTTTATATACTTGATCTAAAACAATTTTTTCATCAATTGATGCTGGATGATCAGAAAATTCTTTTACTGTTTGCCAATCACCTTCACTTGGTCTACTTTCGGTATTAGCAATTTGAATCTTATAAGCTGTTGCTTTACGGTTTTCCCAGAAAACTTTAACAACATTAACATTTAAAGATTCTCCTAAATCAACATAGATCCAATCTGGTCCATTACCAATAGCACTTCCCCAGCGTGATGATCTTGAAGTGGTATCACCATCAACTGCATTAGCTGCTTTTACACTATCAGCTTCTTGAGAGCTAGCCACCGCTGTTTTATTTAAAGCAACATTAGTTGTCGGATCTTGATATTTTTCATCAGTATTGAAAATCTTAAATTCACGACAAGATACATTTGGATAGCCTTGCATTCTAGTAATTTCTAACTTAACGTATCTTCCACTTACTTTTGTAGTTAAGATATCTTCACTTGTCTTTGTGTTATTATCTGTTTTTGTTATAACTGGTTCACCCCAGTCATCAACATTATTAGATACGTAAATGTTATAATCTTTAGCATAAACGCTATCACTTTCCCAAATCATTTGGAATTTGTTCATTTCGAACTCTTGACCTAAATCGACATAAGCCCATTGAGTTACGTCTGCTTCGGTTGACCAGCGTGTTTCTTCATCACCATCAGTCAAATACTCTTTAGCTAAATTACCTCCATATTCAGCAGAAACAGTAACTGTTTTATTTAATGCTAAATTAGTCCCGTCTGTTACTTCTGCTTTTACTGGAATAATGCTAAAAAGTGAACTGAATAGCATGGTAAATGTTAACACCGCTGCCAAACTTTTCTTTTTTAGTTTCATTTTCCCATTGTCCCTTTCTCAATTTTTGAATCGTTACAAAACATAAGAAAAGACCAAACACAAAAGAGCATGTCTCAACATACTTACTTTGTATTTGGTCTTGCCTACTTAAAGTAACAATCCTTTTCTTTGAAAATTATAGCAAATCAAATTTCATTAGTCAACAAACATATTTTTTATATTCCAGCATTATTTTTGATATGAATTGCTAAAAAAGTCTGTTCATCAGGCGATAATTCATAATTGTAACATTGCTTGATCATTGCTACAATTTTTTCAATGCATAATGCTAAACGTTCATTTTCTTTTAACATTTTGCGAATATTAGCGGTTGTATCTTTGCTATTACCTTTTACATCATGAAAAATACGTTCCGCTAGATACTTTAAATGAATACTTATTCGAGCATAACTCATAGAATCTTCTTCAAAGTCAACTCCCATAGTTTCTTTGATAATACTTAAAACCTCTTTAGTTAACGTAACAACCTGAGCTACATTATTAGTTTTATCACTCATTGAAAAATTAACCAGATATAAAGCAATATATCCAGCTTCTGACTCTTCCAAACGTACTTTAGTTTTCTTTTCAATATAATCAAGAGCCCACAATCCTATTTGATACTCTTTTTTATACAACGCTTTAATATCATTTAAAATAATATTAGGAAGATTGATATTTTCTCTAATTCTTTTTATCGCAAAAGCAATATGATCACTTATCGCCAAAAAAATCTCACCATAAAATTTTGTTTCTAACTCTTTATTAGCCTTACTTACAATTTTATTAGTTATCTCATAATAAATAGGGGCCATATTTTCAATATCTTTTGTTAATTTTTCTTGATCCTTACCTTTAAACAAATAAGTTTTTTCAATTTTATTTTCATCAACTAAATCCCCAATTTTCTTTTGAAAACCAACTCCTGAGCCAGTTACAATAATATCGCCTAACTCATTAGACAGTGCTGCTACACTATTATTATTAAATACCTTTATAATTCTCATTTTAATTCTCCGTCACTTTCACAAACTGTTTAAAGTTTCTCCCTGATATGTTCCCTGCCTATTGTTTTATTAAAACTATCAAAGTGAACAATAATGCATTTTTAGACATATAAGCTATTATAACACATAATCATCTCAATAACTAACATTATAATATGATAAAAGCATCAGTTAATATTACCGATGCTTAGTTAAAATTAATATTCACTTTCAATTTCCTTTATCCGCTGATACAAAAAACGATTAATTGGTACTTCTAAGCGATGTTTACTAGCAAGTTTAATTACTGTCCCTGAAAATAATTCTACTTCACTATAACGCTTATTTTTAGCATCCTGGGCCATTGAAGGTAAACCATTAGGATCTAAGGTAGCTAATAAATCCAAATAAAAATTTAAATCTTTTTCACTTAAATCTATCCCTTCATAACTAGATAACTCGATTACTTCTTGCATTGCTTTAATTAATGTTTCATGTGCTTTTCCTGGCAATAAAGCCCCACCATAATTAGTATTATAAACCATACATGTTTGATTAATGCCAACATTCAACATAAATTTAGCCCAAAGATGATGCAATATATCTTCTTTGATAAAATAGTCCATTTTACATTGATCAAAAAATGAAGCTAATTCTTCTAATCTATCATTTCGGCTATCATCCTTTATTCCAATTAATAAATGTCCTCTAGTTGAATAAGTTAAATCAGTTTGTAATTTTACTGCATCCATTCCTTGAGCGATTGCATATAAAACCTGCTGTTCATTATATCTTTGACCAATAATCTTTTCACTTGTTATTCCATTTAGCACTGAGATGATTGTTGTATTTTTATCTACTGCATTTTCCATTACTTTCAAAGCACTTTGTAAAGCTGGTGCTTTGACCGCTACAATTAATAAATCATAGCAAGTGGCTAAATTAGCATCAATCATATTACAGTTAACGACATTTCCATTAATACTAAAAGTCTTTTCCTGGTTACGCTTTAGCCGTTTACTATCCATGATATAGTCAACTACAACATCAGTATTATTTTCTTTGATCCAGTTACCATACATCAATCCTAAAGCACCCATGCCCACAATTCCAACTTTTTTAATCATCCTATTAACCTCCACGAAAAAGGCTGATCTAACGACCAGCCTTTGCATTAAGTTTCAATTAATTATTTTGTTAATTCAGCGAAATATTTGATAGTTCTAACCATGTTAGAAGTATATGAATTTTCGTTGTCATACCAAGCAACTGTTTGAACTTCAGTAGTTCCGTTATCTAATGCTTTAACCATAGTTTGAGTTGCATCAAATAATGAACCATAAGTCATTCCGATAATATCAGAAGATACTAATTGTTCTTCAGTATATCCAAATGATGGAGTTACTGCTGCTTTCATAGCTTCGTTAACTTGTTCAACTGTTACTTCACCTTCAACAACTGAAGTTAAGATTGTAGTTGATCCTGTAGGAACAGGTACACGTTGAGCTGAACCGATTAATTTTCCATTTAATTCAGGGATAACTAATCCGATAGCTTTAGCTGCACCAGTTGAGTTAGGCACGATATTTACAGCTGCTGCACGAGCTCTTCTTAAGTCACCTTTTCTATGAGGTCCATCTAATACCATTTGGTCACCAGTGTAAGCATGTACTGTTAACATGATACCAGATTTAATTGGAGCTAATTTATTTAAAGCGTTAGCCATAGGTGCTAAACAGTTAGTTGTACAAGATGCTGCAGAGATAATAGTATCATCAGCAGTTAATGTACCTTCGTTTACACCGAATACTACTGTTGGTAAGTCATTTCCTGCTGGTGCAGAAATAACAACTTTTTTAGCTCCTGCATCGATATGAGCTTGAGATTTAGCTTTAGAAGTATAGAAACCAGTACATTCTAATACTACGTCTACTCCTAATTCTCCCCAAGGTAATTTAGAAGCATCTGCTTCTTTGTAGATTTCGATTTCTTTTCCATCTACTACGATTGAAGATTCTTTAGCTTCTACTGTGTCTGCTAAAGCATATTTACCTTGTGCTGAATCATATTTTAATAAGTGTGCTAACATTTTAGGATCAGTTAAGTCGTTGATTGCTACAACTTCATATCCTTCAGCACCAAACATTTGTCTGAATGCAAGACGTCCAATACGTCCAAATCCATTAATTGCTACTTTTACTGCCATTCTTTTTATTCCTCCTTGAATGTTCTTTTATGGTATTATTATATTCCAGAAATTAAAGAAAAGCAACCAGTGAAAGGGGTTTCGTTAAAATTTTTTCTTAGCAAAAATTAATCTTTGCTATCTTTTTTTCAAAACTTACAAAATTTTATAAAAAACTTAATATTAATAATAATCTTAATCAAAATCTTTATTAAAAATGAATAATTACTAATTAAATAACTATACTTTATTACAGGAGGTTAAATAATGCACTTAGTCCCAACAGTAATTGAAAAAACAAATCAGCGTGAATATGCTTATGATATATATTCTCGTCTTTTAGAAGATCGAATAATACTTTTAACTGGCACCATTGATGATAAAATGGCAAGCAGTATCGTAGGACAGCTATTATATTTAGAATCGCTTGATAACACTGCTGATATATATATGTATATTAACTCACCAGGCGGTAGTATCAATGCTGGGTTTGCTATCTATGATACAATGAATTTTATTAAATGTGATGTATCTACAATCGTTATTGGAATGGCAGCTAGTATGGCCGCTTTTTTACTTAGTGCCGGTGCTAAAGGAAAAAGATGCAGTCTGCCAAATAGTGAAATCATGATTCATCAGCCACTAGGCGCTTATGAAGGTCAAGCAAGCGATATCGAAATTAGCGCTAAGCGAATTTTAAAACAAAAAGAAAAATTAAATAAAATTCTTAGTCAAAACACTAACCAGCCTTTAGCTAAAATTAAATCTGATACTGACCGTGATTTTTTCTTAGAACCTATAGAAGCTTTAGAATACGGTTTGATAGATGAAATAATCGGTTAACTTTACTAGCATCTTTAAAAACATTTATGCCATGGTAACCCCATGGCATTTATTTTAACTCTTTACGCATTAAAACTAAGTTATTATCAATTTTAAAACCATTTTTCAAATAAAAATCAACACTATAAAATCCTTGACCAGTAAGCAGGGTAAAAGCATCTACTTCTTTTAATCTATCAACAACCCCTTGCATCAACTTACCGCCAATTCCTAATCGTTGATAATCAGGATCAATATAACAATCCTCTATCATCAATTCTAAATCATTAACATAAGTAATTAACTTTCCACATAAAACACCGATGATTTTTTCATTTTCTTCATAAACATAACATCTAGTATACTTACCATCATCTAGTTGTTCTATTCGTTGATACGCTCTTGAATAGTCCCAATCTTCATTCCATGGTGGATTAGCAAAAGCACGCATCATAACTTTCGCAATCGCTGGATAATCACTAGCTTTTACTTCTCGAATCATTATTCACTCTCCAATTTATCTTGCTTAATTAATAATTTAATTGCTTCGATAGCTACTTTAATAGCTTTATCAGTATCACGAACAACCGGATTATCTAATCCTTTTTTTTCTCGTTCTTGATTAGCCACAACTAAAAGTACAGTAGCACTACGAACTTTTAAATAACTAGAAACTGTGTATAAAGCCGCTGTTTCCATTTCTGAAGCCAATGTCCCTAATCTTAACCAGGCTTCCCATTTATTTTCTAATTCATAACTTACTGGCTTGCTTGAAGGATCATGCTGTCCATAAAAAGAATCTTTAGAATGAACAACACCAACATGATAATTAATATTCTTCATTTTTTTAGCACTATCTACTAGAGCATTAATTATAGTGTAGTTACCAACAGCTGGAAATTCAATTGGTGCATATTCTTTACTAGTCCCTTCTTGTCTAATAGCCCCAGAAGCAATAACAATATCACCGCTTTTTACATCTATTTCCATACCGCCACATGTCCCGACTCTAATAAAGGTATCTGCTCCTGATTTAACTAACTCTTCAATAGCAATCGCAGTTGATGGTCCACCGATACCAGTTGAAGTAACACTTACTTTAATGCCATCGAGATATCCTGTATAAGTTACATATTCACGATTATCTGCTATTAATTGAGGATCATCAAAATACTGGGCAATTTTTTGACAGCGTTTAGGATCTCCTGGTAAGATAACATATTTTCCAACATCACCTTTTTTAATATCAAGATGATATTCTTTCCCGTTTTGTGAATACTTCATTTTTCGTTCCTCCTTTTTAATTATATTATAGCATTTAAAAAAACAGATAAGAAATTATTTTCTTATCTGTCTTCAATCCCTAGTTATAATCATCTTCAATTGTAGAATCAACATCATCTTCTGGTTCTTCAGAATCATCTTCTTCATCATCGCTATAAATATCATTCATATCGATATGAACATCACTAAATTTATGACGGCTTCTTAAATCCCAGGCATTTTCTCCTACAGTAATAAAACGACCATCTAAAGTAATATTTGTATAAAATAATGATTCTTTATCTGCTTGTTGCTGTTCATCAAATTTTTTCATCTGACAAACTTCTTCCCATAACTTAAAGAAGTTAACTGCAGATTTTTTCTTTGACATTAATTCAAAAGCAACATCTACCATTGACATATCACGATATTTATCCATACTATCCATTTAACCTATCCTCCTACATCTTTTCTGGAGCGGTAACACCAATTAAGTTTAATGCATTTGCAAGTGTAATTCTACTAGCTTCTACCAATGCTAATCTCTGTTTACTTAATTCAAGATTATCTTTATCGATTACATAACATTCATTATAGAAACTATGGAATAATTGTGCTAAACGTTGAATATAATTTGCAATTTTATGTGGTGTTCTATTTACCGCACTATCTATAACTATGTTTCTAAATTCATTAATATGCTTAACAAGTTCAATTTCCTTTGGATTTACAAGCAATTCATAATGATCACTATATTCTAAATTCAATTTAGCTGCTTGAGCTTTAATTGAACACATTCTAGCATGAGCATATTGAGCATAATATACTGGATTTTCATTTGACTTAGATTTTGCAAGGGCAAGGTCAAAATCAAAAGTTGTATTTGCTGCTTTAGATACAAAGAAATAACGTGTAGCATCAACACCAATTTCATCAATTAAGTCTTGAATCGTTACCGCATTACCAGTCCTTTTAGACATTTTAACTGGTTCACCATTATTCATCATTCTAACCATTTGAATAATATCAATATTTAATTGATCAGCATTATATCCTAATGCTTGAATAGCGGCTTTCATTCGATTAATATAACCATGATGATCAGCTCCAAATAAGTCTACTAAATATTCATATCCACGATCAAGTTTATTTAAATGATAAGCAATATCTGGTGTTAAATATGTATAGCTACCATCACTTTTTATTAAAACACGGTCTTTATCATCCCCAAATTCAGTTGATTTAAACCATAAAGCACCATCACTTTCATAAGTATATCCAGCTGCTTTTAATTTTTCGACAGTTGGAACAACGCAATTATCTTCATATAATGAAGTTTCTGAAAACCAAACATCAAATGATACTCTAAATTGTTTTAAAATATCTTTGATTTTTTGTAATTCATATTCAGTTCCTTTTTTTCTAAAGAAAGCAATCGCTTCATCTTCTGGCATATTTAAATACTTATCGCCTTCGCTTTCTTTTATCTTTACGGCAATATCTTTAACATCTTGACCATAATAACCATCTTCAGGCATTTGTGCTTCTAGATTAAAAGCTTGACGATAACGAGCATATAAAGATAACGCTAAATTATAAATCTGATTACCAGCATCATTGATATAATATTCTCTAGTTACATCATAGCCAGCAGCCGACATGATTCTACAAATACTATCTCCAACCGCTGCTCCTTTAGCATGTCCTAAATGTAAATCTCCTGTTGGGTTGGCAGATACAAATTCAACATTATATTTAGTTCCATTTCCATAATTGCTTCTACCATAAGCTTCTTTTTCTGTTAAAACTTCTTTTATTATTGATGTCATCGCATCTTTAGCTAAAAACAGATTAATAAACCCCGGTCCAGCAATTTCAATTTTTTCAATTTGAGCTTTATCTTTATCAATTGCATCTACTATTTCTTGAGCAATTTGTCGTGGATTGCGTTTTAATAATTTTGTTAATTGCATCGCTAAATTTGTTGAATAGTCCCCATGAGCTTTATCTTTAGGAATTTCAATTACAATACTATTTTGATCATATTCTTCAACAAAACCACACGAAATTATCGCTTGTTTCAACGTTTCTTTTAAAGTTGCTTCTATTTTATTAACTGCCATTATTGTCCTCCTTTAATCTTTTTACATATCTTCATTAAATTACCATTAAACCCTCATTAAGTCAATGTTTTTAAAAAATTTTATCACAAATCTACTGTAAAATAATATCATTGAAATAAAATTAATCAAGAGTAATTTTTAAACACCCAAATAAAAAGAATTGAATACTTTTTCAATTCTTCCTATTATTAACTAATCCATTTATAATAATGGTGCAAATAATCTTAATATTGCTTCAAACCAGCCTCTAAATCGGCCTCTTAAAACATCATCATAAGTAATTTCTTTACTAAGTTCAATTGTATTTAAAAAATCTTCTTTAATATCCTTAATGGCCGCAACATCATACATATATACACCACATTCAAAATGTAAATACAAGCTACGATAATCTAAATTAATAGTACCTACGGTAGCAATCTTATCATCGCAAACAAAATTTTTACCATGCATAAAACCAGGAGTATACTCATATATTTTAACACCGCCTAATACTAAAGGCTCATAATAAGAACGAGTTACTTTAAATACCGTTTTTTTATCCGGGATCCCTGGGGTAACAATTCGAACATCAACACCACGTAATACCGCTAAGCATAATGCATTTTTTAACTCATCATTAATAATTAAATAAGGGGTATAAATATATAAGTAGCGCTGAGCTTGATTGATAATATTTAAATACACATTTTTACCAACCGGCTTATCATCAAGCGGTGAATCACCATATGGTAAAATATATCCGCTTGGTTTAATATCAGGCAAAGGATAATGACGTGGATGATAACGATCATAATCTTCGGTTTGATTTAACGAAGCATTCCAGGTCGTTAAAAACATTAGCGTTAAATTCCAGACTGCTTCACCTTTAATCATAACACCAGTATCTTTCCAATGACCATATTTAACTTTAGCATTAATATACTCATCCGCTAAATTAAAACCACCATTAAAACCTACATTTCCATCAATAACCGTAATTTTACGGTGGTCACGATTGTTCATTACAATAGAAAGTAACGGTACAACATGGTTAAACGCAATACATTTAATACCATATTCTTCTAGTTTTTTATAATAGTGATATGGCAGCATCGTTAAAGAACCCATATCATCATACATAAAACGAACTTCGACACCGTCTTTAACTTTTTGCTTTAAGATTTCTAATACCTGATTAAACATTTCCCCTTCTTCGACAATAAAATACTCCATAAAAATAAAATACTTGGCTTTTTTTAATTCATCTAATAAATCAGGAAAGGCGTTGTCACCTAAAGAATAATACTTTACCTCACTATTTTTATAAACCGGAAACTGCTCATCAACAATATAATTTACTTGGCCCCTAACTACCTCATCACCAATTGTTTTATGAACTTCATTAAAATAACGATATGGTTTAACCGCCTGATCTTGTTTTCGATATGCTTCCTGTAATTTTTTAGCCGGTTTTTTATTACCAAAAACTAAATACAATAAACCACCAAAAACGGGAAAAACCAAAATAGGAATTAACCAGATTATTTTATAATTAGGATCATCGTCATCTTTATTAATAATATATAACGTTACTAAAGCACTAATAATCATCGAACAAAATCTTAATGCCTTAGCATCTAAAAAGATAAACTGCATGAATAAAAAAATTAAAATAATCTGTAATAATATTAAGGTAACCGATACAAAGATTCGATTTTGTAAAAGCTTTAAAATTTTCATTTCTAATTCTCCAAAATCTGATAATTCAATAAAATATAAACCTCACTTATTAAATTCATACCATCATATAAAGCATACTTTATTTTGATAGTATTATCATATTCATAATTAATTAATCTTGTTTGTAGTTTTAAAATACCATATTCTGTTTGATAATGGTTTAGTATAACTCGATTTTTATGTAAGTGCAAAACACTTGCATCATTATGTAAAAAAACTTCATCCTTTTTTAAAATAAATTTAATTTTAGTTTTATCTTCATAACTAATAATCGTCTTATCATCTAACTCTTCTAAAAAAGCAGCACCATTATACTTAAATGATTCTTTATCATTTTCATATTTAAAAACACTATGATAATTTAATTTAATTAATTTTTTCATCGTATCCCATCTTTCTTTTCTATTTAATCAGTGCATATTATAACACAAAAGCGTCAAGAATACTTTTGGTGATCAAATAAATGAAAAAAGTCATAAAAATCTTTGTAATCATAGCTGCTAGTTTAGTTACCTTTGTTCTTTCACTTTATTTAGTTGCATACTGTATGGGTGAACCAGATTTAAATAAAAATCGATACTTAAAACTCTATGACGACAATCAAGATATTTTCTATCAATCTATTAATGATTATGCTGGTCATTATGTTACTTTAGATAACGTTAGTGATTATTTTTTAGAAAGTATTGTTGCTATTGAAGATCAGCATTTCTATCAACATCGTGGTTTTGATCCAATTGGTATTGCAAGAGCAATAAAAGTTAATTTAATCAATCAGGATAAATCCCAAGGAGCAAGTACAATTACTCAACAATATGCACGTTTGCTCTATTTAACAAACGAAAAGTCCTGGTCTAGAAAAATAAAAGAAGCCTTTTTAACAATGCAATTGGAAACTCATTTAACTAAAGATGAAATTCTTGAAGGATATGTAAATAATGTTTATTTTGGCCATGGTATCTATGGCATTGAAAATGCCGCACAGTATTTCTATGGTAAAAGTGCTAAAAATCTTGATTTAAATGAAAGCAGCATGTTGGCAGGAGTAATTAATGGACCAACTTATTATTCGCCTTTAAATGATGAAACTGCCGCTAGAAAAAGACAAAGTTTAGTCTTAGATGCGTTAATTGATTGTGGTAATATTACGGAAAATGAAAAACAGCGAGTTTTAAATAGTGATTTAAACTTAGCTAAAGAACACCAAGTTGATGAAAATATTGATAATAATTATTATAAAGATGCCGTTATCGAAGAATTGGAAGCACTTGGTTTCTATAATAATACTTATTTAAATCAAGGATTAAATGTTTATACTACCTTTGATCAAGGCTATCAAGATATAATCACTAAAAGTGCTAAAGAATACACTCAAGATAGTGAAGTAGAAACCGCTAGTATTGTTGTTGAGCCTTATACTAGTAAAGTACTAGCTTTAATTGGTGGTAAAGATTATGCTCAATCCCAATATAACCGAGCTACCCAGACCAATCGACAAATCGGCAGTACAATTAAACCATTGCTTTATTATCTAGCATTAGAAAACGGCTTTACCCCAACAACCACTTTTTTATGTGAGCCAACAACTTTTAAACTTGATGATAATACTACCTATAGTCCTGGTAATTTTAATGACAAATATGCTTATGATGATATTACTCTTGCTCAGGCTATTGCAGTATCTGATAATATCTATGCTGTTAAAACCCATTTATTTTTAGGAGAAGAGAATTTAGCCGCCTTAATTAAAAAATTTGGTATCGACAATGTTGAAGCTAATGCTTCTCTAGCCCTGGGAACCTTAAATACTAATATTTACAATCTAGCTAATATGTATAACTGTCTTGCTAGCGAAGGAACCTATAATCATTTATATATGATTGAAAAAATTACTAACGCTGCCGGTGAAGTATTATATGAACACGAACGTGAAGATCAAAAAATGCTTAATCAGGATACTTGTCTTGTTTTATCACAACTATTAACTTCTACTTTTAATGATACTTTTAGTACCTACTTACAAGCTACGATGGCTGGTTATCAATTAGATAATATTAATGCTTGTAAAACTGGGAGTACCGATGTTGATAATTTAGCGGTCGCTTATAATCCTGAAGTATTAGTTGCTAGCTGGGTAGGTTATGATGATAATCGTAAAATGACTACGACTAATGATAAAACAGTCGCTAAAAAAACCGTCGTTGATGTTTTACAATACACTAATAAAATCAAGGAAGTTAACTGGTATCAGCCAACTTCTTCTTTACAACAAATCGCCATAAATCCACTAACTGGTGAAAATGATGAAAATGGTTTAGTCTACTGGTTTAAAAAGGAATAATAAATATCCCGAAGTTTATACTTCGGGATAAAATATTTTACGATCATCTTTATTATTTTTTGATTTAATTATTGCCCCTACAATTTCTGAAACCTCGGGTAAAAATTTTAGTTTACCATCAACTAGAATTTCAATTTCACTTATATCATCACTATTACCATAATAAAGATATGGTATTTGTTTTTGATCATCAAAAACAAGATAATACCGCAGATCATAACCACACTTTAAAACATAATCTTTTACATCACATAAATCATCTTCATTATTATAATCACGATAACTAAATAATTTCCGATTTAAAAAACGATTACACAAATCCGCTAAAATAGTATCTTTACCCTCAGTAAATACCATAAAATAATATAATATGATACTTTCATCTAATTTAACATAATCTTGTTCACTAACATTTCCTTTTAAAAAAGGCAATAAATAGTTAATATCACCAAATTGATAACCAGAATCATAAAGATCTTTGATTCTTCTAAAAATACTCATCAATAGCTGTTCATAACTGCGACTTGTTGGATGATAATATACTTGCCAATACATATGATAGCGCGCTAAGATATAATTTTCGATAGCTTGAACTCCAGCTTCTTTAAATACAATTTTTCCATCATATACTTGCATCACCCTTAAGATCCTAGCCATATCAAAATGGCCATAAGTAGTTCCGGTAAAATAAGAATCCCTAAGTAAATAATCCATTCGATCTCCATCTAACTGACTGGATACCATTTGAACCAAAATCTTATTAGGGTGTCTTTTTTCAATAACACTACTTACCTCTTTAGCAAAACCTTTATTAAAATTTTCCAGGATTTGATGGACCTCGCTTTGACCATTGATTATTTTAACTGTATAGTCTTCATGTTTTATTTGATATACTTCTTCAAAACAATGTGAAAAAGGTCCATGACCAATATCATGTAATAAAGCTGCACACATGACTACTAATTTATCATAATCGCATAATGCCTGACCAATAGCACTATTGAATATCATTTTTCTTACGACATAATAAACACCTAATGAATGACAAAAGCGTGAATGCTCAGCACTTTGATAAACCTGATGAACACCACCTAATTGTTTTATTCTTCTAAGACGTTGCATTTCTTTAGAATTTATTAAATCTAAAATAACTGGCTGGTCAACATGGATATAATTATGAATCGCATCACGAAATACTTTGCTATCACGTAGTTTTGTTTGATTTAATTGATAAGTTGATCGATCCATATTATCACTCCTTATGTTAAAAAAACTAAAAACGATTATAACTACTTAATGTAAACCATATTTTAGTATTTTAAAGCCATTATTATTTTAAAAACCAATAATCTTTAGTTTTTTGTACTTTCATTATAATACATTTAATAAGTTTATGCTATAATTGAAAGCAGGAGGTATAATGTATGCACATTAAAATCAATGAAGCTACTGATTACATCAAGTCGCAATATCATGGTAAAATTGATCTTGCGATTATTTTAGGCTCTGGTTTAGGGCATCTAGTTGATGAAATCAAAAACCCAATTGAATTGGATTACCGCGATATCCCCCACTTTCCTTTAACTAATTTAAAAGGCCATATTGGTAAATTAGTTATTGGTTCATTAGAAGGTAAAACTGTCATAGCCATGAAAGGCCGCTTCCATTATTATGAAGGAAATGATATGCAAATTGTCACTTTACCAATTAGAGTCTTTAAAAGATTAGGTATTGAAAATTTAATCTTAACAAATGCATGTGGCGGTATTCGTGAAGACTTAAATCCTGGTCAATTAATGTTGATTAAAGATCATATTAGTCTATTTATGGATAGTCCATTAAGAGGTCCTAATTTAGACGAATTTGGTCCTCGCTTCCCTGATATGTGTGAAGCTTATAATGAAGAAATTGGTGAACTTGCTCATAAAGTAGCTGATGAAAATGATATTATTTTAAAAGATGGTGTTTATGCTTATTGCCAAGGGCCAATGTATGAAACACCAGCTGAAATTAGAGCTTTAAAAGTTTTAGGTGCTGATGCTGTAGGAATGTCAACAATTCCTGAAGCTATTGTAGCCCGTCATTGTAATATGAAAACTTTAGGCATCTCATTAATCACTAATAAAGCTGCAGGATTATCAAGCCAAGAACTAAGTCATGATGAAGTAATTGAAATTGCCGAAAAATCAGAAAAAAACTTTGCAACATTAATTAAAGGAATTATTAAAGAGTGGTAGTGAACTCGACCCTATGGGTCAGCTCATACCACTTTTTATTATAAAAATAAGTAAGACCTTATCGTCTTACTTATTCTTCACTTGCATTTTCTTCCTTAGCTTTATTTTCATAATAAGTTCGTACTAACATTTGAGTTTTACGAATATGCTTTTGAATCTTTTCTTTAGCTAATTCTTTATCACGAGCAACAATTGCTTCATAAATTTCGCGATGTTCCTGAGCTGCTGAAATTAAACGATCAGGCTGTTTGATCGAATGTCTTGAAGTTACATGAATATAATAATTTATATCTGATAGTAATTGTTCAAAGTATTTCGATTGTGTACAGCAGTAGATTGCTTCATGAAAAGCAATATTAAGTTCATTGAATTTTTCCTGATCATTTTTACCAGCATAAAATTCCATTAAATCATAAACTTCTTTGATCTTTTCTAACTGCTCATCATTTATTCTTTCAATTGCTAATTGTATAGCTAAACCTTCTAAGGCATATCGAATTTCTAACATATCATCAATATCTCGATGTGAAAACCCTAGTACATAAACACCTTTATTAGGAATACTTTTTACTAACCCTTCTAACTCTAATTGTTTTAAAGCCTCTCTAATTGGTGTTCTGGAAATATTTAACTGTTTAGCTAATGCTACCTCATTTAACTTTTGTCCTTTAACATATTCTTCATTTAATATTTTATCTCTTAAAACATTAAAAATCTTATTCCCTAACGAACCATGTCCCGTATTTTCTAAGATATTCTTTGCCATAACTTACCTCAACTTTTCAATTATTGCTGCTGTAAATTGCTCTGTTGTTGCCTTACCGCCAATATCAGGAGTAATTACTTTCTTATCAGCAACAACTGCAGCTAAAGCATCCCGCAATTTATTTGCCTCTTCTAATTTCCCTAACGCTTCAAGCATTAATGCAAAAGCTAATAATAAAGCACTTGGATTGGCAATTCCTTTACCAGCAATATCAGGCGCACTACCATGAACCGCTTCATAGATTTGATACTCATCACCAATATTACCACTAGGAGCAAAACCTAATCCACCTACTAATCCTGCACATAAATCAGATACGATATCACCATATAAATTTGGTGCTACTAATACATCAAACGTTTCTGGACGAATAACTAATTGCATACACATATTATCGACTATCACTTCTTGGGTTTCAATTTCTGGATAATCTTTAGCTACATCTCTAAAAGCTTCTAAAAATAATCCATCAGTATATTTCATAATATTAGCTTTATGAATTGCAGTGACTTTTTTTCGTCCATTATTTTTAGCATACTCAAAAGCATAACGGCATATTTTTTCACTAGCACCGCGAGTAATTAACTTAACACCGTTGGCCATATCAGGATTAATCATATATTCAATCCCTTTATATAAATCTTCTGTATTTTCACGAATGATTACTAAATCAATATTTTCATAACGTGAATCAATTCCTTTAAAAGATTTGATTGGTCTAACATTTGCATAAGTTGCAAACTGTTGTCTTAAAGCAACATTTACACTTCTAAATCCCGTTCCTATCGGTGTTGCAGTAGGTCCTTTTAAAGCCCATTTATATTTTTTAATGGCATCAACTAAACCGGGTTCAAAAACCTCTTTAGTTTTAGCAGCATATTCAGCACCAGCCTGGTATTCTAACCATTCGATATCTAAATTCATCGCTTTACTTACATCAACAACACTTTTAGAAATCTCTTTACCAATTCCATCACCAGGAATTAAAACTGCCTTCATTAAAAATCACCACCCAATTCTTTAATTGCATTTAATAACCCACCATAATTAATCATTACCTTTTCACGAGGTGATAGTGTTAATTTGGCTTCAATATAATCATTAGTTTTTTCATTAATTACTTTAACAAAACCATTATTAGCTACAACTTCTTTAATATTAACAATTTTATAAGTATCGTGATCATTAAAGAAATCTTGATCCTTAGCTTCAATTACTAATGGTAAAATACCATTATTTATTAAATTAGAGCGATGGATACGTGCAAATGATACTGCAAAAATAGCTTTTATTTTTAAATAATTAGGAACTAAAGCTGCATGTTCACGAGAACTTCCCTGACCATAATTATCGCCACCGACAATAAAACCACCATTATTTTTTATAGCACGATCATAAAATTCTGGATCTACTTTACTAAATGAATATTTAGCTAGATGTGGTACATTTGAACGATATGGTAACAACTTACTATCTGAAGGAACAATATGATCAGTAGAAATATTATCACCGACTTTTAATACAACTTTACCACTAATTTCATCGCTAATCTTTTCACCACGAGGAACCGGCTTAATATTAGGCCCCATATAAACTACATTATTTTCATCATATTCGTCAATAAAGAAATTCTGATTTTTAATAAAAGGTGTATTTGGTACTTCATCTAAATACATATCATCTTCAAATTCTTGTGATAAATATCCTTTAATAGCACTTAAAGCAGCTATTTCTGGTGATACTAAATAAACACTAGCATCATTAGTACCAGAACGTCCTTTAAAGTTACGATTAATCGTTCTTAAAGAAACCCCTTTTGAAAGTGGTGCTTGTCCCATACCAATACAAGGACCACAACCACATTCTAAAATTCTAGCACCAGCTTGAATCATATCAGCTAAAGCACCATTTTTTGATAACATTGCTAAAATTGAACTAGATCCTGGTGCAATAACTAACGACACATGATCAGCTACTTTATGACCTTTTAAAATCTTAGCCGCTTTCATCATATCGGCAAATGATGAATTAGTACAGCTTCCAATTACAACCTGATTAATTTTCATTCCTTCTAATTCTTGAACTGGTACTACCGCATCAGGACTATGTGGCTTAGCAGTCATTGGCACTAATGTACTTAAATCAACTGTTAATTCTTGATCATATGTTGCATCTTCATCAGCTTTCATTTCAATATAATCTTCTTCTCTACCTTGTTGAATCAAATATTCTTTAGTTCGCTCATCGGTTGGGAAAATTGAAGTAGTTGCTCCAAGTTCTGCCCCCATATTACAAATAGTAGCTCGATCGGTTAAAGAAAGAGATGCAATTCCATCACCTGTATATTCAATAATTTTATTGACCCCACCTTTAACTGTTAACTGCTTTAATATATATAAGATAATATCTTTAGCACTAACCCATGGTGTTTTAGTACCGGTTAAGTTAACCTTAACCACACTTGGACATTGTAAATAATATTTTCCAGTTGCCATTGCCACTGCAACATCTAGACCACCTGCACCAATGGCAATCATTGCCATGGCACCACAAGTTGGTGTATGTGAATCAGAACCAACTAATGTCTTACCTGGTTTTGCGAAATTTTCTAACTGTAATTGATGGCATACACCATTACCTGGTTTTGAAAAAGTGATTCCATGTTTTTTGGCTACACTACGAATAAACTCATGATCATCCATATTTTCAAATCCAGTTTGTAACATATTATGATCAATATAAGCCACTGCTTTTTCAACTGCAACATGCTTAATATTCATCGCTTCTAATTGTAAATATGCCATTGTCCCAGTCGAGTCTTGAGTCAATGTTTGATCTATTTGAATTCCAATTTGTTCTCCGGGAACTAATTTTCCGTCTTTAAGTTTACTGCTTAAAATTTTGTATGCTAAATTCATACCCATAACGATTATACCCCCAATCATTCAATGTTGCATACAATTATACAAAAAAACAATATTTATTACAACCCTTAAAACAAAATTTTAAAAGAAGATATTTTAATAATAATTAATCATATATTTATTATTTACATAATGGCTATAATACAATTATAAAAGACACTTTTTTAAAACATTTATTTCTTAATTTTTATAAATCTAAAAGCAGTCATGACAAATGATAATAATCATGATATATTGAATTTGAGGTGATTAAGCATGAAAATTTCAACTAGGGGTCGCTATGCTTTACGTTTAATGATTGATCTGGCAATTCATCAAGATGAAGGAAACATTTCTTTAAAAGATATTTCTAAAAGACAGGATATTTCCATTAAATATTTGGAACAGATTGTAAAACCACTAACTAAACATAAATTAATTAAAAGTACTCGTGGTTCTCATGGGGGTTATTCACTTACTAAAAAGCCTAGTGAGTACACTGCAAAAGATATTTTAACTGTTCTTGAAGGACCGATTGCCTGTGTTACATGCTTAGAAGATCCAGTAAATAAATGTCCTCGCTTTAAATCTTGTCCTACAATTTCTTTTTATGAAGGATTAAATAAACTTATTAATGATTATTTAGAAACATATACTTTAGAAGATCTTATTAAATCTAATGATTTAGCTAGTGATGTTGACTATAAATAATTATTAAAATATGTTAGAATTACTAGCGGTGATAAATATGTTGATAGAATGTTCGAATATAAAAAAATCTTTTCAAGGAATACCATTATTAAAAGATATTACATTTAAAGTTGATAATCATGATAAAATTGCTATTATTGGGGTCAATGGCGCTGGTAAAACTACTATTTTAAAAATAATAGCTGGTGAAGAAGAATATGATGGCGGTAATCTTTTTAGTAACAAAGATTTAACTTTAGGGTATTTAAAACAACAGCATGATTTAGATATCAACAGTACTGTTTATCAAAGTGCTTTGGATGTTTTTAAACCTTTAATGGTAATTGAAGAGCGATTAAGAGAGTTAGAAGCAATAATGGCTGATAACCACAGTAAACAGATTTTAGAAGAATATGACCGTTTAATGCAACAATTTAATGATCAAAACGGTTATAGTTATCCAAGTAAGGTCACTGGTGTTTTAAAAGGATTAGGATTTAGTGAAGATGAATTTGATGATCCAGTTAAAATACTATCTGGTGGTCAAAAAACGCGACTAGCTTTAGCGAAAATATTGTTACAAGAGCCAAAGCTGTTATTATTAGATGAACCAACTAACCATTTAGATAATAGTGCAATTACTTTTTTAGAAAACTATTTAAAAAGTTATCCTAATGCAATTGTCGTTGTTAGTCACGACCGTTATTTTATTGATCAGATTTCTAACAAAATCGTTGAAATTGAAAATGGTAAAGCAAAAACATATAAATGTAAATATGATGAATATTCATCATTAAAAAAACAACAACGAGCTATTGATTTAAAACACTATATTAATCAACAGCGAGAAATCAAACGGATTCAAGAAAGTATTGATACTTTAAAATCATATAATCGTGAAAAACAAGTTAAACGAGCTGAATCTAAAGAAAAACAATTAGCTAAGATGGAATTAATTGAAAAACCAGAAAACTTACCAGATACAATTACTATTAATTTTAAACCTAAACGTGAATCTGGTTTTGATGTCTTGAAAATAGAAGATTTAGCAGTAAGATTTGAAGAACCATTATTTCAAAACATCAATATTGATATCAAAAAACAAGAACGAGTAGCCTTAGTTGGTGATAACGGGATTGGAAAAACAACATTATTTAAAACAATATTAAATCAAATTATCCCCTACCAGGGAAAAATTAAATTTGGTAGTAAAGTAGATGTAGCTTATTATGATCAAGAACATAGTACCTTATCTTTAAATAAAACTATTTTTGATGAAATTAGTGATAATTTCCCAAATATGACCAACACTGAAATTAGAAACAGTTTAGCGTTATTTAATTTTAAAGGTGAAGATGTTTTTAAAGAAATATCTTTATTATCAGGTGGTGAAAAAAGCCGTGTTGTTTTAACTAGCATTTTATTGAAACAAGCAAACTTTTTAATTCTCGATGAACCAACCAACCATCTAGATATTGCTTCAAAAGAGGTACTTGAAGATGCTTTAAATCAATTTGAAGGAACAATCTTCTTTATTAGCCATGACCGCTATTTTATAAATAAAGTAGCTACTAGGGTTATTGAACTTACTAATAATAAAGCAATTAGTTATGATGGTAATTATGATTTATATATCAGTCATAAAATAGCCATAAAACCAGTAAAAAAAGAAAATACTGATTATCTCAATATGAAACAGCAAAATGCTATGTATCGTAAACAGCAAAATAAAATAAAAAAAGTAGAAAATCAAATTTCTACTTTAGAACAACAAATCAATGATCTTACTAATGAATTACATAGCGACGAAGTTGTTAACGATTATCAAAAATATAATCAGATTAGTGATCAAATAACTGATCTAGAAAACCAGTTAAATGATTTATTAGAACAATGGGAAGCCCTTCAATAAGGGCTTTTTATACTTTTTCAACTTTTACAATACAATAATCCTCAGCTAACTGTGACCCTTCGCAATCAATATATTCAACTTTTACAACACAACGATGATGATCATGAGTCCACAAAGAAATACAATCGCCTACTTGGATACCTTCTTCTTTACAAACAATTAAGTGTTTTATACTACCATTACAGATTTTATCAAAATACTGCTTTTTAACCTGTAAATTACACATTCAAATAACTCCCTTCATTTTTTTAGAATTAATTTATGTTGTTTAGATACTTGTAATTCTTCTTTTTTTATTTCAATAGTCTTTTCTATTTCATGATTTTTCTTTTCCTTTATTTTAACTTTACTCCAGCAATAAATTGGATAAATAAAAAATCTAATTGTTATTGTTAATGCTAATAAACCTAAATCTATTGATAATAGTAGAAATAATGGTTTTAAATGCATTTTATGTCCTCCTTTGTACCTAAACACATTAACTATTTATATATATGTAAAGATAAATAGTTTATGCTTTAAATAGTATACAGATTGATGAGTACATAATTTGTCTAAATTGGTAAGCTATCTTATTAAAGTCTTAGTTTTCATATTTTGTAAAACGGTTTCAATTATTTTTAGTTTAAAGTATAATTAATTTATATGACATAAATAATGAGGAGGAAAATAAAAAAGATGTTACACAAAAAATTAAAACCATTCCCTAAAGATTTTTTATGGGGTGCTTCTACATCAGCTTACCAAGTAGAAGGAGCTAACTTAGAAGATGGTAAAGGGCCATCATGCCAAGATGTTAAAAAAGTACCTGAAGGAACTTCAGATTTAACAGTATGTGCTGATCATTATCATCGTTATAAAGAAGATATTGCTTTAATGGCTGAAATGGGATTTAAAACTTATCGTTTTTCAATTGCCTGGACAAGAATCTTACCTCAAGGTACTGGAGAAGTTAATCCAAAAGGTATCGAATACTATAATAATGTTATTAATGAATGTTTAAAATATAACATCGAGCCATTAGTAACTATGTTCCACTTCGATATGCCTGCTGCATTAGATGAAAGAGGAAGCTGGTCTAATCCAGAATCAGTTGACTGGTTTGTCAACTTTGCTAAAGTTATGTTTGAAAACTTTGGTGACCGTGTAAAATACTGGTTAACTATCAATGAACAAAATATGTTAACATTAGTTGGTCCAGTAATTGGTACTCTTTCAATTCCTGAGGGATGTACAAATGTTACTAAAGAAGTTTATCAACAAAACCATCATATGTTAGTAGCTCAAGCTAAAGCAATGGCATTATGTCATGAAATGCTTCCTGGAGCTAAAATTGGTCCAGCTCCAAATATTTCACTAGTATATCCTGCATCTTGTAAACCTGAAGATATTTTAGCCGCTCAAAACTATAACGCTATTAGAAACTGGTTATACTTAGACATGGCTGTATATGGTAAATATAATAACTTAGTATGGGCTTATTTAGAAGAACATGATGCTTGTCCTGCTTTTGCTCCTGGTGATGCGGAAGCATTAGCTAATGGACATCCTGATTTTATTGGATTTAACTATTATAATACTGCAACTTGTGAAGCTAGTGATGGAACTGAAGAAATTGATCCAGGTGCTGACCAACAAACTGCACGTGGTGAAGCTGGTTTCTATCGTGGTTATAAAAACCCATATTTACCAACAACTGAATTTGGTTGGGAAATTGACCCTATGGGATTTAGAGCAACTATGAGAGAAATGTATTCTCGTTATCGTTTACCAATGATCGTTACTGAAAATGGTCTTGGAGCTTATGATAAGTTAACTGAAGATGGTAAAGTTCATGACCAATATCGTATTAAATATTTACGTGATCATATTGAACAAATTAAACTTGCCATTTCTGATGGGGTTGAAATGATGGGATATTGCCCTTGGTCTGCAATCGACTTAATTTCTACTCATGAAGGTATGGTTAAACGTTATGGATTCATTTATGTTGACCGTGATGAATTTGATTTAAAAACTTTAGATCGTTATCGTAAAGATTCTTTCTACTGGTATAAAAAAGTTATTGCTTCTAATGGAGAAGATTTATCAGATTAATTATTAAGAGATGATTTGTATCATCTCTTTTTTTATCCTTGACTTATAGTTTACTTTAAGATGTATGATAAATTTACACTAAAGGAGGAATTTAATGATCAATATAATCGAGCCAAAAATACAAATATCTAAACAAAGACAAATATTTACTAACAAGAATTTAAAAAATTTAATTATTCCTTTAATTATTGAACAATTATTAGTACTACTTGTAGGAATTGCCGACACTCTAATGGTTAGTTATGCTGGCGAGGCAGCTGTTTCCGGCGTTAGTTTAGTCAATCAGCTTAATAACGTTTTTCTTTATATTTTTAATGCTTTAGCATCAGGCGGTGCCGTTGTTGCTAGTCAATATATTGGTAACAAAGATCAAAAAAATGGTAACCTTGCTGCAAGCCAATTAGTAATGATTACTACTGTAATTTCAGTTTTCTTAATGTTATTTGCCATCCTTTTAAGAGAACAACTATTAACATTATTATTTGGTGATGTTGAAAGTGATGTTATGAGTGCCTGTCTTACATATTTAATTATTTCTGCTTTTTCATTTCCAGCATTAGCTATATATAATAGCTGCGCTGGGTTATTTAGAAGTATGTCTAAGGCTAATATAGTTGTTTATGTATCTTTTTTAATGAATATTATTAATGTTGCTGGTAATGCTATTGGAATTTTTGTTTTACATGCTGGAGTTGCCGGAGTTGCTTATCCATCACTTATTTCTAGAACCGTAGCAGCTATAGTTTTACTTATTTTGATTTCTAGTAAAAAAAATGTTTTATATATTCGTCTTAGCGATATTCTTAAATGGTCTAAGTCTATGATCAAACGGATATTAAATATTGCTATTCCAAATAGTATTGAAAATGGTTTGTTTCAAATATCTAAAGTTGTATTAAGCAGTATTGTTGCTTTATTTGGTACTAGCCAGATTGCTGCTAATGGTGTTGCTCAAAGTTTCTGGTCAATGGCTGCCTTATTTTCACTTGCTATGGGGCCGGCCTTTATTACTGTAATTGGACAATGTATGGGAGCTAAAGATATTGAAGCTGCCAATTATTATATGCAAAAATTACTTAAAATAACTTTAATTGGCGGAACTATCTGGAATGCTGTCTTCTTTGCAATTACACCACTTATTTTAATACTTTATGATTTACCAAATGAAACAATTCAGTTAGTAATTATTTTATGTTTGATCCATAATGTCTTTAATGCTATCTTATGTCCAATTTCTTCTGCTCTTTCTAATGGATTACGAGCTTGTGGTGATGTTAAATATACAATGTACACATCTATTTTCTGTACTGTTGTTTGCCGCGTTATTTTATCATATTTATTTGGTATTACTTTAAATTTAGGAGTTATTGGTATTACTTTAGCTATGGTTGGCGATTGGGCAATTAAAGCTATCTTTATCATGGTTAGATATGTAAAAGGAACCTGGAAACAATTTCAAGTTATCTAAAGTGCTTATAAAAGCACTTTTTATTTTCTTTTTCATTCTCTGGAAAAGTCCATTACTTTTTTTAATTTCGATTATAATATCGCTTATGGAGGAGATACAAAATATGTTACATAAAAATTTAAAACCATTCCCTAAAGATTTTTTATGGGGTGCTTCTACATCTGCTTATCAAGTAGAAGGAGCTAACTTAGAAGATGGTAAAGGACCATCAGTACAAGATGTTAAAGTAATCCCAGAAGGAACTTCAGATTTAACAGTATGTGCTGATCATTACCATCGCTATAAAGAAGATATTGCTTTAATGGCTGAAATGGGATTTAAAACTTATCGTTTTTCTATTTCATGGTCAAGAATTTTACCAAATGGAACTGGTGAAGTAAATCCTAAAGGAATTGAATTCTATAATAATGTAATTAATGAATGTTTAAAATATAACATTGAACCATTAGTTACTATGTTCCACTTTGACTTACCTCAAGCATTAGAAGAAAGAGGAGGTTGGGAAAAAAGAGAATCAATTGACTGGTTTGTCAACTTTGCTAAAGTTATGTTTGAAAACTTTGGTGACCGTGTAAAATACTGGTTAACTATCAATGAACAAAACGTCTTAATTTTATCTGGTGATATTATCGGAACAACTAAATTAACAGGACCAGATAAATATAAAAGCCTATATCAACAAAATCACCACATGTTAGTAGCTCAAGCTAAAGCAATGGCTTTATGCCATGAAATGGTACCTGGTGGTAAAATCGGACCAGCTCCAAATATTTCTTTAGCTTATCCAGCTTCTTGTAAACCAGAAGATCAATTAGCTGCTCAAAATCTAAATGCAATTAGAAACTGGTTATACTTAGATATGGCTGTATATGGAAAATACAATAATCTTGCATGGGCATTTATGGAAGAACGTAATGCTACACCAGTTATTGAAGAAGGTGACATGGAAATTTTAGCTAATGGTCATCCTGATTTCATTGGTTTCAACTACTATTCAACTGCTACAGTAAAATGGTGTCCTGAAAATATTGAAGAAACATTTGGACATGATCAACAAAAAACAAGAATGGAACCAGGTGTTTATCTAGGTGCTGCTAATGAAAATTTACCACATACTGATTTTGGATGGGAAATTGATCCAATGGGATTTAGAGCAACTATGAGAGAAATGTATTCTCGTTATCGTTTACCAATGATTGTTACTGAAAATGGTCTTGGAGCTTATGATAAGCTAACTGAAGACGGTAAAGTACATGATCAATACCGTATTGAATATTTAAGAAAACATATTGAACAAATCAAGTTAGCTATTACAGATGGTGTTGAAATGATGGGATATTGCCCTTGGTCTGCAATTGACTTAATTTCTACTCATGAAGGTATGGTTAAACGTTACGGATTCATTTATGTTGACCGTGATGAATTTGATTTAAAAACTTTAGATCGTTATCGTAAAGATTCTTTCTATTGGTATAAAAAAGTTATCGCTTCTAATGGAGAAGATTTATCTGATTAAACATAAAAGGAATAGCTTAGCTATTCCTTTTATAGTTCTTCACCGTTAGTTTCAATTACCTTTTGATACCAGTAATATGAATCTTTTTTATATCGATTTAATGTACCGCTATTTTCGTCTTCTTCTCTATCAACATATACAAATCCATAGCGTTTTTGATAACCATTTAACCAGCTTAATAAATCTGTATATGACCATGTACAATAAGCTAATACTCGACAACCATCATCACAGGCTTTTTTAAGTTCCTTAATATGTTCACGTAAGTAATCAATACGATATGGATCATGAACCTTACCATCTTCCAATTTATCAAAAGCTCCTAATCCGTTTTCACTAATTACGATTGGTAAATCATATCTTGATGTAATTTCACGACAGCACATTCTAAGACCCATTGGATCAATTGTCCAATCCCAGTCTGTAGTTGGTAAATTAGCATTAGGTGGATTTTTATATAATCCAGGTACTCCTTGCACTGTTGCAGTACCTTTTTTACCAGTGTTATTCATTTCATGAGTTGTTCCAACACCATCAATATCATTGAATTCAACTGTAGTAGTTTGATAATAGTTAACACCCATAAAATCAATTAATTGAGCTGCTTCTTTTAAAATAGCTTGATCTTCAGGTTCCATTTTAATTGTAATACCTTGTGACTGTAAATAAGTTAAGGCAGCTCGTGGATAACGTCCATAAGCATATACGTCCATCCAGAAATAATTTTTTAAGTCATCATAGTCAGCCTTAGCCATAGCGTTTTCTGGTTTATTGTCAATAGCATAACTTGGGCTGTAAGCAAAACTTGCTCCTACTTTTGCATCTGGCCACATTTCTTTTAAAGCAATTACACTTTTTGCATGTGCCATATTAGCATGATGATTAACCTGACAGAATGTTTGCATATCATCTACTTTTCCTGGTGGATGCATTCCTTCTAACCATCCATGACCGGTAAAGATATTTTGTTCATTCATTGTAATCCAATATTTTACACGATCACCATATCTTTTAAATAAAGTCTTAGCATAATTTACATAATCATCAACGATTTGACGATTTTCCCAGCCATGATATCGATCTTCTAAAGCTTGAGGCATATCCCAGTGATATACTGTTACCATTGGTTCAATTCCATATTTTAATAATTCATTAATTAAATTATCATAGAATTGTAATCCAGCTTCATTTACTTCACCTGTTCCATTTGGATAGATTCTTGTCCAGGCAATTGAAAAACGATATGTTTTTAAGCCTAATTCTGCCATTAAGGCAACATCTTCTTTATAACGATGATAATGGTCTACGGCTTTATCACCAGTAGTTCCTTTAAAAGTTTTTCCAGGAATTCTAACAAATTTATCCCAGTTAGAAACACCTTTACCATCAGCATCCCAGCCACCTTCTACCTGATAAGCAGCTGAAGCACTACCCCAAAGAAAGTCTTTTGGAAATCCTTTGCTTTCTTTAAAATACATCTTTTTTTCTCCTCCTTTTTTTATTTATTATACTTATAAATCAAAGATCCATAAGATAATTCCTTTTAATTACTTTACATATTTAGTAATAAAATTAACTAATGTGCTTTTAAATTCATCAGTTTCTTTTAAATCATATAAATAACGTTCTTCTTTTAAAACAAATAATGCTTTACTACCACGATTAGCATTATATAAAGGATATACCATCTTTAATGGTACAAAATCATCATCTTTCATATGAATATATAATGTTGGAATATCATTATGTTTAACTAATTCCACGTAATCTTCTTTAATATCAATCTTAATTTGTTTTCTTATTTTACGTTTAATTAAATTAACCGTTGGAAATTTAGGAACTTTATAGTCTTTAATTAAGCGATATCCTAAAATATCATAAACACTTGTATAAGCTCCATCGCTAATTATTGCTTTAACATTTTTTAATGAATGTTCACTAGCAGCCTTTAAAATCGTATTAGCACCAGTTTCTTTTCCATATAATACAATTTTATGATCTTTCCCAAATGTTTTTAAGATAAATCGATTCCAGCAAACTAAATCACGAACATCTTTAATACCAAAACCACGAATATAACCATCACTTTGTCCATGTCCACAAGCATCGACTAATAATATATTCCAATCTGGATAGCGTTCTTTAAAATATGGAACATACATTGTCATATCTTTAGCTTCCAAAGCAAAAGGATGTAATATCATTAAGGTAACTTCAGCATTTGGTTCTTCTAATAAAATTCCTCTTAATCGTATTCCTTGGCGATTTTTTAAATAAACATTTTTACTTGCATATTTGGTTTCTAAAATACTTGGTTTATCATCTTCTTTATGATGACGATAAGCCATTGCTTTAACCATCTTATTTGCAAAAGCATTTACAGCACTAACACTACTGGCAATTCCAGCAACTAATGCAAATGATGCAACAACTCTTTTTTGATTTTTATACATGTTTACCTCCATACTCCTTATAATTTTCCATTAATAATCTATTTATATTACATACTTGTTCAAAAGAACTTAATCGATATTCATCATGCTCCATTCTTCCAGCATAGAAACGGATTGCAGTTTCCAGATTTTCCCGAATAATTTCTTTATATTCTGGTGGAAAAGTTGATATTGGAAAACATACGAATACGAATGTATTATAATCTTTAGAAAATAAATTAATTAATAAATCATATCCTTCGCTTTGAACAATTGAATTACCTATTGCTAATTGTAAATCATGATTAGCAAAAGTAAGCATATCATTCATTACAAAACGAATTACATCCATGGACGCATTTTGATAACCTTCAATATCATTTTCAAAAATAGCTTTTAGATATGGAATAACAATATTACTTGTTTTCCCTTCTTCATGAATTCGATTATCGATATAATTAAAAATTGCTTTTGTAATTCGATAATGAGAAAGAACCAGATTACCAAAATCGGTCATGATTGCAAAAGCAAATCGTTGTGAATTACACAAACGCCATATTGCATCTAATAACGGCTCTTTAACTGTGTTATAAAAACCATCTAAATGTTTAAATACATCTTTAATAATCAATCTAAAATAATATAAATGATATTGGTATTGGGTGTCTAAATACTTAGCTGTCATCCCATCCCATTCATATTCATAAAGTATTTTATCCAACAATAAACTGACTGAATCCATATATTTTTTATAATTACCATTACTTAATAACCGATCTAAGTATGGCATGAAAAATTCATAAAACTCATCAACAGTTTCCTGGTTAGTACCTCGATGATATTCTAAGTAATCAAGAATATTTCGATAATCTAATGGTTCTAACATGCTATTAGTATTTTTACTATTAATATAATGTTGGAATACATGACAATGTAAAATTGTTTTATATTTATTAAAATATAAAATCTGCTTTAAAGCATCTTTAGTAATATATTCTTGTTCCTGTTCGTGTAAATCTACAGAAAAAGTTGTTTTTACCTCATCACCAGAATAATCGACTGTTACAAAAACATTAATTTCACGAAATTGAATATCACGAATATAATAGTGAAACTTATGCTCAAATTTTTTAGTTTGAACACAACTATGACAACGGTATTTACCCTGATAATTACTTTGATGTTCTTCTAAATACTTATGAATACATTCACGCGCCATGAATTCACCTCCTATTTTATCTTTACTTTCAATATATTTTACCACGTCTTGACTAACTTTAAAACCAATACACAAAAAAAAGTATCCAATTCTCGCTTAGATACTTATTACTTAATCTTCCCTTTTTTAAATACTGGCTGTTCAATAACATTTAAATTATGTCGCCAGGCAAATCTTTCTAATGCTTCAAAATCATCTTGATTAAAATGATCAGGACTATGTCCATCGATACCTATAATCACTTTACAATCCATCTCACTTACAATATCAAAAAAATGTGAATTAGGGTAAGGATATAGTAACTCATCGTTAACACGACGATAACCGCGCCGAATTCCACCAGCATTTATCTCTAATGGAACATCTTTTTCCAAGGCTTTTTGACAAATTTCCCGGGTAATATTTTCACAAAACTCATCAAAATAGATTTTTCCGATCATAAATAAATCGGGATGAGCAATATATGTAAACAAATCAGTATCCAAGGCCTTTAAAACATTATCTTTATATGAAATTATTTCCTTATCACTAATCGCCGGTTTACCATAATATTTAGTTGCTACCGAATATTTATCAAAATGATTTCCTAGTATTAAATAATCAATTTCACCACTATCTAATAGCTCTTGATAATAATCTAAATATTCTTCAAAATACTCAGCTTCAAAACCTTGATAAATAGTAATTTGATCTTTATATTTTTCCTTTAACTCTTTAACTTTTTCAATATGAATATCTTTTTTTGAATATGGTAATCGCATTGCTGGTCCATTTTTTAAAATTGATAGACAAGCTGATCCAAAAGAATGAAAATTACCAATTGTATAAGGAATCCCCTTTAATAAATGTTTTCGGTAATGTGGTAAAGGTACATGTTCACTAAAGCCTAAAACTTCAATCCCTTCATTAAGGGCTGAAATGACCATCTCTTCTTCATCACCAATAGCATGACCACATCGAAAAGTATGTGTATGATAATTAGTCTTCATCGTAAGATACCTCGTACAAATATAGACCTTGTGGTTTAGCTTTAAATAAACATTTTTTTTCACCTTTACTATCTAATAGCTCTTGTAATCGGGCTTGATCGATTCTTTTAGTTCCAACTTGAATTAACCCACCAACAATATGGCGAACCATATAACGTCTAAAACCATTACCGGTTAATATAAATTTAACGATACCATTTTCATTAGTAATATCAATTTTATAAATAGTTCTAATTGTATTACCATACTGGTCATAACTACAAAATGAAGCAAAATCATGTTCACCAATAAAGATTTTTGCCGCTTGCTGCATCAATTCAATATCTAAAGGACGTCCATACTGGTAAATATAATTTGTTTCAAATGGATTATACTCATTAGTACTTAATAAATAATGATATTCTTTTTTTACAGCACTATATCTACTATGAAAATCCTCTGAAACAAATTCAGTATCAGTAATATAGATATCGTTTGGTAAAAAATGATTAATAGCTCTTTTCCATTGCTTTTCTGGTAAATTGCTTGTTGTATCGAAATGAAAAACCTGCTTAACACCATGAACCTTAGCATCAGTTCTACCAGAACCATGAATAATTATTTTCTCTTTACAAATATTTTTCAACGCTTTTTGAATTTCACCTTGAACAGTTCTTAAATTATTTTGAACCTGAAAACCATGAAATTTACTACCATCATAAGTAACAGTCGCTTTAACTCGTACCATTATAAAACAAAACTCATTGCAATTACAAAACCAGAAACAGCAATAGTTAAAACAAAAGCAACTGTATCACTAGTTTGCCATTTTAAAGACTTATAGCGAGTTCGTGGTGCTTCTGGATTATAATTACGACTTTCCATAGCATTAGCTAAATCTTCAGCGCGTTGAAATGCAGAGATAAATAATGGAATAATTAAAGAAACAATTGCTTTAATCTTTTCTTTCATTGTTCCTTCATTAAAATCAACTCCACGACTAGCCTGAGCTTTCATAATTCTTTTAGCTTCATCTAGTAAATCGGGAATGAAACGCAAAGCAATAGATATCATCATTGCAAGTTCATGAGCTGGAAAACCAAAGCGTTTAAATGGTAATAACATACTTTCTATTCCCAATGTTAAATCTAAAGGCTTAGTTGAAGAAGTTAAAATAGTTGTAAGCGTAATAATTAAAATCAATCTTATAAATATATAAGCTGATTGGATTAAAGCTCCTGAGTAAATATTAAATGAACCTATTGTTAAAACTATTTCTCCAGTATTAACTAAAAAGATATTAAACACCATTAAAAACAACATCATAAACAACATCGGCTTAATTGCTTTTAAAATATGTTTAATAGCAATATTTGATAACATTGCTACAAGTAAAACGAATACAGCTAAAATACCATAACCAATAAAACCAGCATCAAAAAAGACAGCAATTAAAAATATTAATAATGCTCCTATTTTTAAACGAGGATCAAGGCAATGGATAAGTGAATTTACTGGGATATATTTTCCAAAAGTCATACTATCCATTAAGCTCACCACCTATTGCCGCAACTAAATCTTCAATATTATTAATTGAAGTATCAATATTAAAACCACCTTGATTCAATTTAATAATAAAATCAGTAATAATTGGTAAATCGATTCCTAATCCATTTAAATATTCACTATCTTTAAATACGTTAGTCACTGTATCATGTTTTTCAACCTTACCATGATTCATAACTACTACTTCATCACAATATTGTAATACGTGATTCATATCATGAGTTACTAAAATTATTGTTTTACCCATATCATTAATCTTTTTAAATAAGCTCATCATTTCATTAGTACCTTGTGGATCCAATCCAGCTGTTGGCTCATCAAGAATTAAAATATCTGGATCCATGGCTAAGATCCCTGCTATAGCTACTCTTCTTTTTTGCCCTCCAGATAAATCAAATGGTGACTTTGATAAATAACTATCATCTAAACCAACCGTGTTTAATACCTGGCTAGCAATTCGTTTAGCTTCATTTTCGTCAACACCAAAATTTAATGGCCCAAACATAATATCTTTTTCAATTGTTTCTTCAAATAACTGATACTCAGGGAATTGAAAAACTAAACCAGCTTTTTTTCTAAGTGGTTTTAATTTGCTAGGTTTTTGAGTAGCAGTAATTAAATATTCTTCTACGTTAATGCTACCATTAGTAGGTAACAATAAAGCATTGATATGTTGTATCAAAGTACTCTTACCGCTTCCAGTTTGACCAATAATAGCAGTAAAACTTTGATCCTTAATATCCAAATTTACACCCTTTAAAGCATGATAAGAAAAAGGGGTATTGGGACTATAAATATGTTCTACTTCTTTGAATGTAACTGACATAATTCGTTAATCAATACCTCCTTTTTTAACGACATACTTGTTTTAATATTTATCTTTTCTAATCCTTTAGCTACTTTTAAAGCAAAAGGAATATCTAATTCTGATTTAATCAAGGAAGTCTCATCTTTAAGTATTTTATCAGGTTCACCTTGAGCAACTATTTTACCATCATTTAATATAATTACTTGATCTGCATTTTTAGCTTCTTCAATATCATGAGTAATTGAGATAATAGTAATGTCTTTTTCTTGATTTAATTCTTTAACTAGACTATTGATTTCACGACGCCCCATAGGATCAAGCATACTTGTGGCTTCGTCAAGAATAATTATACTAGGCGCCATAGCTAGAATTCCGGCAATTGCAACTCGCTGTTTTTGACCACCAGATAATTTTGTTGGTTCATGATCTAAAAAATCAAGCATTTTAACTTTGGCTGCATAATTATTAATTATTTCATCCATTTCTTCTTGAGGAACACAATTATTTTCTAAACCAAACGCAATATCATCTCTAACTGTCGCACCTATAAATTGATTATCTGGATTTTGAAAAACTATTCCGATATTATCACGAACTTTATATAGGTTTTCTAGAGTTAATTCAATACCATTAACAATAATTGTGCCACCTTTTTTTTCTAATAATCCAATCAATAATTTAGCAATTGTACTTTTTCCACTACCATTATGCCCTAATATTGCTACATAGTCACCTTTTTTTATATCAAAAGAAATATGATCTATTGTTTTTAAACCTTCATCGTATTCAAAAAACAAATCTTTTATTTCAATGATTTTTTCCATTCGTCCACCACCTTGATTACATGTTTTTTACATTCTATTATTATTAGTTAACTTAGTCAAGTAAAATAAAAAGACCCGAAGGTCTTTTATTATTAAATTAAAGTAATGATTGCCATTGGGGCATTATCACCTTTACGATTGTAAGTTTTTAAGATACGAGTGTATCCACCATTTACATCGCTATATTTAGGGGCAACTTCATCAAATAATTTTTGTACAGCTGTTTTTCCTGTTTCAGCGTCAACTACATTATGTAATACAGCAGCAGCTTGACGTCTAGCGTGTAAGTCACCACGTTTACCTAAAGTAATTAATTCTTCAACTACTGAACGAACTTCTTTTGCTCTTGTTACTGTAGTTTCTAATTGTCCGTACATAATTACTTCTGTTGCAAGAGAACGTAACATTGATTTTCTAATATCAGAAGTACGTCCTAATTTTCTATTTCTAGCCATGAGATTAGCGCTCCTTCCTTAGTAATTGCGAATTAATCGATAGGTTTAAACCCTAACCCTAATTCAACTAATTTTTCTTTAACTTCTTTTAAAGATTTCTTACCTAAGTTTCTTACTTTGATCATATCATCTTCAGACTTAGCGGCAAGATCTTGAACAGTTTGAATACCTGCTCTTTTTAAACAATTATATGAACGAACTGATAAATCAAGTTCTTCGATTGTCATATCTAAAACTTTATTTGTTGTATCGCTTTGAGCTTCAGACATAACTTCCATGTTAACAGCCATATCAGTCAATTCAACAAACATATTTAAATGTTCCACCAAAATCTTTGCAGCTAGTGAGATAGCTTCATAAGGCTTTAAAGCCCCATTGGTTTCAATTTCTAAAGTTAATTGATCATATTTTGCACTTTCACCAACACGAGTTGGTTCAACTGCATAAGATACTCTTTCAATTGGCGAATAAATAGAATCAGTTGGAATAATACCAATTGTATTAATTTCTTGTTTATTTTGATCAGCACTTACATAACCACGGTCTTTTTTAGCATATAATTCCATATATAAGTGTGCCCCTTGAGCAACATGAGCGATTACCATATCATTAGAAATCATTGTTACTTCAGAAGGACATTGGATGTCAGCACCTGTTACAGTAGCAGGTCCTTCAACATCAATGATCATTGTTGCTGATTCATCACTATCCACATCAAATACAAGCTTTTTTAGACGTAAGATAATTGAGGTAACGTCTTCTACAACACCATCAACTGCCGAAAATTCATGAATTGCACCTTGTACTTTAATTGCATAAATTGCCGAACCAGGTAATGATGATAAAAGAACACGTCTTAAAGAGTTACCTAAAGTTGTCCCGAACCCTCTTTCTAAAGGTTCGATGACAAACTTACCATAATTATCTGTTTCATCATAATTAGCTATATTAAAATTTGCTTTTTCAAACTTTTGCATTTATTTTCCTCCTCACTAGGAATTACTATATTAGATCATGCAATAATTATCCGCGTGGACGTTTTGGTGGACGGCACCCGTTATGTGGAATTGGGGTAACGTCAGTAATAGAAGTTACTTCTAATCCCGCAGCTTGTAAAGCTCTAACTGCAGCTTCACGTCCTGGTCCTGGACCTTTAACGTTAACATCTACAGATTTCATACCATGATCCATTGATGCTTTAGCAGCAGCTTCTGAAGCCATTTGTGCTGCAAATGGAGTAGATTTACGAGAACCTTTGAAACCTAAAGCTCCAGCACTAGACCATGTAATTACATTACCATGTTCATCAGTAATAGTCACGATAGTGTTATTGAAAGTTGAATGAACATGTGCTACACCTTTTGCAATATTCTTTTTTACACGTCTTTTACCACGTGTTTGTCTAACTTTTGCCATCTTAATTCAACCTCCTATTTTATTTTTTCTTTCCTGCGATTGGTTTTGCTTTTCCCTTACGAGTACGAGCATTTGTTTTAGTTTTTTGACCACGAACAGGAAGTCCTCTACGATGACGGATTCCTCTGTAGCTTCCGATTTCCATTAAACGTTTAATGTTTAAAGCTACTTCACGACGAAGATCACCTTCAACTTTGATTGATTCGATTTCTTTTCTGATTTTACCGATTTCATCTTCTGTTAAATCTTTAACTCTGACATCTTCACTAATTCCAACATTTTTTAAGATTTTTTGAGCTGTTGGTTTACCGATACCATAGATATAAGTCAATGAGATAACCACTCGTTTATCACGAGGGATATCAACACCAGCAATACGAGCCATATAATTTCCTCCTAATTAACCTTGTCTTTGTTTATGTTTAGGGTTTTCGCAAATAACCATTACGCGCCCTTTTCTTTTAATTACTCTGCATTTATCACAGATTGGTTTTACAGATGCTCTAACTTTCATCTTGTTTACCTCCTTTGGGAAGATTTAAGTTTTATTTATGTCTAAATGTAATTCGCCCACGTGTTAAATCATATGGAGAAATTTCAACCGTAACCCTGTCCCCCGGTAAAATGCGAATGTAATGCATACGGATTTTACCAGAAACGTGAGCAAGGATTTCTACTCCATTTTCTAACGCTACTTTAAACATCGCGTTTGGTAATGTTTCAAGTACCGTTGCTTCTACTTCAAGAACATCATCTTTCTTTGCCATTGATTTCAACTCCCTTTAATTAAAGTTTTGTCAAGATTTCATAACCATCGTCAGTTATGACAATAGTATGTTCATAATGAGCCGCTAATGAGCGGTCTTTTGTTACAACTGTCCATTCATCTTGCATTACCTCTGTTTCACATCCACCAAGATGTGCCATTGGTTCAATTGCAAGTGCCATACCAGCTTTAAGTCTAGGTCCACGTCCTGGCTTACCATAATTTGGTACACTTGGATCTTCGTGAACTGCTGTTCCAATTCCATGTCCTGTATAATCACGTGGTGTTGAACAGCCATGATCTTCTAAATATACTTGTATAGCGTGAGAAATGTCTGATAAACGATTACCTGGTTTAACTTGTTTTAGTCCTTCATATAATGAAGCTTCACATACTTCCATTAAATGTTTAGCTTCATCACTAATTTGACCTACTGCGTAGGTCCACGCACTATCACCATGATATCCTTTAAAGCAAGCCCCTACATCAACTGAAATAATATCGCCATCTTTTAAAACACGATCACTTGGAATTCCATGTACAACTACTTCATTAATTGAAGTGCAAACACTATTAGGAAATCCATAAAGATGCAGAAATGAAGGAGTTGCATTATTTTCACGAATTACTTTTTCACAGATTTCATCAATCTCTTTAGTAGTAATACCAGGTACAATCACTTCTTTTAATTTTTGATGTACTAACGCAACAATTCTTCCTGCTTCTTTCATCAGTTCAATTTCTCGATGATCTTTAGTAACAATCATTATTTGGCCTCCAGGCTAGCTTTGATATCCTTAAAGACGTCTTCCATAGATTGATCACCGTTAATATTAGTGATTTGTCCTTTCATTGTATAATAATCAATTAATGGACTAGTTTGTTTTTCATAAGTATCAAGTCTGACTTTAACAGCTTCTTCGCTTTCATCAGGACGTTGATATAATTCACCACCACAATTATCACAAATACCTTCTTGTTTAGGTGGGTTATATTCAATATGATAACTTGCACCACATTCTTTACAAGTTCTTCTTCCAGAAAGTCTTGGAATTAAACGATCAAGTTCAATTTCTAAATTAATTACAGCATCGATTGTAAATTCAAATTCTTTAGCAATACTTTCTAATTCACGAGCTTGAATAATAGTACGTGGGAATCCATCAAGGATGAATCCATTTGGAAATTCATTTTCTTGTAAATATTCCCTAACCATTTGAATAGTATAATCATCAGGAACTAGATGCCCAAATTGCATAAAATATTTAGCAATCACACCATATTTCGTTTGTTCTTTAAGTGCTTTTCTAAATATATCTCCAGTTGAAATATGTGTTAATCCATATTCTTTAACTAAATTTGCCGCTTGAGTCCCTTTTCCTGCACCAGGAGGTCCCATTAAAATAATGTTCATAATCTACGCCTTCTTTCTTATTATACTATCTACGAATATAACCATGATATTCTTTTCTTGTAATGTATGTTTTAATTTGTTTAACCGTCTCTAACGCAACACCAGTTACGATAATTAACCCGGTACCTCCAAGTGAAAGTGAGGCATTTTCAGTTTGCGTCCAGAGAACTGGCGTAATAATTGGAATCGCTGCAATGATACATAATGATAAAGATCCAACAACAGTAATTCTATTTAATACTGTTTTAATATATATCATTGTATCAGTCCCAGTTCTAACTCCAGGAATTGAGCCCCCATTTTTCTTCAAATCTTTACTAATTTGTTCAGCATCAATTTGTAAGTTAGAATAGAAAAATGTAAATCCGATAATCATCAAGATATATAAGATAAATCCTACCGGTTCTTGATAATTAAATATTGTATTTATCCAATTTGTCACATCACTTGTTTCCATAAAACTTACTATAGTTCTAGGCGCTGCCAACACTGATGCGGCAAAGATTACAGGAATAACTCCTGAACTATTAATCTTAATTGGCATATGTGTTTGATCTTTAGTACGCATTGTTGTATTAGAACTTGTTGCATAAATAATTGGAATTTTTCTAACTGCACCTTCATTAAATACAACGAAGATAACGATAGATAAATATACAACAACAAATAATACATACCAGGCAATACCTAATGCAATATCACCAGCGTTACCAGTTAAATCAACTAAATTATTAAATGTTGTTATAAAACTATTTGGTAAACTAGAGACAATACCTGTAAAAATTAATAATGATACACCATTACCAATTCCACGATTAGTAATTTGATCACCTAACCATACAGCTAACATACTTCCAGCCATCATTATTAAAACGACATAGATATAAGTCCAGATACTTGAATCTGTTAAAATACCATAGCCATTATCAAATGCGTAAGTTAATACACCACCTTGTAATGCTGCTAAAAATAATGTTACAAATCTAGTCACGCGGTCTTTTTTCTTTTTACCTGTATTACCTTCTTTACGCCAGCGAGTTAGAGCAGGAATAACATCCATAGACAATAACTCGATGATGATTGAAGCAGTAATATAAGGTGAAACTCCTAGTGAAAACAAAGAGAAAGTTTCTAATGTTCCCCCACCAAGAAGATTCATTATTCCGAAAATTCCATTTGTAGCATCACTTGAACTTAAAGCTCCTGTAGTAACACTAGGAATAGTAATAGCTGCACCTAAACGGTATACAAATAGAATACCTAAAGTGAAAATTATTTTTTGTCTTAATTCACCTTTTTTGAAAACATTTTTTAAAAATGTAATCATTTTAGATCACCTCAGTTTTTCCACCTGCAGCTTCAATTGCGGCAACAGCTGATTTAGAAAATTTATGAGCTTTAACAGTAATTGCTTTTTCTAATTTTCCGTTACCTAAAATTTTAACACCATCTAATTCTTTTTTAATTAATCCAGCTTCTTTTAAATCTGTAGGGCTAACTGTTGACCCATCTTCGAATTTATTTAATTGTTCTAAGTTAACAATTGCATATTCTAACCGGTTAAAGTTAGTAAATCCACGTTTTGGCAAACGCATGAATAATGGAGTTTGTCCACCTTCAAATCCTGGTTTCTTTCCACCACCAGATCTTGCACCTTGACCTTTTTGACCACGGCTAGAAGTTTTACCAGTACCAGAACTAGTTCCACGTCCAACACGTTTTCTTGCTTTACGTGCACCTTCAGTGTATTTTAATTCATGTAATTTCATTAGTTTACACCTCCCTATTTTTCTTCTACTGTAACTAGGTGTTCAACAACCTTAATCATTCCTTGAATAGATTCGTTGTATTCTTTTTCAACTGTTTTATTAATTTTTGTTAAACCTAACGCTTTAAGAGTAGCCCGTTGTTTTGGTAAACGACCAATAGGACTTTTTTTAAGCGTAATCATAACTGTTTTTGCCATTATTTACGCCCTCCTATCCGAAAATTTCTTCTACTTTTTTATCTCTTAATTCAGCAACTTGGTTAACAGTTTTTAATGAAGCTAAACCTTCCATTGTAGCTCTAACCATGTTAATTGGAGTTCTTGAACCAATACATTTTGATAAAATGTCTGTATATCCAGCTAACTCAACAACCGCACGAACAGGACCACCTGCGATGATTCCAGTACCTTGGCTAGCAGGTTTAATAAATACTTTACCTGATCCATAAATACCAGTTACTTCATGAGGAATAGTTCCATGAACGAAAGGTACATTGATAATATTTCTTTTTGCATTTTCAGACGCTTTTCTAATTGCATCAGGTACTTCGTTAGCTTTACCAGTACCGAATCCAACACGTCCTTTTCTATCACCAACAACAACTAATGCAGCAAAACGGAATTTACGTCCCCCTTTTACTACTTTAGTAACACGGTTAATTGTAACAACACGTTCTTCAAATTCTTTTTCTTCTCTTCTAGGTCCATTATTGCGTTGACCTCTTCTTGGTCCGTTATTTCTTGGTCCATTATTTCTTGGTTTACGTTGTTCCATGTTGACCTCCTTCTAGAATTCTAATCCCGCTTCTCTAGCTGCATCTGCTAGAGCTTTTACACGACCATGGTAAACATATCCACCACGATCAAATACTACTTTTTTAATATTTTTAGCTAAAGCTGCTTCGCCAATAGCTTTTCCTACTGCAGTTGCAGCAGCGATGTTAGAACCGTTTTCTAATTTCATATTAACACTAGATGCACTAGCTAAAGTTACACCATTAACATCATCAATAATTTGCGCATGAATATGAGCATTTGAACGGAACACATTTAAACGTGGACATTCAGGAGTTCCACTGATTTTAGCACGAACTCTAGCATGTCTTTTTAAACGAACATCATTACGTGATTGTAATTTTGACATCTTAATTTGCTCCTTTCACAACTACTTCTTACCAGCAGTTTTTCCTTCTTTTCTGATGATTCTTTCATCACTATATCTAATACCTTTACCTTTATATGGTTCAGGTTTTTTAACTTCTCTAATTTGAGCAGCAACATGACCTACACGTTCTTTAGAGATTCCAGATACGATGATTTTAGTATTAGATGGAGTTTCAATTTTAACTCCTTCTTCACCTTTAACTTCAACTGGATGAGAGAATCCTACATTTAATACTAATGTATCTCCCTTCATTTGTCCACGGTATCCGATCCCAACGATTTCAAGTTCTTTTTTGAAACCATTATGAACTCCTTCAATCATGTTTGCAAGTAATGCTCTTGTTGTACCATGTAATTGTTTGTGAGTTTTTTGTTCACTACTTCTACTAACAGTAATTACATTATCTTCATTTTTAATTGTAATTACTGGTGAAAATTGTCTTACTAAAGTCCCTTTTGCTCCTGTAACAGTCACTGTGTTATCCGCAGCGATATCAACTGTAACTCCTTCAGGTACATTAATAATTTTATTACCGACACGAGACATCAGTTTGCACCTCCTGAATTGTTATTTTTAATTACCAAATATATGCTAGAACCTCTCCACCAACTTTTTTAGCACGAGCTTCTTTGTCAGTCATTAACCCTTGAGAAGTTGATAAGATTACGATTCCTAATCCATTTAATACTTTAGGAATTTCGTCTACTTTAGCATATACGCGTAACCCTGGTTTAGAAATTCTTTTTAAATCAGTGATTACTCTATCATTTCCTCTATATTTTAAAGAAATATTAATATTTTGAATTGGGGCTTCTCCCTCAACTGTATATCCATTAATGAATCCTTCGTTTTTCAAAATTTCAGCAATTCCAACTTTTAATTTTGATGCAGGCACCATTACGTTATCGTGATGTTGTCTGTTTGCATTACGGATTCTTGTTAACATATCTGCAATTGGATCTGTCATGACCATTTGCTAATCCTCCTTCCATCTGGATAAAATTTATTACCAGCTTGATTTTTTTACACCTGGAATTTCACCTTTGTATGCTAATTCGCGGAAGCAAATTCTACAAAGTCTAAATTTTCTAATAACTGAATGTGGTCTTCCACAACGTTCACAACGTGTGTATTCACGCACTTTGTATTTTTGAGGACGTTGTTGTTTCACCTTCATTGATGTTTTAGCCATATTTTTGCGGGTCCTCCTTCTTATTTCTTGAATGGCATTCCTAATTGAGCTAATAATTCATGACCTTCTTCGTCAGTTTTAGCTGTAGTTACGAATACGATATCCATTCCTCTTAACTTATTTACTTTATCAAAATTGATTTCAGGGAAAATTAATTGTTCTTTAACACCTAATGTATAATTTCCTCTTCCATCAAATGAGTTATTGGAAACACCTCTAAAATCTCTTACTCGTGGTAATGAGATATTGATTAATTTATCTAAAAATTCATACATTCTTTCACCACGTAAAGTTACTTTACACCCGATTGGCATACCTTCACGTAATTTGAATCCAGCGATAGATTTTTTTGCTCTTGTAATAATTGGTTTTTGCCCAGAAATTAATGTTAATTCATTAACTGCTTCATCTAATAATTTTGAATTAGATACAGCATCACCAACCCCGATGTTGATTACGATTTTTTCAATTTTTGGAGCTTGCATTCTTGAAGAATAATTGAATTTTTCCATCATTGATTTTACTACATCGTTTTGATAACGTTCCATTAAACGGTTCATTCTATATCCTCCTTCCAACTATTTTTTCTTTTTCTTTTTATCTACTTCAGCTCCAGTTTTTCTGTTAACTCGAACTTTTACTTTTTTACCATCTTCTTCGATGAATTTATATCCAAGTTTAACTGGCGCTTTTGTTTTAGAATCATAGAATGCAACATTAGAAACATGAATAGGTGCTTCTCTTGTTACAATTCCACCTTCAGGATCTGCTTGTGAAGGTTTGATATGTTTAGTTACCATATTAACACCTTCAACGATTACTTTGTCTTGTTTTGCAAGAACTTGTAACACTTCACCTTGTTTTCCTTTATCTTTACCTGCAATAACTTCTACAGTATCACCTACACGGATTTTCATGTTTAAGTTCCTCCTATAATACTTCTGGAGCTAATGATACGATTTTCATGAAATCTGCATCTCTTAACTCTCTTGCAACTGGTCCGAAGATACGAGTTCCTCTTGGAGATTTATCGTCTCTTATAATTACACAAGCGTTATCATCGAATTTGATATAAGAACCGTTTTCTCTACCAACTCCATATCTAGTTCTTACGATAACTGCTTTTACTACTTCACCTTTTTTTACTGTTCCACCTGGAGTGGCTTGTTTAACTGTAGCAACAACAATATCACCGATGTTACTAAATTTACGATTAGATCCACCTAAATTACGGATTACTAATACTTCTTTAGCACCAGTATTGTCAGCGACTTTAAGTCTACTTTCGTTTTGGATCATTTATGGTTACCTCCTTTTAGAGTTTTATTTTAATTAAACTGTTTCTGCTTTTTTAACAATTTCCACTAAACGGAAACGTTTTGTTGCAGATAATGGTCTAGTTGACATGATTTTTACAGTGTCACCTACGCTAGCAATATTGTTTTCATCATGTGCATGGAATTTTGTAGATGATTTCATACGTTTTCCATATAATTTATGTTTAACATGAGTTTCTACTAGCACTGTAATAGTTTTATCCATTTTAGTAGATACAACTGTACCTGTATACGTTTTACGATTATTTCTTTCCATTGTATCTCCTCCTATTGGTTCAATTCTCTTTCTCTAATAATTGTTTTAATTCTAGCGATAGATTTACGAACCGTTCTAATACGTGCTGTGTTTTCTAACTGTCCAGTAGCTTGTTGGAAACGAAGTCCAAAAAGCTCTTTTTTGTATTCTTCTACTTTATCTAATAAAGCAGCGTTATCTAATTCTCTCATTTCTTGAACTGTCATAACTATTCACCCTTTCCAATGATTTTACATTTAATAGGTAATTTATGAGATGCCAGTCTTAAAGCTTCTCTTGCAAGTTCTTCATCAACACCTGCAACTTCGAAAAGAACACGTCCAGTTTTAACAACTGCTACCCATTCTTCTGGAGAACCTTTCCCAGATCCCATACGTACTTCTAATGGTTTTTTAGTTTTAGCTAAATGAGGGAAAATTCTAATCCACAATTGTCCACCACGGTTCATACGACGATTGATAGCAACACGGGCTGCTTCAATTTGACGAGATGTAATCCAAGCACCTTCAGCTGCTTGTAAACCAAATTCACCAAATGATACTTTAGTTCCACCTTTAGCTTTACCTTCATATTTAATTCGATGAGGTCTTCTATATTTTGTTCTTTTAGGCATTAACATGATTATTTAACCTCCTTCTTCTTTTCAGGAAGGATTTCACCCTTACAAATCCAAACTTTAACTCCTAACTTACCGTAAGTAGTGTCTGCTTCAGCAGTAGCATAATCGATATCGGCTCTTAAAGTATGAAGAGGGACATTTCCTTCAGAATAACCTTCAGCACGAGCCATATCAGCTCCTCCTAAACGTCCTGAAACACTAGTTTTAATTCCTTTAGCTCCAGCTCTCATTGCTCTTTGAATAGCACGTTTTTGAACTGTTCTAAAAGAAGCACGATTTTCTAATTGTTCAGCAATGTTGTTTGCAACTAATTGAGCAACAACATCTGGGTTTTTGATTTCAACGATATTGATAAACACTTGTTTATCTTTTACCATTTTGCTTACTTCTTTTCTTAATTTATCAACAGATTCACCATCTTTACCAATTACAACACCAGGTCTTGATGTATGTACGAAGATAGTAACTCTTTTTTTAGATCTTTCAATTTCTACTCTAGCTACAGATGCAGTCTTAAGTTTCTTTAAAATGTAATCACGAATTTTGATATCTTCATGTAACAAATTAGCAAAATCTTGCTTGTTAGCATACCATCTTGAATCCCAATCACGATTGATTCCAACACGTAAACCAACTGGACTTACTTTTTGACCCATTATGTAACCTCCTATCTTTCTTCTACCACACAAGTGATGTGGCTAGTTCTTTTTAAAATTCTTGTTCCGCTACCTTTAGCTCTAGCAGCGAATCTTTTTAATGTAGGACCTTCGTCTACATAGATTTCTTTAATATATAATTTTTCTGCTTCAGCGCCTTCGTTATAAACAGCGTTTTGAGCAGCAGATTTAATTACTTTAATGATTGCAGGAGTTGCACTTTTATTTACATATTCTAACATACCAAGTGCTTCTTTAACTTGCTTACCTCTTACTAAGTCAACAACTAAACGAGCTTTTTGAGGTGAAACACGAATCATTTTAGCTTGTGCTCTTGCTTCCATGTTTTAAAATCTCCTCTCTTTATTTTCCAGCTTTCTTATCATCAGATCCATGACCATGATAAGTTCTTGTTGGAGCGAATTCTCCTAATTTATGTCCGACCATATCTTCAGTTACATAAACTGGGATATGTTCTCTTCCGTTATACACAGCAAATGTGTGCTCAATAAATTGAGGGAAGATTGTTGAACGTCTAGACCAAGTTTTAATAACTTCTTTTTTTCCTGATGCATTTAATGCTTCAACTTTTTTCATTAAATGGTCATCTACGAATGGTCCCTTTTTTAAACTACGTGCCATTATTTCTTCCTCCTCTTATTATTTAGAATTTCTACGACGAACAATTAATTTGTTAGACGCTTTTTTAGTTTTTCTAGTTTTAACACCCATAGCTTTTTTACCCCAAGGTGTCATTGGTGCTTTACGTCCGATTGAAGTTCTACCTTCACCACCACCATGAGGGTGATCATTAGGGTTCATTACAGAACCACGTACTGTAGGACGAACACCTTTCCATCTCATACGACCAGCTTTTCCGTAATTTACTAAGCCATGATCTTCGTTTCCAACAACACCAACTGTTGCTCTACATACACCTAATAATTTACGAACTTCACCAGAAGCAAGTCTTACAGTTACATATTTGTCTTCTTTACCTAAAATTTGAGCAGACACACCAGCAGAACGTGCGATTTGTCCACCTTTACCTGGTTGCATTTCAATGTTATGGATTACTGTACCTTCAGGCATGTTAGCCATTGGTAAAGCATTTCCTACTTTGATATCGGCATGTTCACCAGATACGATTTTATTTCCAACTTCTAACCCTTTTGGAGCTAAGATATATCTTTTTTCACCATCTGCATAATTAATTAATGCGATGTTTGCTGATCTATTTGGATCATATTCGATAGTTGCTACTGTACCAACGATATCATCTTTATTACGTTTAAAGTCAATGATACGATATTTACGTTTATGACCTCCACCGTGATGACGAGTTGTAATAACACCTTGATTATTACGTCCACCGTTTTTACCAACTTTTGCAACTAAAGATTTTTCAGGTTTTTTTGCTGTAATTTCTTCAAATGTTAATGAAGTCATATTACGACGACCATTAGTCACCGGTTTATATGCTTTAATTGGCATCTTTAGTTTCCTCCTAATTTATCTGGAATCATATATTCCAATATTTTCATTTATTATTCTTCACCGAAATAATTAATTGATTCACCTTCAGCTAACTTAACGATAGCTTTTCTTCTACGGTTTGTTTTACCTTCATAACGACCCATTCTTTTTTTCTTAGGTTTTACATTCATAACATTAACACTTTCAACTTTTACACCAAACATAGCTTCAACAGCTTGTTTAATTTCAATTTTGTTAGCATTAACATCAACATCGAATGTATATTTATTTTCTTCTGCGCTTAGAGTCATTGATTTTTCAGTAAGTACTGGTTTTTTTAATACATCTGTAATGTGTGCCATTATCCTAGTACCTCCTCAACAGATTTGATAGCAGCTTCAGTCATGATTAACTTATTGCTGTTTAAAACGTCATATACATTTACGCGTCTTGCATCTAATAATTTAACACCTGGGATGTTGTTTGCACTTCTTGCAACTGTTTCATCAATTTCATCCATAACGATTAATGTTTTTGCAGGTGCTTCTAAATTTGATAATACTTTCACCATTTCTTTTGTTTTTGGTGCATCAAATTTGATTGTATCTAATGCCATGAATTCATTATCAATGATTTTTGTTGATAAAGCAGATCTAAGTGCTAAACGACCAACTTTACGATTGATTTTGAATTTATAGCTTCTAGGTGTTGGACCAAATACAACTCCTCCGCCACGCCATTGTGGTGCTCTGATTGATCCTTGTCTAGCTCTACCTGTACCTTTTTGACGCCATGGTTTCTTTCCACCACCGCTTACTTCAGTACGGTTTTTTACTTTATGAGTACCTTGTCTTAAAGACGCTCTTTGTAATAAGACCATATCGAAGATTGCTTGATTATTTGGTTCGATTCCAAATACTGCTTCATTTAATTCTAGGTCTTTTACTTCAGCACCTTCTTGGTTATATACTTTAACTTTAAGCATATTAAATCCTCCTTCCTAAATTATTCAGCTGCTTCAACTGGAGTTTCAGTTGTAACATCTGCTTCTGCAACTTCTGGTGTATAATCAACTAATTCATATACATCATTAACTTTACCGTTACCTTTGATTGCAGATTTAACGATTACTAATCCTTTTTTAGGTCCAGGAACAGAACCTTTGATTAATAATAAATTATTTGTTGTATCAACAGCTACAATTTCTAAGTTTTGTACTGTTCTAGTTACATGTCCCATTTGCCCTGGTAATTTTTTACCTGGAGCAATTCTATTTGGAGCGATTGGACCCATTGAACCAACAATTCTGTGCGCTCCAGAACCATGTCCTTTAGGACCAATATGTTGTCCATGTCTTTTGATTACACCTTGATATCCTTTACCTTTTGAAGTACCAGTTACGTCTACTACTTCTCCAGCAGCGAAGGTATCAACACTAATTTTATCTCCAACTTCATAACTCATCATTTCGTCAAAACGAAATTCTTTAATGAAGCGCTTAGGAGCTGTATTAGCTTTCTTAACAATACCTAATTCAGCTTTATTAGCTAATTTTTCTCTCTTGTCTTCAAAACCAACTTGAACTGCATCATATCCATCAGTAGCAACTGTTTTCTTTTGTAATACTACGTTTGGAGTAGCTTCAACTACAGTTACAGGAATTAATACACCATCAGTTGTAAAGACTTGAGTCATTCCGATCTTACGACCTAAGATTCCTTTCATGAGTTACACCTTTACCTTTCTTATAATTTGATTTCAATGTCTACACCACTTGGTAATTCTAATCTTGTTAGAATATCAACTGTTTCTTGTGTAGGATTCACAATGTCGATTAAACGTTTGTGAGTTCTAATTTCGAATTGTTCACGAGAATCTTTATACTTATGAACTGCTCTTAAGATTGTATAAACTTCTCTTTCTGTTGGTAGTGGTACTGGACCAACTACTTGAGCTCCAGATTTCTTAGCAGCACCAATAATTTTTTCTGCTGAGTTATCTAGAATTTTGTGATCAAATGATTTTAATCTGATTCTAATTTTGTTATTTGCCATGATTTTTTCTCCTTTCAATTTATAGGATGTGAGTTACTCGATGCAAATTCCCTGAAACATGCCGTTTCATGACAACGCCTTTCGGTGTTTCAGCAACCTTGCACTTCTTTGCAACGTCAACGGTTGTATTTTAGCAAAAAAAAGCCTTTATTGCAAGGCTTTTTTTAATTTATTTATAAAAATATTTCGACAAAATTTACAAGCAATTAATATATGTAAATACAACCATTTTTTCATAAAAAAGTGGCAATTTATCATTACATAAATACATCGTATTTAATGATAAAAACAATATATCCCCAGGATTCCTTTATCCTAGCTAAAAAGAATCTTTAAGCTGATAAAACACTAGCAAAAGACATAGATGAATATAGTGTAAAAAGTATTATAAAATCTGACGTGATTACATTGTATATAATCTTTAAAATTTTATCAGAAATCTCTGTTGTTCATTTTGTTATAAAGTAATTGTCTGACTATTTGTTGTCTAATTATTAATTAAAGCTGTTATACAAGCAAATTACTAGACCGTCCTTTTAATAGAGGACCTATTATAGAATGTAAGACCAAAAATCTATTTGTAAGAACTGGAATCATAAAATCTAGCTTCATATAAGAATACTAACCCACCATTATTGCAACACTAAACAAACTCAAACTATATAGCTCCATATTCTCAGACAACTATAAAAAATTTGCGCATCAGTTTTTTATATCATCATTCTATTTAACAAAACAGTTCTTTTAATAAATAAATTTAAAAAGCAATACTATAGTTGATCTTATAAGATCTAGAAATCAAAAAAAGACTTTAGACTAGTTCTTTCATATTTTAAAAAAAGAAAAAGAAGCTGTTGAATTTATATGCACCGATATGAGTTATACATTTAAATCTATTTTACAGCCATATTTTCCGCACTCAACGCTTCTTATCGATCATTTTCACGTAATAAAATATATCAATGATCAATTAAATAATATACCAACAAAAAACATACGTAAATAGTTTAATTGTTGATTAGCGAATTATATTAGCTGATTATTTTCAAATTAAATTAGTTATTTTTGAAGAAGATTTTTATAAATTAATTATGATAGTCAAATTATTTTAACTATTATATTTAAATTATTTTATTATAAATATTATTAAAACAGCCTGATTAATATTTTTAATAATATCAATCAGACTGTTTTTTACTATACCTCTACATCAATATCCAGTATTGATGTAGGATCTTTATCATCACCAGATATCTTTTTTATACTTCTGGCTATTTCATCAAGATTTATTTGGATATCTTTTAATATTGCATATAGATAATCTTCAAAGCATTTATCGCTGCTGCCTTCTTTAGGAACATAATTTTCTTTTATATATTCGGCCAGTTTAATAAAATCTTCTGCGTTCATTTAACTTTTCTCTCCTTTTAAAAGTTTATTGATCATTTTCAGTCCATTGGCTATAGTTAGTCCATCAATTATACTGTTAGTATGTTCTGCTAGTTTTTCACTGTTCCAGAAGATATCATCAGGATGGCTCAGTTCACTGGATATTCCTATTTCTGGAATATCCAGCCATCTTGTTTGGTTGAATTCAATCAGATACACATGATAAAGGCTCCCTTTTCCACTTACTGTAAACCCGGTTATCTGCTTTGTATGTTCGATATCTTTTATCCTGCAGTCCCACCTCATATTTTTATAGCTGCACTCATATATCAGTTCTTTTTTATCCAATTTCATCTGCTGCCTCCATTATCGTATCATTATCAATTATCATCCTGTTTGCTGCTGCACCAACTATCAGACAGTGGGTCATCAGATTGTTCAGTTTTCTTGATGAACCCTGACATGCATTTGACAGTGCTGTTAAAGCTTCTGGCATGACCAGCGGTTCATTTCTTCCTGCTTTTTTTAATTTTATACTGATATAAGTTTCAATATCTTTTTCATTCATCCCGGTTGTTTCATACTGGATCACGATCCTCTGCTTGAGTGCTTCATGAACTGCTCTGTTTATCGTATGATTTAATACTGGTGTCCCTGTGAGGATCAGAATTACATAGCTGCTTGAATCAAAATTAAAATTTAAAAGCATTATCAGATCATTCAGGATATCGGTTTTCAAAAATTGTGCTTCATCTAATATTATGACCGGCACTATTCTTTTTTCATCGACCATCTTTTTTATATGGGCCTGGATATTTCTGAAATTATCTATTTTTTTATGATATATTTCCAGTCCCAGCTGATTGCTCAGTTCACGATAGAATTCAATCGTGCTCAGAGTCGACATTGGCATATATATTACTTTATACAGACCAGGATTCAGTGTTTCACTGAATTTTTTCATGATAAACGATTTACCGGTCCCGCTTCGTCCAGTAAATAATCCTATTCCTCTGACATCCTTCAGATAATTGAGTCTTCCCATTGCTTCCCGGTAATCACTGGTTTCTACTGGTATATCGGGTTGTCCCTTTTCAAATGGATTGAATTCCAGTCCATAATAGATCTTAAAATCTTTCATTGGTCATCCTCCTTTGAAAACAGTGGTCGCTTTCTTTTTATTTTTGAATTGTCTACTTTCTTTACTTCAGATATCTTGATATAACTGTCATCATCAAATATATAAACTTCACTGAGATCAGGTTTATATTTGATGGTTATCCTGCTGCCTATGTATTCCTGCTTTGTTTCGAAAACTTTTGTATTGAGTCTGATCGTTGCATCATTGGCAACTTTTCTGGTTGCAGTATGATAGAATATTTTTTCAAGCCTTTCCGCTTCGACCCTCCTGATCGATGATTCATCATCCATAAACACATTTACTGGAGTATTTCCATTCAATGAAGCATGTGGTGAATTATTTTTCTTGCTGACATAGAGGGCGAAAGCTGAATCTATATCTTCTATATTTTTAAACTGATCAAAGTCTGTATTGTACATCCATTGTTCCTTGACTGATTTGAAGCTGCGCTCGATCTTGCCCTTACTATTGCCGTGATATACCTGAGCATGAATGATCTGAATCTGCAGCTGAGCACAAATGATCGGTAGCTGTTCATTTTTATAAGGTTTTCCATTATCGGCATATAGTCTCTTGGGAACTCCATATTTAGCTATTGCCCGTTTCAGTACTGTCTGGACATTGACAGCATTATCTTCAAGAAAAAATCCATATCCAACAATCATTCTGGAATGATCATCGATGATCATAATAAGATATGTTCTTAATTTATGACCTCTGCTGTCTTTGATATATGAACAGTAGGTCGTATCCAGCTGCCACATATCGTTGGTATGTTCCATTTCAAATGCTCTCATATCTTCGACCGGTATGTGATTGAATTCCGGTTTTGATGCAATAAATCTTGTTATGGTCGATAATGAAATATCCTTCTTCAATATATTCCCATCTTCAATGAGCTTCAAATAAATTGAAGTGGCCGTCATCCTTGGATTTGTTTGTTTCATTTCTATAATTTTGTTTTTCAAAGTTTTATTTAGTTTCCTTGAACGGCCTTTGTCATTACGTGTTTTTGGCATCAGTCCACTAAATCCTTCTTTTTGATATGTATCGTACCAGTATCGTATCGTTTGAAACGAATACTCTTTTGATGTACCATCAGGATATTTCAATGGAGCAGACGCAATCCTCTTAAAATACTGCAACGCTGAACGGTCCGGATATGTTCTGTTAAGAACCGGTATGATCAGTTCATATCTAAAAAGTGCAATCTTAGTATCCAGATCATCTTTTTTACTGTTATTCATTAATAATACACCTCCTGACTTAACCGTATAACAGTTAGAAGAAATATTCAAAGTAACAGTTATGGGAAAATAAGTTTATGGATAAATTGTCATATTATTAACTGAAATACGTTGCATAAACATGGCATGATATTCATAAAAGTAATTCAATATAAAATCAAAGTCATAAAAATCTGCCACTGTAAAAACACTCAAAAATGAATTGAGCCTTTCCTGATGAAATCGAATATAAAACCTGATAATTTTATTTACTGTTTCTCTGGAAAAACCAGTTATCTTTGAAATAACAGTACATGAATCTGTGATGTTGCGATATGACTTGATTATTCTGATTATCGATGGATTTGATAATATCCGATAAGGTATGATGATACTTGGAAGAAGAGCATGTGTACAACCACAGCTGTCGCATTTGATCCTGATTATAGAAATTAAGAGGGTATGATTGGCATCAATAGTCAAATAACGCTGATAGCAGGCATGACGATGAAAATGACCGGTAGAACCGCAGGTACATTTAACTTTATTTAGATCTAATGATTTTATATCTTTGTCATAAAAATCCTGGGAATAATTATTGAAAGAATGTGTTTTAAATGTTATCATGATCATGTACAAGACATACATATGTTTTTGGGAAAAAGGAAGGTAGGACGGCAATCCGATGACCCTTTCTTTTTTTGTATGTCGATCTCCTTAAATATAATAATAAAACAGTTAAGATAATTTGCATATTATTTTCTCAAATTATTTTAACTGTTTTATTATATTTATTAATTTTATTTGACTAATTCCTTTATTTTTTTGTTCAAATAATCTGCTAATCAACAGTTTAATGATAAAGCATCTTTAAAATATGATAATTTGAAGAGTAAAATAAAAAGAGGATGATGTAATCAGATAACAATATCCTCATAGAATTTAATAATAAAAAAGAAGAACCGGCAGCTAGCTATTGTTGCACGTAAGTACTATCGTCGCCGTTATGATGCTTAACTTCTGTGTTCGGAATGGGTACAGGTGTGTCCATCATGCTATCGCCACCAGATCTTCTTTTTTTCAAGTGTCTTTTTCAAGATCACTCAAAACTAGATAATAGCAAAGCTCTTCGTCTCTTTCAAGTTTCTACCGCTTCTGGTCAAGTCTTCGACCTATTAGTATCAGTCCGCTGAACATGTCACCATGCTTGCACTCCTGACCTATCTACCTTATCGTCTTTAAGGGGTCTTATATACTTTCGTATTGGGAAGTCTCATCTTGAAGTGGGTTTCACACTTAGATGCCTTCAGCGTTTATCCCTTCCATATTTAGCTACCCAGCTGTGCCACTGGCGTGACAACTGGTCCACCATTGATATGTCCATCCCGGTCCTCTCGTACTAAGGACAGCTCTTCTCAAACTTCCTGCGCCCACGACAGATAGGGACCGAACTGTCTCACGACGTTCTGAACCCAGCTCGCGTACCGCTTTAATGGGCGAACAGCCCAACCCTTGGAACCGACTTCAGCTCCAGGATGCGATGAGCCGACATCGAGGTGCCAAACCTCCCCGTCGATGTGAACTCTTGGGGGAGATCAGCCTGTTATCCCCAGGGTAGCTTTTATCCGTTGAGCGACGGCCTTTCCATTCAGCACCGCCGGATCACTAAGCCCGACTTTCGTCCCTGCTCGACTTGTGGGTCTCGCAGTCAAACACCCTTTTGCCTTTGCACTCTGCGCTTGGTTTCCATCCAAGCTGAGGGTATCTTTGGGCGCCTCCGTTACTCTTTGGGAGGCGACCGCCCCAGTCAAACTGCCCACCTGACACTGTCCCGTCACCAGTTCCATGGCATCCGGTTAGAACTCCAATACACAAAGGGTAGTATCCCAACAGCGACTCCTCACACACTGGCGTGCATGTCTCTCAGTCTCCTACCTATCCTGTACATCCTGCATCAAAGTCCAATATCAGGCTGCAGTAAAGCTCCATGGGGTCTTTCCGTCTAGTCGCGGGTAACCTGCATCTTCACAGGTACTAAGACTTCACCGAGTCTACAGCTGAGACAGCGCCCAAATCGTTACGCCTTTCGTGCGGGTCAGAACTTACCTGACAAGGAATTTCGCTACCTTAGGACCGTTATAGTTACGGCCGCCGTTTACTGGGGCTTCAATTCTGTGCTTCGCTTGCGCTGACACTTCCTCTTAACCTTCCAGCACCGGGCAGGCGTCACCCCATATACGTCGTCTTTCGACTTAGCATAGAGCTGTGTTTTTGGTAAACAGTCGCTTGGGCCGTTTCACTGCGGCTCATATCTCTATGAGCACTCCTTCTCCCTAAGTTACGGAGTCATTTTGCAGAGTTCCTTAGCTATAGTTCTCTCGCTCACCTTAGGATTCTCTCCTCACCCATGTGTGTCCATTTTCGGTACGGGTTACTGTATGATTGGCACTAGAAGCTTTTCTTGGAAGCTGGCTTCAATGACTTCTGTACTTGCCGCAGCTTTCCATACGCATCACGCCTTCGCCTTTATGACAGCCGGATTTGCCTGGCTGTCAGCTACCTCGCTTGCACCTGCTTTTCCAGCAGCAGGATCACCTAGCCTTCTCCGTCACTCCTTCATTCATACCGTAAGTACAGGAATATCCACCTGTTGTCCATCGGCTACGCCTCTCGGCCTCGCCTTAGGTCCCGACTTACCCAGAGCGGACGAACCTTCCTCTGGAAACCTTGGGTTTTCGGTGCGTGGGATTCTCACCCACGTTCCGCTACTCACACCGGCATTCTCTCTTCTATACGCTCCAGCGCTCCTTCCGGTACGCCTTCGCCGCATATAGAACGCTCCCCTACCACTTGCTTGCGCAAATCCATAGCTTCGGTAATATACTTAGCCCCGGTAAATTATCGGCGCAGAGTCATTCGACTAGTGAGCTGTTACGCACTCTTTAAAGGATGGCTGCTTCTGAGCCAACCTCCTAGTTGTCTCGACATCTCCACATCCTTTTCCACTTAGTATATATTTTGGGACCTTAGCTGATGGTCTGGGCTGTTTCCCTCTTGACACTGGACCTTATCACCCACTGTCTGACTGCCGAGGATGTTTATGTGTCATTCGGAGTTTGATTATATTCAGTACCCCGGGATGGGGCCATCACATATTCAGTGCTCTACCTTCACATCACTTGCCTCGACGCTAGCCCTAAAGCTATTTCGGGGAGAACCAGCTATCTCCGGGTTCGATTGGAATTTCACCCCTAGCCACAGCTCATCCGCCAACGTTTCAACGGGGGTCGGTTCGGTCCTCCATCGGGTTTTACCCCAACTTCAACCTGGCCATGGCTAGATCACCCGGTTTCGGGTCTACGACATGCAACTTTCGCCCTCTTAAGACTCGCTTTCGCTTCGGCTCCGCATATCCTGCTTAACCTCGCTCCATATCGTAACTCGCCGGTTCATTCTACAAAAGGCACGCTATCACCCTTTAACGGGCTCTAACTTCTTGTAGGCATATGGTTTCAGGTTCTCTTTCACTCCCCTCCCGGGGTTCTTTTCACCTTTCCCTCACGGTACTGGTTCACTATCGGTCACAGAGTAGTATTTAGCCTTGCCAGATGGTCCTGGCTGTTTCCGACAGGATTCCTCGTGTCCCGCCGTACTCAGGTACTGTCTCGGACTTCCTCACTATTTCGGCTACGGGGCTGTCACCCTGTTTCGCCGGACTTCCCATTCCGTTCGCCTATAATGTCTTCTTGCCCTTTTTTGACAGCCCTACTACCCCGGCTCTTGCCGGTTTGGGCTCTTCCCCTTTCGCTCGCCGCTACTTAGGGAATCATTTCTTTATTTTCTCTTCCTTCAGGTACTTAGATGTTTCAGTTCCCTGAGTCTCGCCTCTCTGGAGCTATCTCTTCACTCCAGGATACCCGGTCTCTATCCCGGGTGGGTTCCCCCATTCGGATATCGACGGCTCTTTGCATGCTTACTGCTCCCCGTCGCATTTCGCTGTTTGCTGCGTCCTTCTTCGCCTCTCTGTGCCTAGGCATCCGCCATACGCCCTTTCTTACTTTACCTTCTTCGGTGTCGCTTGATCACTTTCTATCTTCAACTTCTTCTCGTTGTTTCTTAGTTTTCTTCGACTTTCTTAGAAAGACCTTGATATCTCTTTATCTCGATCTTCTCTCTTTCGCTTTTCTATTATCCAGTTTTCAATGATCTCTTCCTGAGTTTCCCTCAATAAGGTCCACTCAAAACTAAACAGAATCTCCACACTTGCTTTCTCCTTAGAAAGGAGGTGATCCATCCCCACGTTCCCGTAGGGATACCTTGTTACGACTTCACCCCAATCATCAATCCCACCTTAGACAGCTCCTCCCTTTCGGTTAGGCCACCGGCTTCGGGTGTTATCAACTCTCGTGGTGTGACGGGCGGTGTGTACAAGGCCCGAGAACGTATTCACCGCGACATTCTGATTTGCGATTACTAGCGATTCCATCTTCATGCACTCGAGTTGCAGAGTGCAATCCGAACTGAGAACGGGTTTCTGGGTTTCGCTCCGCCTCGCGGCTTCGCTTCCCTCTGATCCGTCCATTGTAGCACGTGTGTAGCCCAGGTCATAAGGGGCATGATGATTTGACGTCATCCCCGCCTTCCTCCGGCTTGTCACCGGCAGTCTCGCTAGAGTCCCCAACTTAATGATGGCAACTAGCAACAGGGGTTGCGCTCGTTGCGGGACTTAACCCAACATCTCACGACACGAGCTGACGACAACCATGCACCACCTGTCTCGGATATATCTATCTCTCCATCTCTGGAGCCTTTATCCGGATGTCAAGACCTGGTAAGGTTCTTCGCGTTGCTTCGAATTAAACCACATGCTCCACCGCTTGTGCGGGCCCCCGTCAATTCCTTTGAGTTTCATTCTTGCGAACGTACTACTCAGGCGGAGTACTTACTGCGTTAACTGCAGCACTGGGATCTGACTCCCAACACTTAGTACTCATCGTTTACGGCGTGGACTACTAGGGTATCTAATCCTATTTGCTCCCCACGCTTTCGGGACTGAGCGTCAGTTGCAGTCCAGATCGTCGCCTTCGCCACTGGTGTTCCTCCATATATCTACGCATTTCACCGCTACACATGGAATTCCACGATCCTCTCCTGCACTCTAGCTGCCCGGTTTCTCTGGCACACTGAAGTTAAGCTTCAGCCTTTCACCACAGACCCTTGCTGCCGCCTGCTCCCTCTTTACGCCCAATAATTCCGGATAACGCTCGCCACCTACGTATTACCGCGGCTGCTGGCACGTAGTTAGCCGTGGCTTCCTCATAAAGTACCGTCACTCACATATCATTCCCTATATGTGCCGTTCTTCCTTTATAACAGAAGTTTACAGAACGAATTCCTTCTTCCTTCACGCGGCGTTGCTCGGTCAGGGTTCCCCCCATTGCCGAAAATTCCCTACTGCTGCCTCCCGTAGGAGTCTGGGCCGTGTCTCAGTCCCAGTGTGGCCGGTCACCCTCTCAGGTCGGCTACGCATCGTCGCCTTGGTGGGCCGTTACCCCTCCAACAAGCTAATGCGCCGTAAGCCCATCCTCTACCAGTCCCGTAGCACTTTTAATACAGTTATCATGCGATCTCTGTACCTATGCGGTCTTAGCTGACGTTTCCATCAGTTATCCCCCTGTAAAGGCCAGGTTGCTTACGTATTACTCACCCGTTCGCCACTCGAGCCCGAAGGCTCGCGTTCGACTTGCATGTATTAGGCACGCCGCCAGCGTTCATCCTGAGCCAGGATCAAACTCTCCATTGTCTTATCCTTTTCAAAGCCTATCGGCTTCTGCTCTCTTTTTATCTATTAATTGACGTGTGTTCTTTTCGATTCTGTTCAGTTTTCAATGTCCTCTCCGGCTCTTTTGCCGACTAGTTTATCCTACACTCTTTTCTCTCGTTTGTCAATTCTTTTTTTTTACTTTTTTCGCTCGGCCCTTCCTTTGAACCTCGCTCCTTCTCTCGAGTGCCCTATTAATCTACCACATCCTCTTTACTTTGTAAATACCTTTTTTTACTTTTTTTATCCCTTCCCGCTTTTTCTCCCTTTTTATCACTCTTTTTCCCTGTCATTTTTTTATTAATAAAACGATAATAATTAAAAATTGATGAATTTATAAATGTCAATATAATTTTGTACAAAAATGATCATTTATGATGTACAATTGTGTTCCTTCTCAATATAATCAAGAGCATTTTTAAGTATTAGGATTCCTCTTCATTTGGCTTCATTTGATCTTTTAATCGATAGGATTTACCCGTTATAGTTACCACGTGCGCGTGATGAAGGATTCTATCTAAAATAGCGTTTGCCATGACCACATCACAGAAGACTTCATCCCACTCACTAAAATTGATATTTGTAGTTAATATCGTGCTTCTTTTTTCATAACGTCTATCTATCAATTGAAAAAACAATTTCGCATCATCTTTATTAATCGGAAGATAGCCAAGTTCATCTATGATCAGTACTTTATATTTGGTAAAATGGCGAAGTCTATCTTCCAATCTGTTCTCGTTATTTGCTTTCTTCAACTGTTGAATAAGATTATGACATTTGATGAAATATGTACTATTTCTACGCTTTGCCGCGGCAATGCCTATACTTACAGCCAGGTGTGTTTTACCTACGCCACTATTACCCAGAAATACGATGTTTTCACAATTCTCGATGAATCTGAGTGTCTCAAAATCCAATATCTGCTGTTTGTTTATTGATGACTGAAAATCAAAATCAAAATCCCTTAATTCTTTATGATGAGGAAATGCCCCTACCTTAACCATTGACTTGACCATATTCTTTTCTCTATGATCGATTTCTATCTGCGTCAATTTGATCAATCCTTCTGTAAAAGATAGATTGTTTCTGGTTATATAATCCAACATCTCATCTAAATTTTCATTCATTTGACTTAACTTCAAGTAATTCAGGTTATTTTTCAATTGCATATATGTACTACTCATTGTATATTTCTCCTATCAAATTTAAATTTGCCTTGGCTAATTGTTTGATTTCATCCGAACTGTCTTTAAAACTTACTTCATATATTTTTTGATAATGTTCTTCATGATAATTATATTTTGATTGAGATATTTGATGAATTGTTATAAGTCTTGTGTTAGAATACACATGTATATAATCATCAAATATCTGTAGTTTCACTGTTTTACCAATATATTCTGGTGGTGCGGAATATTTATTACCTTTATAGGAAAACAAACTCTGTGAATCTACTTTTACTGGTCTAATGGTGATTTTATACTGATTTCTTATCTTTTCTTGTGGTAAAGGGGATAAGAAATCTTTTTCTTTTTGGATATGAAGTTTCGGAATTTTTCCTATTTCACTGTGCACCTGGCAATTATTTCTTTCATTGATTTCCATTACTTTTTCATTCAGTTGTGCATAGTTCAGCTTCCCATTATAAGCATATAGTTCATCCCATAATTTCATTGGCGCTTCAACCTTCCCTTTACTCCATGGTTTTCCGGCAATACAAGGTTTCACTATAAAGCCATAATCATCCGCAAACTGTTGAAACTTTGCATTGACCTTTCCACTCGAATATTCTGTTCTTGCCTCATCCATGACTGTTTTCATATTATCGGTTTTTAAGATGTCAGGCACACCACCAGCTGCTTCAAATGCCTGATCAAGATAATGAAATAGAGCACCCTGCTTTTTTGTAAGTGAGATGAAATTAATCCTATATCTTGAATAGGAATAAACAAGTGCAAAGATATTTAATTCAATAACCTCACCTGTGCTTAAGGTATAATGCATATTTTCCTTCCAATCCAATTGTGCCTCAACTCCCATACCAGTCTCTCTTTTGATTGACCGATGATTTGTCATATTGTTTCTAATTTTACCATTTACTGTCCTGTTTGTTCTGCCATTAAAGTATTTATCAAATTCCTCATGCTGGCTGATCCACTTTCTAAAATGGGAAGCTGAGCACTCTAATCCATGATTATCTTTTAGATATTGCCATAAAACTCTTTTATAAAAGAAAACCTGAGTATTTTGATTGATCAGCAAGTCATATATTATTTGATAAAAATTATCTAACTTACTTTTTCTTTCTCTTTTCTTTGGCTTAGTATAACCATTCATATATTTATCAATCAATCTTCTATCTACACCAAGCTCTCGGGCAATTTGTGATTTATTTATTTTCAATTTTAACTCCTCTACTAATACTTTCAATTTTGGTAAATCAAGTAAACAATTAATCTCAATGCTTGAACTAACTGTTAAATTCATAATCATAATATAACCTCCAATAAAAACTGAATTATTATATTATGTTGAATTGATTTTGTACATTTTTATATGATCGTTTTTGTACATATTAATAGTAGCATTTATAGAATTAACAGTTAATTTATAAAAAATTTATTTTACAATATAAAACTAATTTGAGTAAAAATATTGAAAGATCATATCAAACAAACTTACCTTAATATAAATTTTAATAGAAAATTAACCAACAAGCAGTAAAATAATCCGTTAAAAGCAAAATAGATACAACTATTATTATATGTAAAAATTTGATAAATAAATATTAGTATACTGAAAATTGACTTAAGCATAATTATAAACATACAGCAATTAAACCTAAAATATAATATTAATTATATTTTATCAACAATAAAAGGATTAACTCATATAAAATTCATAAGTTAATCCTTATTGTTAAAAAATTTAATAAATATAAATAATATACTGGTATCATTTAACAAAGAATTCCAGATAATAAAAAAGAAGAACCGGCAGCTAGCTATTGTTGCACGTAAGTACTATCGTCGCCGTTATGATGCTTAACTTCTGTGTTCGGAATGGGTACAGGTGTGTCCATCATGCTATCGCCACCAGATCTTCTTTTTTTCAAGTGTCTTTTTCAAGATCACTCAAAACTAGATAATAGCAAAGCTCTTCGTCTCTTTCAAGTTTCTACCGCTTCTGGTCAAGTCTTCGACCTATTAGTATCAGTCCGCTGAACATGTCACCATGCTTGCACTCCTGACCTATCTACCTTATCGTCTTTAAGGGGTCTTATATACTTTCGTATTGGGAAGTCTCATCTTGAAGTGGGTTTCACACTTAGATGCCTTCAGCGTTTATCCCTTCCATATTTAGCTACCCAGCTGTGCCACTGGCGTGACAACTGGTCCACCATTGATATGTCCATCCCGGTCCTCTCGTACTAAGGACAGCTCTTCTCAAACTTCCTGCGCCCACGACAGATAGGGACCGAACTGTCTCACGACGTTCTGAACCCAGCTCGCGTACCGCTTTAATGGGCGAACAGCCCAACCCTTGGAACCGACTTCAGCTCCAGGATGCGATGAGCCGACATCGAGGTGCCAAACCTCCCCGTCGATGTGAACTCTTGGGGGAGATCAGCCTGTTATCCCCAGGGTAGCTTTTATCCGTTGAGCGACGGCCTTTCCATTCAGCACCGCCGGATCACTAAGCCCGACTTTCGTCCCTGCTCGACTTGTGGGTCTCGCAGTCAAACACCCTTTTGCCTTTGCACTCTGCGCTTGGTTTCCATCCAAGCTGAGGGTATCTTTGGGCGCCTCCGTTACTCTTTGGGAGGCGACCGCCCCAGTCAAACTGCCCACCTGACACTGTCCCGTCACCAGTTCCATGGCATCCGGTTAGAACTCCAATACACAAAGGGTAGTATCCCAACAGCGACTCCTCACACACTGGCGTGCATGTCTCTCAGTCTCCTACCTATCCTGTACATCCTGCATCAAAGTCCAATATCAGGCTGCAGTAAAGCTCCATGGGGTCTTTCCGTCTAGTCGCGGGTAACCTGCATCTTCACAGGTACTAAGACTTCACCGAGTCTACAGCTGAGACAGCGCCCAAATCGTTACGCCTTTCGTGCGGGTCAGAACTTACCTGACAAGGAATTTCGCTACCTTAGGACCGTTATAGTTACGGCCGCCGTTTACTGGGGCTTCAATTCTGTGCTTCGCTTGCGCTGACACTTCCTCTTAACCTTCCAGCACCGGGCAGGCGTCACCCCATATACGTCGTCTTTCGACTTAGCATAGAGCTGTGTTTTTGGTAAACAGTCGCTTGGGCCGTTTCACTGCGGCTCATATCTCTATGAGCACTCCTTCTCCCTAAGTTACGGAGTCATTTTGCAGAGTTCCTTAGCTATAGTTCTCTCGCTCACCTTAGGATTCTCTCCTCACCCATGTGTGTCCATTTTCGGTACGGGTTACTGTATGATTGGCACTAGAAGCTTTTCTTGGAAGCTGGCTTCAATGACTTCTGTACTTGCCGCAGCTTTCCATACGCATCACGCCTTCGCCTTTATGACAGCCGGATTTGCCTGGCTGTCAGCTACCTCGCTTGCACCTGCTTTTCCAGCAGCAGGATCACCTAGCCTTCTCCGTCACTCCTTCATTCATACCGTAAGTACAGGAATATCCACCTGTTGTCCATCGGCTACGCCTCTCGGCCTCGCCTTAGGTCCCGACTTACCCAGAGCGGACGAACCTTCCTCTGGAAACCTTGGGTTTTCGGTGCGTGGGATTCTCACCCACGTTCCGCTACTCACACCGGCATTCTCTCTTCTATACGCTCCAGCGCTCCTTCCGGTACGCCTTCGCCGCATATAGAACGCTCCCCTACCACTTGCTTGCGCAAATCCATAGCTTCGGTAATATACTTAGCCCCGGTAAATTATCGGCGCAGAGTCATTCGACTAGTGAGCTGTTACGCACTCTTTAAAGGATGGCTGCTTCTGAGCCAACCTCCTAGTTGTCTCGACATCTCCACATCCTTTTCCACTTAGTATATATTTTGGGACCTTAGCTGATGGTCTGGGCTGTTTCCCTCTTGACACTGGACCTTATCACCCACTGTCTGACTGCCGAGGATGTTTATGTGTCATTCGGAGTTTGATTATATTCAGTACCCCGGGATGGGGCCATCACATATTCAGTGCTCTACCTTCACATCACTTGCCTCGACGCTAGCCCTAAAGCTATTTCGGGGAGAACCAGCTATCTCCGGGTTCGATTGGAATTTCACCCCTAGCCACAGCTCATCCGCCAACGTTTCAACGGGGGTCGGTTCGGTCCTCCATCGGGTTTTACCCCAACTTCAACCTGGCCATGGCTAGATCACCCGGTTTCGGGTCTACGACATGCAACTTTCGCCCTCTTAAGACTCGCTTTCGCTTCGGCTCCGCATATCCTGCTTAACCTCGCTCCATATCGTAACTCGCCGGTTCATTCTACAAAAGGCACGCTATCACCCTTTAACGGGCTCTAACTTCTTGTAGGCATATGGTTTCAGGTTCTATTTCACTCCCCTCCCGGGGTTCTTTTCACCTTTCCCTCACGGTACTGGTTCACTATCGGTCACAGAGTAGTATTTAGCCTTGCCAGATGGTCCTGGCTGTTTCCGACAGGATTCCTCGTGTCCCGCCGTACTCAGGTACTGTCTCGGACTTCCTCACTATTTCGGCTACGGGGCTGTCACCCTGTTTCGCCGGACTTCCCATTCCGTTCGCCTATAATGTCTTCTTGCCCTTTTTTGACAGCCCTACTACCCCGGCTCTTGCCGGTTTGGGCTCTTCCCCTTTCGCTCGCCGCTACTTAGGGAATCATTTCTTTATTTTCTCTTCCTTCAGGTACTTAGATGTTTCAGTTCCCTGAGTCTCGCCTCTCTGGAGCTATCTCTTCACTCCAGGATACCCGGTCTCTATCCCGGGTGGGTTCCCCCATTCGGATATCGACGGCTCTTTGCATGCTTACTGCTCCCCGTCGCATTTCGCTGTTTGCTGCGTCCTTCTTCGCCTCTCTGTGCCTAGGCATCCGCCATACGCCCTTTCTTACTTTACCTTCTTCGGTGTCGCTTGATCACTTTCTATCTTCAACTTCTTCTCGTTGTTTCTTAGTTTTCTTCGACTTTCTTAGAAAGACCTTGATATCTCTTTATCTCGATCTTCTCTCTTTCGCTTTTCTATTATCCAGTTTTCAATGATCTCTTCCTGAGTTTCCCTCAATAAGGTCCACTCAAAACTAAACAGAATCTCCACACTTGCTTTCTCCTTAGAAAGGAGGTGATCCATCCCCACGTTCCCGTAGGGATACCTTGTTACGACTTCACCCCAATCATCAATCCCACCTTAGACAGCTCCTCCCTTTCGGTTAGGCCACCGGCTTCGGGTGTTATCAACTCTCGTGGTGTGACGGGCGGTGTGTACAAGGCCCGAGAACGTATTCACCGCGACATTCTGATTCGCGATTACTAGCGATTCCATCTTCATGCACTCGAGTTGCAGAGTGCAATCCGAACTGAGAACGGGTTTCTGGGTTTCGCTCCGCCTCGCGGCTTCGCTTCCCTCTGATCCGTCCATTGTAGCACGTGTGTAGCCCAGGTCATAAGGGGCATGATGATTTGACGTCATCCCCGCCTTCCTCCGGCTTGTCACCGGCAGTCTCGCTAGAGTCCCCAACTTAATGATGGCAACTAGCAACAGGGGTTGCGCTCGTTGCGGGACTTAACCCAACATCTCACGACACGAGCTGACGACAACCATGCACCACCTGTCTCGGATATATCTATCTCTCCATCTCTGGAGCCTTTATCCGGATGTCAAGACCTGGTAAGGTTCTTCGCGTTGCTTCGAATTAAACCACATGCTCCACCGCTTGTGCGGGCCCCCGTCAATTCCTTTGAGTTTCATTCTTGCGAACGTACTACTCAGGCGGAGTACTTACTGCGTTAACTGCAGCACTGGGATCTGACTCCCAACACTTAGTACTCATCGTTTACGGCGTGGACTACTAGGGTATCTAATCCTATTTGCTCCCCACGCTTTCGGGACTGAGCGTCAGTTGCAGTCCAGATCGTCGCCTTCGCCACTGGTGTTCCTCCATATATCTACGCATTTCACCGCTACACATGGAATTCCACGATCCTCTCCTGCACTCTAGCTGCCCGGTTTCTCTGGCACACTGAAGTTAAGCTTCAGCCTTTCACCACAGACCCTTGCTGCCGCCTGCTCCCTCTTTACGCCCAATAATTCCGGATAACGCTCGCCACCTACGTATTACCGCGGCTGCTGGCACGTAGTTAGCCGTGGCTTCCTCATAAAGTACCGTCACTCACATATCATTCCCTATATGTGCCGTTCTTCCTTTATAACAGAAGTTTACAGAACGAATTCCTTCTTCCTTCACGCGGCGTTGCTCGGTCAGGGTTCCCCCCATTGCCGAAAATTCCCTACTGCTGCCTCCCGTAGGAGTCTGGGCCGTGTCTCAGTCCCAGTGTGGCCGGTCACCCTCTCAGGTCGGCTACGCATCGTCGCCTTGGTGGGCCGTTACCCCTCCAACAAGCTAATGCGCCGTAAGCCCATCCTCTACCAGTCCCGTAGCACTTTTAATACAGTTATCATGCGATCTCTGTACCTATGCGGTCTTAGCTGACGTTTCCATCAGTTATCCCCCTGTAAAGGCCAGGTTGCTTACGTATTACTCACCCGTTCGCCACTCGAGCCCTAAGGCTCGCGTTCGACTTGCATGTATTAGGCACGCCGCCAGCGTTCATCCTGAGCCAGGATCAAACTCTCCATTGTCTTATCCTTTTCAAAGCCTATCGGCTTCTGCTCTCTTTTTATCTATTAATTGACGTGTGTTCTTTTCGATTCTGTTCAGTTTTCAATGTCCTCTCCGGCTCTTTTGCCGACTAGTTTATCCTACACTCTTTTCTCTCGTTTGTCAATTCTTTTTTTTACTTTTTTCGCTCGGCCCTTCCTTTGAACCTCGCTCCTTCTCTCGAGTGCCCTATTAATCTACCACATCCTCTCTCCTTTGTAAATACCTTTTTTTACTTTTTTTATCCCTTCCCGCTTTTTCTCCCTTTTTATCACTCTTTTTCCCTGTCATTTTTTTATTAATATCTTACATTTTAATAATATAACCAACATTTCCAACAATATACTTTATCTTCGATATCTTTCTTTATACAATTTTTTCTCTCTATTTTCCTTAATGCTCCATATTGCAATTATTAATATTAAATAAAAAATTCCAAGTATAATTGAACCTCTAATAAAAAAACTAATTAAATACATCATTTCAAAAACTAAAAACAAACAAATAAAAGTTATTATTTCAATTTTTAAACACGTATTTTCTGTTCCTTTTTTCAACATTACTTCTTTACGATAAGGTAATCTTTTACTTATCGCTAAATAAATAGCATAAATTAAACATCCTATCCCTAATAAATTTTCCATCTTTATCCCTCCAATTATCTATTTATATTATAAACAAAAAAGGGAATCAATAAAGATTCCCTAATTAAATACTATTCAATAATTTCAGAGATATTTCCAGAACCTACAGTTCTACCACCTTCACGGATTGAGAATTTAGTTCCTTTTTCAATTGCGATTGGAGCAATTAATTCTACTGTTAATTCTACGTTATCTCCAGGCATAACCATTTCTACACCTTCTGGTAATTCGATTACACCAGTAACGTCAGTAGTTCTGAAATAGAATTGTGGTCTGTAGTTAGCGAAGAAAGGAGTATGACGTCCACCTTCATCTTTACTTAATACGTAAACTTGACATTTGAATTTTTTGTGTGGATGTACTGATCCTGGTTTAGCTAATACTTGTCCACGTTGGATTTGATCACGGTTGATACCTCTTAATAATACCCCTACGTTATCTCCAGATTCAGCGTAATCTAATAATTTACGGAACATTTCGATACCAGTAGCAACAGTATTTTGAGTTTCATGTAAACCAACGATTTCTAATGGGTCATTTAATTTTAATTGTCCACGTTCAACACGTCCAGTAGCAACAGTTCCACGTCCAGTGATAGTGAATACGTCTTCAACTGGCATTAAGAATGGTTTATCTGTATCTCTTTCTGGAGTTGGGATATAAGTGTCAACAGCATCCATTAATTCATGAATAGCTGGTACCCATTTTGGATCTCCTTCTAATGCTTTTAATGCAGATCCACGGATAACTGGTGTATCATCACCTGGGAAGTCATATTCATTTAATAATTCACGAACTTCCATTTCTACTAAGTCTAATAATTCTTCGTCATCAACCATATCACATTTATTTAAGAATACGATAATGTATGGTACACCTACTTGACGAGATAATAAGATGTGTTCTCTTGTTTGAGGCATTGGACCATCAGTAGCAGCAACTACTAAGATAGCACCGTCCATTTGAGCAGCCCCAGTGATCATGTTTTTAATGTAGTCAGCATGACCTGGACAGTCTACGTGTGCATAGTGACGAGTAGCTGTTTGATATTCAACGTGTGCAGTATTGATTGTAATACCACGTTCTTTTTCTTCTGGTGCAGCATCGATTGAAGCATAGTCCATTGCTTGTGCTTGCCCATCTTTAGCTAATACAGTTGTAATAGCTGCAGTTAAAGTTGTTTTACCATGGTCAACGTGACCAATAGTACCAATATTTACATGCGCTTTAGAGCGGTCAAATTTTTCCTTAGCCATTTAAGCTTTCCTCCTAGTTTATATTTTTGTACATATACATTCTAATTTATTTAGTTGAAAAAATCAATAAGATTTTAACACGACATTAGTTATTTCCGCCGTTTTTCTTAATAATTTCTTCTTTAATTGATTTAGGTACTGGTTCATAACGATCGAAGATCATTGTGTAGTTTCCACGACCTTGAGTGAATGATCTTAAATCAGTAGCATATCCGAACATTTCTGATAAAGGTACACTTGCTTGTACAGTGATAGCATTACCTCTTTCTTCTTGTCCTTCAATCATACCACGACGAGAAGATACATCTCCCATTACACTACCTAAATATTCAGCTGGTGCTGTTACTTCTACAGCCATGATTGGTTCCAAGATTACTGGATCACATTTTTTACCAGCTTCTTTTAATGCTAAACTTGCAGCAACTTTATATGCCATTTCTGATGAATCGACATCATGGTAAGAACCATCGAATAATGTTGCTTTAATATCTAATACTGGATAACCAGCAATCATACCGTTTTCAAGAGCGTCTTCTAACCCAGCTTTTACTGAACCGATATATTCTCTAGGTACTGCCCCTCCAACGATAGCATCAACGAATTCAAATCCTTTACCTTCATTAGGTTCAAATTTGATCCATACGTGACCGTATTGTCCACGACCACCTGATTGTCTTACATACTTACCTTCACAATCAGCAGCTTTCTTGATTGTTTCACGATAAGCAACTTGTGGTGCACCTACATTAGCTTCAACTTTAAATTCTCTTTTTAAACGGTCTACGATTACATCAAGATGTAATTCACCCATACCAGCGATAACAGTATCACCAGTTTCTGGATTTGTATAAGTTCTAAAAGTAGGATCTTCTTCAGCTAATTTAGATAAACCGTTAGCTAATTTATCTTGATCTTGCTTAGTTTTTGGTTCAATTGCAAGTTCAATAACTGGTTCAGGGAATTCCATTTTTTCAAGAATTACGAAATTCTTTTCATCACAGATAGTATCCCCAGTTGTTGTGTTTTTAAAACCAACAGCTGCAGCGATATCTCCAGCATATACAGTTGAGATTTCATTACGCTTATTAGCGTGCATTTGTAGGATACGTCCTAAACGTTCTTTTTTGTTTTTAGTTGAGTTTAATACATAAGAACCAGAATTGATAGTTCCTGAATAAACTCTGAAGAATGTTAATCTACCAACGAATGGGTCAGCCATGATTTTGAAAGCCAATGCTGAAAATGGTTCTTCATCAGAAGCATGTCTTTCAATTTCATTACCATCTTCATCAATACCTTTGATTGATGGAATATCAGTTGGTGCTGGTAAATAATCAATAACTGCATCCAACATTGGTTGAACACCTTTATCTTTATATGCAGAACCACATAATACTGGGAATAATTCTACTGCTAATACACCTTTACGGATTGCAGCTTTGATTTCTTCTTCAGTTGGTTCTTCACCTTCTAATACCTTCATTAATAAATCATCATCATAAGATGCAGCAGAATCTAACATCTTTTCACGATATTCATTAGCTTGATCTACATATTCTGCAGGGATATCTTTGTAAACAACGTTTTCACCTTTATCCCCTTCAAAATATACAGCTTTCATTTTAATTAAGTCGATGACACCTTCAAAAGTATCTTCAGCTCCAATTGGTAATTGGATTGCAACACCATGAACACCTAATCTTTTTTCTAAAGATTCTAATGACATGATGAAATCTGCACCTGTAGCATCCATTTTATTACAGAATACGATACGAGGTACACCATAAGTAGTTGCTTGACGCCAAACTGTTTCAGTTTGAGGTTCAACCCCAGCTTTTGAATCTAATACAGTTACAGCACCATCAAGAACTCTAAGTGAACGTTCAACTTCAACAGTAAAGTCTACGTGACCTGGAGTATCGATAATATTTACACGATATCCATTCCATTGAGCAGTTGTTGCTGCAGAAGTGATTGTAATACCACGCTCTTGTTCTTGTTCCATCCAGTCCATTTGAGAAGCACCTTCATGAGTTTCCCCAATTTTATGGATTTTACCAGTGTAATATAGAACACGTTCAGTTGTTGTAGTTTTACCTGCATCAATGTGAGCCATGATTCCGATATTACGAGTTTTCTCTAATGAGAATTCACGAGCCATAGTTTTTCTCCTTTCTTATTAATTGTTGGATATTACCAACGGAAATGAGCAAATGCTTTATTAGCTTCTGCCATTTTATGAGTATCTTCTTTCTTCTTAACAGAAGCACCTGTTCCGTTAGAAGCATCAATAATTTCATTAGCTAGACGATCAATCATTGTATTTTCGTTTCTTAAACGAGAATAGTTAACTAACCATCTTAATCCTAAAGTCATTCTTCTTTCTCCAGAAACTTCTACTGGTACTTGGTAGTTAGCTCCACCAATACGTCTAACTTTAAGTTCAAGAACTGGCATAATGTTATTGATTGCTTGATCAAAAACTTCCATTGCTGGATTTCCAGTTTTTTCTTCAACTTTTTTAAATGCTTCGTATAAGATGTTTTGAGCAACACCTTTTTTACCATCAAGCATAATGTTGTTGATTAATTTAGTAACAGTTTTAGAATTGTATACTGGATCTGGTAGAACGTCTCTTTTTGCAACACGACCTTTTCTTGCCATTTATATTTCCTCCTATACTTGATTTAATTAAGATTTTGGTTTCTTAGCACCATATCTAGAACGACCTTGTTTACGGTTGTTTACCCCAGCACAGTCCATAGTACCACGAACGATGTGATAACGAACCCCTGGTAAGTCCTTAACACGGCCACCACGAATCAAAACAACACTATGTTCTTGTAAGTTATGTCCAATTCCTGGAATATATGCAGTTACTTCCATACCATTAGATAATCTAACACGGGCATATTTACGTAATGCTGAGTTAGGTTTCTTAGGTGTCATAGTAGCAACACGTGTACAAACCCCACGTTTTTGAGGTGAATTAGTAATTGTTGGTTTTTTAGCCAATGAATTATAACCTCTGTTTAACGCTGGTGATTTTGATTTTGATATTTTGTCAGTACGACCCTGTCTTACTAATTGGTTAATAGTAGGCATTCATTTTCTCCTTTCATAATTTTTTAACACACAATACCGGGTGTTTCATAATTTTCAATAAACAATGCGTCCTGAAGCGGACACCGTAGTAATATTAAAATATTTATTGTCAGATGTCAATCTTTTTTTAAGAAAAAATCACTTTTTTTCACTATTTTTTTATTTTTTTACATTTTAAACTTAGTGTACAAAAACAAGCAGGATTAACCTGCTTGTTCCATATTAAATTCTTGCATATTTTGATCACCATCAAGATTATCATCAAAAGAATCTTGAGCATCTAAAGCTTCTTGAGCTTCTCTAGCTTCTCTTTCAAGAGTTTCAGGTGATTTTAAAGGTCCACGCAATCCTGTTCCTGCTGGTATTAATTTACCAATCAAGACATTTTCTTTTAGACCACGTAAATGATCTTTTTTACCTTTGATAGCTGCATCAGTTAAAATCTTAGTAGTTTCCTGGAATGACGCTGCAGATAAGAAAGATTCAGTTTCTAACGCTGCTTTAGTAATACCAAGTAATACTGGACGAGCTACAGCAGGATGCTTACCTTCTTTTAATACTTCTTTATTTAATTCAGTGAAAGTGTTGATATTGATATTTGTTCCTGGTAGACAACCAGTTTCTCCACCTTCAATAATTTTCATCTTACGTAACATTTGTTTAACGATAATTTCAATATGCTTATCAGAAATTTCGATACCTTGAATACGATATACCTTTTGAACTTCCTTGATAATATAATTTTCAACCGCTTCAACATCAGCTACTGATAATAATTCTTTAGGGTCAATTGATCCAGCAGTAATCTTATCACCAATATTTACCTTATCACCGACTTCAACACGGATTTTAGCACCATAAGGAGCTAAATAACTACGTGTTTCTAAATCATTAGTAACAACAACTTCCATTCTTCCGTTGTTATCGATCATATTAGTAACTTCACCTTCGATTTCACTAATGATTGATTTAGCTTTTGGATTACGAGCTTCAAATAACTCTTGAATACGTGGTAACCCTTGAGTGATATCGGCTCCACCGGCAACCCCACCATCATGGAATGTACGCATTGTTAACTGTGTACCTGGTTCACCGATAGATTGAGCAGCCATAATTCCTACTGCTTCTCCTAATTCAACAACGCTTCCTGTTGCTAAATTACGACCATAACATTTACGACAGATTCCGCCTTTAGCAATACATCCTAAAACAGAGCGGATTTCTACTTCTTTAATACCTGCATTAACGATTTCATCAGCTAATGCTTCATTAATTAACTCTCCACCAGGAACAATTACTTCTCTAGTTTCTGGGTTAATAACATCTTTTTGAGCAAAACGTCCCACTAAACGGTCACGTAATGGTACGATAACAGATTGATCATCATTATTATATAATTCAGTAACAATGAAACCACGATCTGTTCCACAATCGTCTTCAGAAATAATTACTTCTTGTGCTACGTCAACTAAACGTCTTGTTAAGTAACCAGAATCGGCCGTTTTTAACGCTGTATCGGTAGAACCTTTACGGGCACCATGGGTAGAAATAAAGAATTCTGATGCTGTTAAACCTTCTCTAAATGAAGATTTAATAGGCAACTCAATTGTTTCCCCTTTTGGATTTGACATCAAACCACGCATACCTACTAGCTGAGTGAAGTTTGAAAGTGATCCACGGGCACCAGAGTCAGACATGATGAAGATTGGATTTCGACTGTCAGCTTCGAATTCTTGACGTACGACTTCTTGTACCTCATCTTTGACATCAGTCCATAATTTAATTACGTTTTGATATCTTTCTGATTCAGTTAATTTACCTTTGTTATAGAACTTTTTAATTTGTTCAAGTTTTTTATCAGCATGTTCAAAGATTTCATATTTAGCTTCAGGTACTTGGATATCGTATACAGATACAGTTGTACCAGCGATAGTTGAATAATAGAAACCTTGATCTTTCAATTTATCAAGCATTAAACTAGTATCAGACATTGCTTCATGTTTGAATACTTCATCGATAATCTTACCTAATGATTTTTTATTTAATGGCTTAATAATTGGCTGATTTTTAATGTGTTCCTTGATGTCTGTTCCCATTGGTACAAAGTATTTATCTGGTGTAGCAGTTAAGTTTTCGCTACTTGGATCATTAATAAATGGGAATTTACCATCAAAAATGTCATTAAAGAAAATTTTTCCTACAGTTGTAATTAAATAAGATTCATTTTGTTCTTTAGTAAAAGTTGTATTTTTTAAAGAACCAGCTTGAATTGCAACACGAGTATGCAAGTCAACAGTTTTAGCAAAATATGCATGATCTACTTCATTACGATCAGCAAAAACAGTACCTTCACCAATACCACCTTCATCTTCAAGAGTTAGATAATAGTTACCTAATACCATGTCCTGAGAAGGAGTAACGATTGGTTTACCATCTTTTGGTCCTAAGATATTGTTTGAACCTAACATTAATTGACGAGCTTCTTGAATAGCTTCTTCACCTAATGGTACATGGACCGCCATTTGGTCACCGTCGAAGTCAGCGTTGAACGCTGGTGTAACCAATGGATGTAGACGAATTGCACGTCCTTCAACTAATTTTGGTTCGAATGCTTGAATACCTAAACGGTGCAATGTTGGGGCACGGTTTAGTAATACTGGATGCTGTTTGATTACTTCTTCAACAATTGGCCAGATACGATCATCCATTTTATCGATCAATCTTTCTGCCGCTTTAATATTTGTTGCTAATTCATCACGAACTAATCCGTTAATTACAAACGGTTTAAATAAGTTTAATGCCATTTCACGAGGAATACCGCATTGATACATCTTTAAGTCTGGTCCAACCGCGATTACTGAACGTCCTGAATAGTCAACACGTTTACCTAATAAGTTTTGACGGAAACGACCTTGTTTTCCTTTTAATGTATGGCTTAAAGATTTTAATGCTCTTCCACCAGCACCGGTAATTGGTTTAGAACGTCTACCATTATCAATTAAAGCATCTACTGCTTCTTGAAGCATTCTCTTTTCATTTTGAACAATGATAGATGGTGTTCCTAATTCTAATAATTTTTTCAAACGGTTATTACGAGTAATAACACGACGATATAAGTCATTTAAATCAGAAGTTGCAAATCTTCCACCATCTAATTGTAACATTGGACGTAAATCAGGTGGAATAACTGGTAATGCTTCTAAGATCATCCATTCTGGTTGATTATCTGATGTTCTAAAAGCATTGATTGCTTCTAATCGTTTTAATAATTTAGTTCTTCTTTGACCTTGAGCTTCTTTTAATTCTTTGCTTACTTTTGCAAATTCTTCTTCAAGATCAACTTGTTTTAATAATGTTTGAATTGCTTCAGCACCAATTTGGGCTTCGAATGTATTCCCAAATTGTTCATAACATTTACGATAGTCTCTTTCTGACAATACTTGTTTGTACTCTAATGGTGTACTTCCTTTATCAATAACAACATAAGAAACGAAGTAAATAATTTCTTCTAGTTGTTTAGGTGACATATCTAAAATTAAGCCCATACGTGAAGGAATTCCTTTTAAATACCAGATATGAGCAATTGGTGTTGCTAACTCAATATGTCCCATTCTTTCACGACGTACTGCTGATTTAGTTACTTCAACACCACAACGATCACAAACTACACCTTTATAACGTACTTTTTTGTATTTTCCACAGCTACATTCCCAATCCTTAGAAGGACCGAAAATTCTTTCACAGAATAATCCATCCTTCTCTGGTTTTTGAGAACGGTAGTTGATTGTTTCTGGTTTTTTTACTTCACCATAAGACCATTCGCGAATCTTTTCAGGGGATGCTAATCCAATTTGAATTGCTGAGAAATTATTTGTGCTTGCCATCTTTTTTCCTCCTATAATGATTCACTTTCATCAAAGTCTTCATCAATATCATTTAAACTAATATCAATATCACTATCATCAGCATCTTCAGAAACTTCTAATTCTTCGACTTCTTCTTCATCATCAGTTACTGATTTATCTGCTGTATCAATTACTTCATCTTTGTCAATACTGCGTGGGAAACGACGTTCCTCTTCTTCAATATTGCGCATATCAATTTCATTATCATTTTCGTCTAATAAACGAACATCTAAAGCTAAAGCTTGTAATTCTTTTTTCAATACTCTAAATGATTCTGGTAAACCTGGTTCTGGAAGTGGTTGACCTTTAACAATTGCTTCATAAGTTTTAACACGACCTACAACATCATCAGATTTAACTGTTAAGATTTCTCTTAATGTGTAAGCTGCACCATAAGCTTCAAGAGCCCAAACTTCCATTTCCCCAAATCTTTGTCCACCATTTTGAGCTTTACCACCTAATGGCTGTTGAGTTACTAATGAGTAAGGTCCTACTGAACGAGCATGTAACTTATCATCAACCATGTGGGCTAATTTAATCATATACATGATTCCAACAGAAATGTTGTTATCATAATATTCTCCAGTTTGACCAGAAATTACTGGCTGTTTACCATCTTTTGACATTCCTGCTTCAGCCATAATATCTTCTAAATCTTTAGGATGTAATCCATCAAATGCTGGAGTTGCAATATATAAACCTAATTGACGAGCAGCATATCCTAAATGTAATTCCAATACTTGCCCGATATTCATACGAGAAGGTACCCCTAATGGGTTTAACATGATATCTAATGGTGTACCATCTTCTAAGTGCGGCATATCTTCAATTGGTAAGATCTTAGAGATGACCCCTTTATTACCATGACGTCCGGCCATCTTGTCACCTTCAGAAATCTTTCTCTTTTGAACGATATATACTTTTACAACCTTATTAACTCCTGGTTGTAATTCATCACCATTTTTTCTTTCAAACACTTTAATATCATGAACAATACCGGCCCCACCATGAGGAACACGTAATGAGTTATCTTTAACTTCACGTGATTTTTCACCGAAGATTGCAAGTAAAAGTTTTTCTTCAGCTGATAATTCTGCTTGTCCTTTTGGAGTTACTTTACCTACTAAAATATCCCCTTCTTTAACTTCAGCACCAATCATGATAATACCATCACTATTTAGATTTTTACGTGCTTCATCACCAACGTTAGGAATATCACGAGTAATTTCTTCTGGACCTAATTTAGTATCACGACATTCAATTGAATATTCATCAATGTGAATAGAAGTATAGACATCATCTTTAACTAATCTTTCTGACATAATAACGGCATCTTCGTAGTTATATCCATTCCATTCCATGAAACCAACTAATACGTTTTGTCCTAACGCAAGCTCACCTTGTTCCATTGCTGGTCCATCAGCGATAATTTGCCCTTTAACAATCTCTTCACCAGTTTCAACGATTGGTTTTTGGTTGATACAAGTTCCGTTATTAGAAATTTTGAATTTAGCCAGACGATAACGATGTTCTACACCTTCCTCGTCTTCAATAATTACTTTTTTAGCATCAACATATTTAACAACACCATTTTCACGAGCAACAACAGCAGCGCCTGAATCTCTAGCAGCTTGATATTCCATACCAGTTCCAACAAATGGTGTATGTGGATTTAATAAAGGTACTGCTTGACGTTGCATGTTGGCACCCATCAAGGCACGAGTAGCATCGTCGTTTTCCAAGAATGGAATACATGATGTTGCTACTGATACGATTTGTTTTGGTGAAATATCGATAAAGTCAACTTCTTCACGTTTAGCCATGATATTTTCACCTAAGTGACGAGCAATTACTTGTTCGTCTAAAATAGTTCCATTTTCATCTGTTTGAACATTTGCTTGCGCAATGACATAATTCTTTTCTTCATCTGCAGTTAAATAACGAACATCATCTTCATCAATAACGCAATGATTTACTTTACGATATGGTGTTTCAATGAATCCATATTCGTTGATTTTAGCATAAGATGCTAAAGTTGAAATCAACCCGATGTTTGGACCTTCAGGTGTTTCGATTGGACAAATTCTTCCATAGTGAGATGCGTGTACGTCACGGACTTCATAACCAGCACGATCACGACTTAAACCACCTGGACCTAAAGCAGATAAACGACGTTTATTTGTAAGCTCTGCTAATGGATTGATTTGATCCATGAATTGTGATAACTGTGATGATGAGAAAAATTCTTTAATCGCAGCTGTTAATGGTCGAATATTAGTAAGTGATTGTGGTGTAATTGAATCAACTTCTGATAACGACATTCTTTCTTTTACAACACGTTCCATTCTTGATAAACCAATTCTAAATTGATTTTGAATTAATTCACCTACTGAACGAACACGACGGTTACCTAAATGATCAATATCGTCTAATAATCCAATTCTTGCCATTAAGTTAACACGATCTTCTGCAGTTAAGTCTAATGAGTTGTAAATATCAACTAAATTAAACATATATGAATATGCAGCAATCATATCTGAAATAGTTACAAATTTACTTGTTAAAGATAAATCTGTACCAATAACACGCATTTTTTTAGATTTTGTTTCATCTACATATACATCCAATACTTGGATGACATCATTTGATTCTAATCGTGGATTGGTGGTTAATTTACGTGTATGCGCTCCAGCTTCTAAAACCGGTTTAATTTTATCAATGACTTCTTGAGTAATTAACGTACCTTCTGGATATACTACATTACCATCGTTGTCCACTAAATCCTGTGCTAAAACACGGCCAGCAATACGGTCTAATAAACTTAGTTTTTTACCGAATTTGAAACGTCCAGCTTTAGCTAAATCATAACGTTTGCAATCAAAGAAACGTGTATATAAAAGGTTATTTGCACCTTCTAATGTAGCTGGTTCTCCAGGTCTTAGCTTGTTATAAATCTCAATTAAAGCCTCTTCAGTATTAGTAGTGTTGTCTTTTGCAAGAGTATTAGTAATATATTCATGTTCACCAAAAACATCAATAATTTCTTCATTGCTTGAAAGTCCTAATGCTCTTAATAATACTGTTCCAGGCATTTTTCTATTACGGTCAATTCTTACATTTAATGTGTCTTTAGCATCAGTTTCAAATTCTAGCCAAGTACCTCTAGAAGGGATGATACTGCCACTAAATACAGTTTTTCCACTTTTGTCTAAAACGTCTGCAAAATAAGCACCAGGTGAACGTACTAATTGTGATACAATAACACGTTCAGCCCCGTTGATAATAAAAGTACCAGAATCAGTCATTAATGGGAAATCACCCATAAAAACTTCTTGCTCTTTTATCTCACCAGTGCTAGAATTAACTAATCGTAAAGATGCACGAATCGGTGCTGCATAATTGGCATCACGATCCTTACTCTCTTCTACTGAATATTTTGCTTCATCAAAAGTGCAATCTACAAATTCTAATGATAAAGTTTCATTAAAATTAGTGATTGGGTAGATATCTTCAAAAACTTCTTTAATTCCAACTTCCTTAAACCATTTGTATGAATTGGTTTGAATCTCAACAAGATTTGGAAGTTCTAAAGATCCACTAATTCTCGAATAATTACGACGAGTAATTTTACTTTTTGCTTTGGTTACTTTGTTTTCCACGTATTAACTCCACCCCTTTATATTTCTCTATCAAGATGTTTTTGAGCGCACAAAAACGCTTTATTATAAACACTAATAGGCATTTTATAACTCTATCACAAGGTTATTTTAAAGTCAATAAATTTTCTTAAAAAAATATAAAAAAACTATTGACAAATTATTATTTGTTAATAGCCTTTAAAATATAATAACCTTTATCACGTTTAACGATTTCAACATTCCCAAAAACTTTTTCTAAATTCTTTTTAGCAGAGGGTGCTCCCTGCTTTTTTTGAATCACAACCCAAATTTCACCATTTTCATTTAAATGATCTTTAGCTTCCACTAATATTTTAGTAACTACCTCTTTGCCAGCTCTTATTGGTGGATTAGTAACAATAACATCATATTGATCACTTACATTTTCATATACATCACTTAAATACACATTAGCTTCTAGCTTATTAGCCTTCAAATTTTCTTTAACTAAATCCAGGGCACGATTATTTACATCAACCATATCTACTTCTAAAAAAGGATACACCTTTTTTAAAGAAATACCAAATGTTCCATAACCACAACCAACATCTAATAGTTTAACCTTACTTTCATCTAACTCAATTGCATTTAGTAATACTCGTGATCCATAATCAATCATTTTTTTAGAAAAAACACCATTATCACTAGTAAAATATAAATCATGATCTCGATAGTGAAAAACAAATTGTTCCGGATTGCTTATTAATTCTTCGTTATTAGTATAGTAATGTTTCATAATTATTAAGACAAAAGAGCCCATAAGGGCTCTTTATTCTGTTAAGTTAAATTATTTAACTTCTACAGTTGCTCCAGCAGCTTCTAATTTTTCTTTAATTTCTGCTCCTTCAGCAGCAGGAATGTTTTCTTTAATTACAGAAGGTGCTTTGTCAACTAAACCTTTAGCATCAACTAATCCAAGACCAGTGATTTCTCTAACTGCTTTGATAACAGCTACTTTAGTTCCACCTGGAGCAGTTAATGTTACAGTAACATTAGCTGGTTCAGCAGAAGCTTCATCAGCTCCAGCAGCAGCTACAGCAACTGGTGCAGCAGCAGTTACATCAAATTTTTCTTCAATTGCTTTTACTAAGTCATTTAATTCTAAGATTGTAGCTTCTTCTAAGTAAGCTAAAATATCTTCATGTGTTAATTTTGCCATCTTTATTTATCCTCCATTTTTATACTAAGCAGACTATTCAGCTGCTTCTTCTTTAGTTTCTTCTTTAGCTTCTACAGCTTCTTCAGTTGCTTCAGCAGTTTCTTCTTTAGCTTCTACAGCTCCACCGTTTTCTTCTTTTGCATCAGCAACAGCTTTGATTGCTCTTGCTACTTTGCTTACTGGTTCTTTTAACATAGCAAGTAACATAGAGTACATACCTTCACGGTTAGGTAATTTAGCGATTTCGTTAACTTCATCAAGAGTTAATAATTTACCTTCAACTACAGCACCTTTGATAACTAATGCTTCGTGTTCTTTAGCAAATTTAGCGATAACTCTTGCAGGAGCTACAGCATCGCTGTTTCCAAATGCAAGGGCATTTGGTCCTGTCAATTGATCATTTAGTCCTTCATATACTGTATCTACAGTAGCTCTTTGAACTAAAGAGTTTTTGTAAACTTTTAATTCGCTATCTTCAGCTTTTAAGTTTTTACGTAATTCAGTCATTTCAGCAACTGATAAACCACGATATTCAACTACAACTGCAGATTGAGCTGCTTGTAATTTAGTATTGATTTCTTCAACTAAAGTACTTTTTGCTTTAATAGCTTCTGTTGACATTGTTACACCTCCTGTAATTTTTTAATATATATGCAACAATATACTCAAACTAAAACTCCCGTTTACACGAGAGTTAAGTCAATATACTAGTAATATATTTCTTTAACACCTCGGTAACAAATTAAGGTTTCCCAGTTACTGTCTTGGGTATATTGATTGCGCTAATTTAATTTGTTGACTACTTACCAGCAGCAACTTTGACACTTGGTCCCATTGTTGATGTTAAGGCGATATTTTTCATATAAACACCTTTTGAAGTAGATGGTTTGATTTTTACTAATAAATCATAAACCGCATTAAAGTTTTCTACTAATTGAGCATCATCAAATGAAACGCGTCCGATTGTCATATGGACATTTCCTTCTTTATCTGTACGATATGTAACTTTACCAGCTTTAGTTTCTTTAACTGCTTTAGCTACATCCATAGTTACAGTTCCAGTTTTAGGGTTAGGCATTAAACCTTTAGGTCCTAAGATACGTCCTAATTTCCCTAATTCAGCCATCATATCAGGAGTAGCGATCATTACTTCGAAATCTAACCATCCTTTTTTGATGTCTTCTAAAATTTCTTTACCACCAACTACGTCAGCTCCAGCATCTTTTGCTTCTTGAGCTTTAGCTCCTTCAGTTACAACTAATACTTTTTTAGTTTTACCAGTTCCGTGTGGTAATACTAAAGCCCCACGTAATTGTTGGTTAGCTTGACGAGGGTCAACCCCTAATTTAAATGCAACATCTACAGCTGCATCAAATTTTACTGTGCTTGTCTTTTTTACTAATTCAACTGCTTCTTCAACTGAATATGCTTTACCTTTTTCAATTAATTTAGCAGCTTCTTGATATCTTTTACTTTTCTTTGCCATTATTTTTCCTCCTTAGTGGTCTAACGGATTATCCTTCCACAAATGACGATTAATATTTATTAATCTTAAATTAAATACCTTCTACTTCGACACCCATGTTACGAGCTGTACCAGCGATGATTCTCATTGCTGATTCAAGATCGTTAGCGTTTAAGTCAGGCATTTTGTATTCAGCGATTTCTTTTAATTTATCTGCTGATAATGTAGCAACTTTAGTAGTTCCAGCGTTGCTTGAACCTTTTTGGATTCCGCAAGCTTTTTTAATCATTTCAGCTGCTGGTGCAGTTTTTAATACAAAATCAAAATCTTTATCTTCGTAAATAGTTAAAACAACAGGTACTGTTTCACCCATACGATCTCTTGTTTGGTCATTAAATGCATTACAGAATTTAGGCATTTGAATTCCTGCTCCGGCTAAAGCTGGACCTGGTTTTGCTCCTCCAGCTGGGAACTGAATCTTCATGACTCTTACAACTTTTTTACTCACGCGACATTCCTCCTATATATAAATTTGTCCGTGCTGTGGTCAAATGGACATAGTCCTTCCACGCATAGTAACACATATTGCGTCAACTACAAATTATACATTATTATTCGATAAATGCAATACTTTTTTTATAATTTTTTTCATTAATTTTTAAATATAAAAAAACCTCCAAGTCATATGGAGGTTTATAACTCAACTTCTGCTTTCCACAATCCATGAAGATTACAATATTCATAAACTGTAGCTTTACCTTTTTTACCAGCAATATTAAAGCGAGCCTCAGGTTTGTCTTCAGGTGTCAATGTAACTTTCATTGCACTTCCATCGCTAAATTCAACCCAAATATTACTAATTAAATGTTCTGGTGTCATTGGATGTAAAACTTCACCAACTGTTGCCACTAAATAATCACCTTCAACATTGACAACTGGTACATGTTTTTCAACTGCCGCATCCACTTCGCCAGCTTTAACTTCAACCATTGGTTTACCACAGCACATTAGAGGCACACCATGATCTTCTACCATTTCAACCACATTGCCACAAATTGGGCATTTTAATAATTTCATTTTGAAAACCTCCTTATTAAGTTTATTTATCCCTTGCACCTTGATTATAGCATAGATAAATAGTAATCGTTACTAATATGCTTTATATTTTTCATTTTATATTATTTCCATTTTATTTACCAATAATCATAAAAAAGAAGACTTTAAAACAAGCCTTCTTTAATAGTTTTATTAACCTAAATTTTCAATCATTGCAATATATGAATCTGGTTGAAGTGAAGCTCCACCAACTAAAGCACCATCAATATCAGGTTGTTCTAGTAAAGTTTTTAATCCTTCAGGTTTTACAGATCCACCATATTGAATTCTGATTGCATCTGCTACTTCTTGATCATATAAATCAGCAATTACGCTACGGATATATGCACAAACATCTTGAGCAATTTCATTAGTAGCAGTTTTACCAGTTCCAATAGCCCAAACTGGTTCATAAGCAATTACGCTACGAGATGCACATTTTGGACATACATCTTTGAAAGCAGCTACTGTTTGTTTTTTAACAACATCTTTAGTAGTTCCTGCTTCATATTCTTCTAAAGTTTCACCAACACATACGATTGGAGTCATATCATTTTTTAATACTTGAAGCATTTTAGCGTTAACTGTTTCATCAGTTTCACCGAAATATTGTCTTCTTTCAGAGTGTCCAAGGATTACCCATTCAACTCCGATTTCTTTTAACATTTCAACGCTAACTTCTCCAGTATAAGCACCACTATCTTTAAAGTGGCAGTTTTCAGCAGCAACTAATAAGTTTTTAGCTTCTGCTTTTGCAGTTTGTAGAGCTAAATATGGAGTTGCAATTCCCCAATCAGCACTGTCACTAACTTTTCCATCAACCGCTTCTACGAATGCTTTAGTATCAGCGATTGTTTTATTCATTTTCCAGTTTCCTACAATAATTGGTTTTCTCATTATTATTTCCCCTTATTATTTATCATCAATTGCAGCAATACCAGGAAGTACTTTACCTTCCATATATTCTAATGAAGCTCCTCCACCAGTTGAGATATGAGAAACTTTATCAGCATATCCAAGTTGCATTACTGCAGCAGCACTATCGCCACCACCGATAATAGTATTAGCACCATCTAAGTTAGCTAAAGCTTCACAAACTTCAATTGTTCCTTTAGCAAATGGTTCCATTTCGAATACACCCATTGGTCCATTCCAGATAACTGTTTTAGCACCTTGTAATGCAGCTTTAATGTTTTCAACTGATTTAGGTCCAATATCTAATCCCATATATCCTTCAGGGATGTCACCTTCAACTACTTTAATATCACCTTCAGGTGCAAATGCAGTATTTACAACTGAATCAACTGGTAATAATAATTTGTCTCCAGCTTTTGCAAGAATATCTTTAGCTACTTGGATACGATCTTCTTCAACTAAAGAGTTTCCAATTTTATATCCTTGAGCAGCAGCGAATGTATAACTCATTCCACCACCAACGATAACTTTGTCAGCGATTTTTAATAAGTTTTCGATAACTAAGATTTTATCAGAAACTTTTGCACCACCTAAAATTGCAACCATTGGTCTTTCAGGATCATTTACAGCTTTTCCGATATAAGCAATTTCTTTTTCTACTAAGAATCCAGCTGCGCTTGGTAAATGAGCAGGAATTCCTGCAGTAGAAGCATGAGCTCTATGTACAGAACCGAATGCATCTTCAACAAATACATCCCCTAATGAAGCCCAGTATTTTCCAAGTTCAGGATCATTTTTAGATTCTCCAGCTTCATAACGAGTATTTTGTACTAAAATTACAGAACCTTCATCAGCATTTTTGATTGCATCTTCTAACACTGGTCCTCTTGTCGCATTAACGAAAGTAACAGGTTTTCCTAAATGTTTTTCTAAACAAGGAGCAACAACTGCTAAATCATTTTTAGCTTTATCTTCTTCTGTTTTAACTTTTCCTAAGTGTGAGAATAATACAATACATTTTGGATTTTGTTCTAATAGATAATTAATAGTAGGTAAAGCAGCTACTACACGATTATCATTAGTAATTTCTCCAGTTTTTTTGTCTCTAGGTACATTGAAGTCAACACGGCATAAAACAACTTTTCCAGTGACTTCGATATCTTTGATTGTTTTCTTATCCATATTCAACATTCCTCCATGGCTGAATTATACCATTCTTAAGCATTGTTTTCAATTAGTTTCATACATTATAATGAGGTGAAAGTGATGAAAGTCAACCATTTAATCAGTATCAATATGCTACCAGAATTACTTAAACACGATTATCTATTCATCGATTTAAGAGAGCCTTATCAATATAAACAGCTTCACCTGACAAAATTCGTCAATATCCCTTACCAGGACTTTACAATCGATAAACTTGACTGTCCTAAAAATAAACCAATTTTTCTAATATGTTATAGCGGTAAACGATCATCTGACTTAGCATTAAAACTAATAGCCTTAGGCTATCAGGCCTATAGTTTTGACGGCGGTTTTTATGCCATCGAGCATCCTATTAACCCTAGCTATTATTAAAAAAGACTAACCGATGGTTAGCCTTTTTATCTAATTATATTCTATAACGGTTCATTATAAAAACGACCTACATATTTTTCTGATTTAGACACATTAATAATTACCTGAGGATCGACTTCCTTCATAGCCATAATCACATCATCAACTTCATAACTTGAAACAATCGCTGTAAGCAAAGAAACCGGTTTATTTGAATAACCTCCAACACCATCTAATACAGTAATTCCATGATGAAATTTTTTACAATACACAGAAACTATGTCATCTTTACATTTTGTATAAATATGCAACATTACTCGCTTATAACGAGTATGGAAATTTGATACTGTTTTAGTTGAAATAAACTGGAATAAAATTGAATAACCAGCTGCTTCAAAACCAAAAATAAAACCAAAAATTATCAATAACATTGCATTAAATACAAAGACCTGATTCCATATTTCACGACCACTTTTATTAGAGATATATAATGCAATAAAATCTGTCCCCCCACTAGAAGCATTTCCTTTTAAAGCTACCGTAATACTAATCCCAAATAAAAAGCCACCAAAAATTACATTTAATATTGTATCATCAAATAATGGATACGTTGGCATTAACGGTAAAAAAAGTGATGTTAATATAACTTGTAATAATGAAAAAAATACAAATCGTTTAGAAATTTTCTTAGCACAAAATAATGCCACCGGTACATTTAAACATAAAAGTCCAATTGAAGTTGGTAAACTTCCCCCTAATAATTCAGCAATCATATCAGCCATAATGGCAACTCCCATAAATCCACCGGATAAAGTTCCAGCCGGACGGACTAAATTTTTTGTTGCAAAAGCCATAATCAATGCTGATAAGATAACCGCAAAAAAACTAATGATATTCTTTTTCTTTCGTATATCCATTTTCACTACCCTCTTTTTCCGCCTCGATTATAGCATAACAATTGTACTAATTAAAGAACAATTTTATTATTTTTTTGTAAAGATAAAACAGCTTGCATCCAAGCTGCTTGTCATCATTTTTTAAATTAAATTATACTCTTTTAACTGTTCTTCAATATCATGTTCATCTATGTTGCAGCGACACTCACCAAGTTCAATAGCCGGTTTTGTTTTACCATGAAAATCGCTGCCACAAGTAATTAAAAGATCATGTTTTTTACCGGCATTATAGAAATAATTTACTGTCTCTAAACTATGATAATTACTAAATGCTTCTACTCCTTCAACACCTAATGCAACCATTTCGTCAAAAACTTCAAATTGTCCTTTTAAATTATTACCCGGATGAGCTAAAACAACAGTTCCACCGTGCTTTTTAATTAAATCAATGGTTTCTTTTAAACTAGGATAAATAATTTTGGTATAACATGGCTTACCTTGACTATAATAATCCCAATAAAAATTAACATATGGATTATCACTACGAGCGCCACCTTCACGATATGGTTTTAATAATGGGTGTTCTTGATAACGAGGATCATTTAATAATACTTCTCCAAACATTTCACCAGTATAAACACCATTAGCACTTAATTTATTTAAAGCTTCTTCATCAACTTCAAAACCTAATTTGTTTGTTAAAAGTATTTTTTCTTTCGAACATTTTAATTCTTGATCTAAAACATTTTGTTCTAGACGTTTAAAATCTTCATGATGATAATCAATACCATAACCTAATACATGAAGATTGATTCCATTATAGGTACAATCAATTTCTGTTGCACTGATATATTTGATATCATATTTTTTAGCTGCTTCTTTAGCTTCATCAATTGCTTTTACACTATTATGATCAGCAATAGCCATAATTTTAATCCCAGAGCGATGACACATTTCAACTAATTCACTAGGTGTAAACTCACCATCATCGCTATATTTTTAATGCATATGTAAATCTATATATTTATCCATTAGTCTGCTCCTTTTTTATATTATCTATTATCTTTTCAATCCCTAATACATATAACCCTTCATAAATTAAACTATCAAAATCTTCAACAAAAACTATTTGCGGCCAATGCTCTTTTGGTAAATACTTTTCCATTCCATCACCCGAAAAATCTTCTAATACATCACTACTAATACCAACAATCTCCGGATTTACAACACAGCATAAACTAACAAGCTGATCTAAAAGTAAATTGTCTGGTGCCTTCTTTAACATTTCTGTTTGTTGCAAATGAGTGAAAAACGGTAAATACGATAATTCACCGGCAAAATTTGAGAACCCTTTACAAAGCTGATGATTAATTATCATACTACAGCCAATATACTTAACTTTAGGCTGATACATAAACGCTAGATTATTACATTGTGGATATTGACGACTAAAACCAATACCAGCTATATTTACATCATTTTCAATAATTATTGATAATTGATATCTATCTTTTAATAAGCCACCTAAATCTCTTTGAGCCAATTCTTCAAAATCACAAATATTAATCATTCCATTATTACTTACACCTGGAATACTTATTACTAAACTATCAAAGTGTTTCTTTTTTAAAAGCAAATCAATTGCCTGTACCAGTTCATTATAATCACCTTTAGTCCCGGTTAACCGAATATCACCTAAACATTTTCCTAGTAAATTATATATTCTACCAGCATAATAATAATTTATATGATCTCTTTTTAAGATCATAACACCTAAACTTTGATAATCAGCATTTAACACATATTGTTTTGATTTTCGACCACCAGTAGACTGAGCTTTACCATCAAGTAATATTTCATTATTTTGAAGTAAATATTGTAAAATATTAGTAGTAGCCGCTAATGATAACCCAGTTTTTTGAGCTAGTTTATTTTTAGTCCAAATTTCACCATCATAAAAACATTGCCTGATTTGATGAATGTTATCTTCTTTTAAGTCAGTTATTTTAGTCACTACCTCACCTCTTTTAAACTTTCGTCACGTTATAACGAAAGCATCTAAAGTTATTATAACTTATTTATAAATATTGTAAAGAAATAAAAATCATCTGCCTAAATTACAGATGATTATATTATTTATTCTTCTTTTTCTTATAAATGATAAAACCAGCAATTACTACCACTGCAACAACCATTAATATTACATATGGCATAATGTTAGTACTATCACCAGTCATCACTGCTCTATCCATCATTCCATTCCTCCAATACATCTTCATTATACGCCTTATCCTTTATTTTAGCTACCTATTTATAAATCTAATAAATTAATATTTAGTTATTAATACTTTATAAATATGTATTATCATACACAAATAAAGACTAATTATTACATATAATACACATTTTATTACATTTTTAACCATTTATTTTTAAAAAAATGTATAATTTAATTACTTATACGATAAATTAACGGGGCGGGGAGAAACAAATGAATATTAATAATTTTTCTTTACTTTTAAAACAATATATTCACGAAAGCCAGTACAATGTGGTAACCATTTCTAAACTAACTGGCATACCAAGAACTACTATTCAAAAATATATGTCCGGTATTCAAATGCCAGCTAGTTATGGGCCTGTTGAAAAAATAATTAAATTTTTATCTTTATCGATTCATCAAAAAAATGAACTAAAAAAAGCGTATTTCATTGAAAAAGTAGGTTATTCAAAACAACAAAAATTAATTAAATTAAAATCAATTCTTAATTTATTAAATGACTTTTCATTCAAAGCTACAAATTACAATATTCATTACAACTTCCAGAAAACAAATAATTTTGCTAAAAATCCTGAAGAATTGAAATTAATGGTTCATTTTATTTTAGAAGATGCTCTTAAAACTACCAAAAAAGTTCAAATACTCATGAATAGTGATAATGATTTATCTGATATTATATACTTTTATGCCAAAAACAATCCGGATTTAATGGTAGAACAAATCGTTAATTTAAAAAAATTAGATAACGATATTGATTCTTCTAATTTAAATCAATTTCAAAAACTACTTCCTTTAATGTTATTAGACAATAAAATAACCATTAAATACATGTATAGTAAAATTGATAACACAAACTTTTATAGTATATTCCCATATACTATCAGTTCTAGAAATTATGTTTTACTTATTAATAGTGATTATTCACTCGGCATGTTAGCAGATGATGATCAAAAATATCTAAAGAATGAATTTAATAAAAAAAGCAAATTTTCAAAACAATTATTTTATAAATCAAACAACACAATTGACTATTTAAATTCACTTTTTAATTATCCAAATGCTAAATATCAAATCTTTAGCTATACACCATTTTTTATTCATTTTTTGTTTACATCAAAACAGTTAGCTTTGATTGATCAACAAACAAATGAAAAATATTTAAATTTCAAAGAAGCTATTGATAAGTTTATTAAAACAAATAAAATATCTTTATTTTTTTCTATTAAAGATTTCAATAATACACTAAAACAAGATAAATATCTAACCAATAAAAACAACTATAAAAAAATATTAAATAATATTATCGAAAACCATTATCATAATATTCATGTTTTCAACGATAATAAAATAAGTTTTCCAAACAACTTAACAATTATCACTAATCAAAATTCATTAGTATTTTTCTTTGATACTTTTAGTATAACAATATATGAAAATACTATTTGTCATGATTTTTTATTACTAGATTTGTTATTTGAAATTGAGGAGTATTGTTTTAAACATGATGAAAGCATTAAAATATTAAATCAAATAATTTGTGGGAGATATGACAATGGATAAAGTGGAATTTTCAGTTTTATTAGATTATTTAATAAAAAATTCTTCATATAGTATCAAAAAACTAGCTGAAGAAACTAATATAAATCGTACTGTCTTACAAAAATATATCTCTGGTGATCGTTTTCCTAGCAGTTATGCCAACATCGAAAAAATTGCTGATAAATTAACATTATCCAAGCAGCAGCGAGAGCACTTGTATAATGTCTATAAAATCGAAAAAGTAGGTTATCATAAATATGAATGTCTTAAATCAATTAAACAAATAATCGAAAATATTAGTTACCCTAAAGATGTTAGCGATTATGATTTTAATATTGATTATACATTTGATAGTGTTAGTAACTTTGCAACTAATAAAGATGAATTAGTTATGATTGTTCGTTATTTAATTAATCAAGCCAAACAATCAAAAAGTCATAAAATTAAAGTATATTTACCTAAAAGCAATGAGATCTTTAAAATTATTTTTGATAATTTAAAATCAAATAGTTTATTATCTATGGAATTATTAATCAAGATTTCTACTACTGAAGCTAATCAGCTTGATAATATTAAACAATTTGAAAATCTATTACCGATTATATTTTTAGATAATTGTAATATTAGATATCAATATAGTGACTTATCACTTATGATTGAAAATCCTTTTTCTTTTCCTTATCTAATTTCTAGTGATACTTACACTTTATTAATTAATACCGATTTAACATCAGGGATTCTATTAGAAAAAGATATTAATGATTATTTATCTAAACAATTCGATAATAGTTTTAATAAGGCTGACCCATTTTGTAAAAACATTACATCAGTAGTAGATATTGTCAATTATTATGTTCAATCATATGATTTTAGTAATCCAAATGCCGTCAATGATATTCGTTCTTTTTCCTTTGAACCATGTATTGTTCCTAATTTAGATCGCTATATCATTCAAGAAAAATATACCGGTCCTCAAGAATATTTACAATTTATCGCCGATTTTTTACTTACATACATAAACAAACAATTAACCCATATCAAAGAAGGAAAGAAATTTGTTTTTTATTTTACAAAATCAGGATTAAAATCATTTTATAAAACCGGTCGTGTCAGTGAAATACCTAACCAGTTTTATAAACCTTTTTCTAAAAATGAAGTAATACTAATACTTAAAAGAATGTTGAATCTCGCTAAAAAACATAGTAATTATCAATTTTATATTGTCAAAGAATCAAAATTCAACATTCCTAATAAGTTTAGTCTTGTTTTGAATAACAAAAATGATGTTTTATTTAGTATTGGTGGTAAAAATGGTGATACTTCAGTTAGCATTGTTCTATTAGAACCAATTCTAAAAAACGAGTTCTATTCACTAACTGAATTAATTGAATTAGAAGAGTGCTATTATGACTTTGAATATAGTATGCAGTATTTAGAAGACTTTATAGAAGAACACAGATAAACTTATAATCAGGTTTATCTTTTTTTATTTGATACATCGCTAAATAAAAAAACATTGATTCAATCAATAAAAATTAATATACAAAAAAATAAGGGCATTAAATTTGTATTTATTTAAAAAAACGGTATACTAAAAGTAACAAGAGGAGGAAATTATTATGGTAAATATGCAAAAAATTGCAGTAATCGGATGTGGGTTTGTTGGATCAACATCAGCATTTAGTTTAATTCAAACAGGTTTATTTTCAGAAATGGTTTTAATAGATGCAAATAAAGAAAGAGCTGAAGGGGAAGCAATGGATTTAAGTCATGGTAGTGCTTATTTAACACCAATGAAAATCTATGCGGGAACTTATGATGATATTGTTGATGCTGGTATTATTGTTATTACAGCTGGCGCAAATCAAAAACCAAATGAAACTAGATTAGATTTAGTAAAGAAAAATGTTAATATTTTCAAAAGTATAATTCCAGAAATTACTAGTAGAAATTGTGAAGGAATAATTTTAGTAGTTTCTAACCCGGTTGATATTCTAACTGAAGTAACTTTAAAATTATCAGGTTTCCCTGCTAATCGTGTAATTGGATCTGGTACGGTTCTAGATACAGCAAGATTAAAATATGTATTAGGTCGTCATTTACAAGTAGATCCTCGTAATATTCATGCTTATATTATTGGTGAACATGGTGACAGTGAATTAGCTGTTTGGTCTGGAGCTTCTGTTGGTGGTATTCATATTAATCACTTCTGTGAATTAAGAGGACATTTCCAACATGAAGAAGCAATGGAAAGATTAGCTCAAGAAGTTCGTGATAGTGCTTATGAAATCATCGAACGTAAAGGGGCTACTTATTACGGTGTAGCTGTTGCAGTAAAAAGAATTGTTGAAGCTATCGTTAAAGATGAACATGCTGTATTACCTGTATCTAGCTTAATGCAAGGTGAATTTGGTTTAGAGGGATTATGTTTAAGTATTCCAACTGTCGTTGGTCAAAACGGAGTTGAAAAAGTTGTTGATATTCATTTAAATAATGAAGAAAATGAAAAATTACAAGCTAGTGCTAAAGCTTTAAAAGATATTTTAAATAGTTTAGATATTTAGTTTATGAATATTGCCAGAACTTAGTTTCTGGCTTTTTATTTAACAATCTGTATTTTTAAGTGATTATATGGTATATTATTCTTTAGGTTAAATAAGTAATTTCATAGAAAGAAGGCGTTTAAATGAAATGTAAGAAATGTGGATTTGATAATAAAGACGGTGCTCTTTATTGTAGCCAATGTGGTAGTAAAATCGAATCCTCTAAAATTGAAAACATAAAAAAGAATCGTATTTTTATGATTGCCGGAATTGTAGTAGTTGTTATTGCTATTGCTTTAGCTATTTATTTTATTTTCATTAATCAAGAACCTAAAAAAAGTAATTATGACTTAGCTTTAGAAGATGCAGATACTTATATTGAGGATATGGATTATCAAAAAGCTGAAGATGCTTATTTACAAGCTATTGATATTGATCCTAAACAAGTTGAACCATATCAAAAGCTATCAAATCTTTATATGTCTCAAAATGATTATCCTAAAGTTGTTGAAATCTTAAAAAAGGCAGATGAAAACACTGATGATGAAACTATAAAAATAAAATATTCTTTAGCAACTTATGTTCAAGATGTTTTAATTCCTGATATCGGTCAAGTTAGTGAAGGAAATTACAAAGCTAGTTATGTACATATTACTAACCCATACGATACTTTTAAAATTGATAGTATCCATGATTTAGCTGGAGTTTTAACTTCAAGAATTATGGATTTTGATAACGACGATCAAGATGAGCTATTAGTATTAACATTAGATAACCAGGTTGCTGATTTTGATTATACAAGAAATCAAATCACGATTAATATTTATGAAGAAAGTGATGGTAATGTTTCATTAAGCGATAGTTTGACACTAGAACAATTTACACTTGGAATTGGTGATTTAGAAAATACCGGAATTTTCATTCAGGAACACGATGATCAAATTTATATTTGTGGTACTCTTTACGGTCTAATGTATAATTATGGTAATGGTTATAGTCATGAAACATTTATTTTACAATATAAAGAAAACAAACTAGCTAAACAATTATATAAACATGAATCTGCTTCACTTTCAACAGCTCAAGACAATGAAACAGCAGATGCTTTTAAAAACATTGGTCTAACCAGCGATGCTGCTATCGTTAAAGAAACTAATTATGAATACTTTAATTTTACTGATCAAGTTAGTGATGTATTATTAAAAATTACTGGTAAAACTAACTTAGATTCTAATTATCAACAACAAACAGTTAGTAATTTGGAATATAAAATTGAATTAATATTATCTAATAAAAAATCAGTCAATACGAATATTTATCTTCCTATTTTAGAAGCTTATTATAATTCTTGGCAAGATAAATTCGAGACACCAAACGAAACTGAATATCGTGTTCAATTATCTGGCTTACAAGCAAGATATAATGAAAATATGAAGCTATATTATTGTTATCAAGATATTAATCATGATGGTATTTCAGAAATGTTTATCGGTGTTGATATGGGTGCTGGTGAAATTGAAATTTGTGATTTATGGACTTATAACGGATTAAATCTAAAAGCTGCTCCAGAAAGTTTCTTATTTGGTGATCGTAAAAGTATGACTTACTGCAACGAAAACTTAGTTCGTATTCGTACTTATTATGGTGGTGAAGAAACAATAACTTTTAACAAACTTAATTTCTTAGGACAATTAGTAACTTATAAAACTTCTGGGGATGATGAAACTGTTGATTTAGACTGGCAAGAATTAACTGATGATTTATTTAAAAATGAAAATAGCAATAATAAAAATACTGCTAAGAAAAACAACACCAAAGATAAAGCTACATTAAAAGCAGAAATGGATGCTTTAGAACAAGAACTTGAAGCCCAAGATCAACAAGCAATGTCAATGGCTGAAATACGTGAAGCTGCTAGTAATGCTTTAGAACAATGGTCAAACAAAATGAATGAAATCATTGATATTCTAAAAGAACAAATGAATAAAAATGAAATCGAAGCTTTTAATAAAGAACAAGAACAATGGTCTCAAAGTGCTGAAAACCAGGCAACCGAAGCTAGAGAAGAATATGGCTCAGGAACTTTGGGTCCTGTTGAATACTTATCAGTTAAAAGACAACTAACTAGAGATAGAGCTTATGCATTATTAGATCGAATAGATTAAAAGGAGCAAACCCTTGCTCCTTTTATCATGCCATTATTAAATTAGTATACCATTACAATGATCAATTTCATGTTGAATAATCTGAGCTGTAAATCCTTGATAGGTTTTAATTTTCTTTTTGAAATCCTCGTCAAAATAACTTACCTTAATTTTTTCATAACGCTTTGTTTTTTTAACCCCTATATGTGATAAACAGCCTTCTTCAGTTTCATATAATTTACCAGAAAATTTAAGAACTTCAGGATTAATCATTATTATATATTTATTATTATCATTAACAACGATTATTCTTTTATTTGCTCCGATCATATTAGCAGCCATTCCCACACAATGATCGTGGTTAGCTTTAATTGTATCTAAGAGATCTGTAATTACATCTAAATCTTCGTTAGTAGCAATGGCTGATTTTTGACTTAACTGAAACTGGTCTTTTACAATTTCTTTAATCACTCCAGATATCTCCTTTAAAAACATTAATTATTGTGTGGCTACTGCTTCAATTTTAGCCATTGTTTTAGCTACTGATTTTTTTGGAATGGCAGCCGTAAAACCAGTTAAATCATGTTCCTTACCACCTACTACACTACCAGTTCCACCCTGAACCCAGCCAGAAATACATAATACATTATCACTAAACTCAAATTTAATATAATGCATAGCTGTCATAAGACCAGTTCCCATCTTCCAGACCATTTCATCATTATAATTGATTAATTTATAGCCATCGTTTGCTAGAATGTTTCTTATCTGTTCATCGATAATAGCTGGATCACGACTACATTCAACAATTTTAACCGTTCTTGACATAAATACCTACACCCCTTTTGTTAATATACTTCTTTAATAAGTATATCATTTATTATATTTTAAATAAAATAAAAATGATAAATGATGTACACTCATTTACCATTTTTTATAACCCATATAATTTAACTCTATTATAATTACCCATTTTTATAATCTTTATTCAATTGTTATTTAATTTTTATTTAGTTCTTCTTTTTGGTTTATAAATACCACATGGTGAATAATTATTTTCGTATTTTTTAGCGATTTTTTTCACCATGTTGCAAACCTTTTCTTTTGTCATTGTATTTTTTCACCTCCATACTTACCCCAGTCATAAAAATAGTAAAACCTATTAAGTATGAAATCATGGATTTTGGATAGCTAATAACTATTAATAGTAAATATACAATAAACAATAATTGGCTTCTAAAAATATTTTTCTTTAGTAAACTAGATTTCTGAAAGAAAAATGCTTTAGCGGCATATAACATCAAAATAATCAAAATATAAATATTTAAATGTTCATAAACTAACATGCATAATATATAAGCACTTGTGGTAATTATCATACATTTAATAAAACTATCTGCATGGTATCCATCCACCAATGTTCTTAAAGAAACCATTATAACTAGAAAAACAATAGTTTCTAATAATTTCCCCAACAGTAAACCGATAGTGAATATAATAATTAATAATATACTTTGTGTAATAACCAACTCTATCCCAAAACGTATTTCATCAAATTCATCATCAGTTACTAGCTTACCCTCTAACAGATAGCTTGTTATTTTACTACTTATATTTTCCATGATTTCACCTGCTTAAATTATATTACAATTTTCGACATTATTTAATAATAAGAGATTGAACGGTAGGTTTTTAGGATTCAACGGTTATTTTATGGTTATTTTTATTCACTAATTATAATTCTAAACGATACTAAATTTTGATTATATTTATAATTAATCATTCCACCTAGTGAAGAAACAATTTCTTTAATAATCATCATACCATTACCATGACCTTTACCTTTAGTAGTTATAAAATTTGGTTCTTTATTAGTCGAATTACTAATTTCAATTAATAACATGTCATTTTTACTTATTATTTTAATCGTTACCGTTTTATCATTAGTATCTCTAGCTGCCGCAACAGCATTATCAATCAAATTAAACAATAAACTACTTAATTTATTTTCAGGAATATTAATCACCTTTTTTACCATTAAATTTGTTTCAAAATTTATATCAGGATTCAAATTAATCTTAAAATTAATAATTGAATCAATCACACTATTACCACTAAAAACTACCTGTTTAATCTCTTTTAAATTTTCATTTAATTTAGTTAAATATTTTTTAGCCTCTAGCGAATCATTATTTACTAGCCCATTTAATACATTTAAATGATTACTAAAATCATGTTTAAATTTATTTAATTCCAATTGTTCATGACTTAAATCCTCTAGATACCGTTTAGTTATACTATAAGAATTCTCCAATAATTCTAATTTCCCTTTTTCAATAAAATTTTCTGATGAAGAAATTATAAAATAATTTACCAAAATCAATAATATTGCCATTAAAATAATTATAGCAGTTATATATATATCTATTACTTTTGATAAAATCCCATTTAGCAATAAAATAATAATTAATTCTATAATATTAATTAAAGTGTATAATAAAATATTTATAGTAGGTAATGTTTCAAATATATATTCTTTATTTTTTAAGATAGAAAAACTAACAAAAATCGAATATAAATTTACACATACAGCAACTATACATCTGCCATTTCCTTTAATCACACTTAAGTAATCTGAAAAATGATAAATCATACCAATCGAAACTAAAATACTACAACTTATCGAAAAAACATTATAATAAAGAACTGTTATTAACAAATTACTTAACTTATACTGATTAGTGATAAGACCGCAATAGATGAAGTCTGTTGCCATACAAATAAGATTACCAATGATAAACCAGCTTGCAAAATCAGCGGTAGAATATGTAACAATATTTACAACAATGGCATAAATTATTGCTGAAATCATTAATTTGACTGTATTTTGTTTTCTAACATTAGGAATCACTAAAGAAATTATAAACGTTAAGCCAATAACATACATTAAAGAATAAATATACTCAATTAAAAAATTAATCATATTCTTTCCATCACTTTCATTATTAATTCAAAAACATATTCTTTCTTCCTACGACTTACTTCTATTTCTTCGCCAGTATGATTTAATGTTATGATGTTGCCTTTCATTTTACAGACATTATCGATATTAATGATTTGATTTTTATTTACTTGGATAAATTGAATTGGTAAAAGGGGGAATATTTCTTTTAAAGGGACATATCCAATATCTTCTTTTCCATCTATTAAATGAACTATAACATGTTTTTGAAGATACTCAATATATAAAACATTCATAGGATTAAAGTAATACATTTCTTTTTTAGTAATAATTTTTATCTTTTGATTTTGACGTACTAACTTGAATGTTTCTTTTAAAACACGATTTATTTCTTCCTCTAGTTGATTTTTAAAGATATATCCAGCAACATTAATTCCAAAAGCTTCAGCCATACGATCTTTAATACTAGTTATAAAGATTATTATTATATTATCAAAGCGTAACTGTTTCGATAGAGCAATACCATCTATTTGTGGCATATCAATATCCAAGAATAATATATCGTAATGTTTAGTACGGTTAATAAAATCAATGGGTTTGGTATATTTGTCTATTGTACATGTTTCTAATAATTTGTTTTCGTGAATTAATTTTTCTATTTTATTGCAATAATAAATTTCATCATCTAAAATTGCTATTTTCATTTCATGTCTCCTCATCATTTTATAAATTATAATGATTATTAATAAACAATAATTGTACTGTAAAAAAGACATTTATAAAATTAACTGACAATTGCTTTTATAATAGCTCAATTTATTTAAAAGTTAAATATGATTTGTCGAAAACGTACTAAACTAACTAAGAATGTATTTAAGAAAAAAAGTACTTCAGAATATTTATCTGAAGCACTTAATAATTATTTATTTTTCAAATCAGATGCATCGAATGCTTTAGCAATTGGTGCTCCTGGAGCAACCATTGGGAATACTTTATCATCTTGATCTATAATACATTCAATTACTACTGGTCCATTATATTCCATTGCTTCTTTAATAGCTGGAGCAACTTCTTCTTTAGTAGTAACTTTAATAGCTTTGCATCCCAATCCTTCAGCAACTTTGCAAAAATCAACTTTATCAGTAAGGATAGTATTTGAATAACGTTTTCCATAGAATAAAGTTTGCCATTGACGAACCATTCCTAATACATGATTATTCATAACTACTTGAATAACTGGGATATTATAACGACTTAAAGTTGCTAATTCGTTCATATTCATTCTAAAGCAGCCATCACCTGCGATGTTGAATACTGTTTTATCAGGATTTCCTAACTTAGCTCCCATAGCGGCACCTAATCCAAATCCCATAGTTCCAGCACCACCTGAAGAAATAAATTGACGTGGTCTTCTAAAACGATAATATTGAGCAGCCCACATTTGATGTTGACCAACATCTGTACAAATGATAGCTTCGCTATTAGTTAAGTAATCAATTTGTTCAATTACATAAGGACCTGTCAACCCATTATCATCATAGCTTAATGGATACTGTTCTTTTAGATCTCTGATTTCTTTTAACCATTGTGGATGACTTTGTCTTGTCAATTTAGCATTTAATTCAGTTAATACGCTTTTAGCATCCCCAACAATTCCTAAATCAACAACTACATTTTTATTGATTTCAGCAGCATCAACATCAATGTGAATAATTTTAGCATTTTTAGCAAAAGACGCTGTATCACCAGTAACTCGATCAGAGAAACGAGCTCCTACTACAATTAGTAAATCACATTTGCTGACACCAAAGTTTGATGTTTTAGTTCCATGCATTCCTAACATACCAGTATAACGAGGTCTAGTAGTATCAAATGCACCTTTACCCATTAATGAATCAGTAACTGGAGCATCGATTTTTTCGGCAAATTCTTTGACTTGTGCAGCAGCACCGCTAGTAATTACACCACCACCAACAAAAATGTATGGTTTTTCACTTTCTTCAATCATTTTGATTGCTTGATCTAATTCTTGATTACCATAAGTATATTTACGTGGCTCAATTTTTTCTGGTACTTGTGGTTCAAAATCAATTGTAGCCGCTGTAACATCTTTAGTAATATCTACTAATACTGGCCCAGGTCGACCTTCTTTAGCAATTTGAAATGCTTTTCTAATTGTTGGTGCTAAATCTTTAATATTTTTAACAATAAAATTATGTTTAGTTATCGGTATTGTCACACCAGTAATATCAATTTCCTGAAAACTATCACGACCTAGTAGAGATACGGCAACGTTAGCTGTAATTGCTACTACTGGTGAAGAATCCATATATGCCGTAGCAATTCCAGTAACTAAATTTGTAGCTCCAGGTCCTGAAGTTGCTAAACACACTCCAACTTTACCAGTTGCACGGGCATAACCATCAGCAGCATGGGCCGCCCCTTGTTCATGGGAAGTTAGAATATGATTAATTCTATCTTTATATTCATATAACGCATCATATACATTTAAAATTGTTCCCCCTGGATAACCGAAAACTGTATCTACACCTTGTTCGATTAAACATTCAGCAACAATTTGCGAACCTGTCAATAACATTATCCTATCCTCCTTATCTCTACTTAGTTGGTTTTACTTCTAGAACAGCACCACGATCAGCTGAAGTAACCATTGAAGCATATCTTACTAAATATCCTTTAGTAATTTTTGGTTCTCTAGGTTGCCATTTAGCTTTACGTTTAGCTAATTCTTCATCACTTAAACGAACATTGATAGAATGTTCTAAAATATCTATATCAATGATATCTCCTTCTTCTACTAAGGCAATTGGACCACCTGATGCAGCTTCTGGTGAAACATGACCAATTGAAGCACCACGAGTAGCTCCAGAGAAACGACCATCAGTAATTAAAGCAACATCTTTATCTAAGCCCATTCCCGCAATTTCACTTGTTGGTGAAAGCATTTCTCGCATTCCCGGTCCACCTTTTGGCCCTTCATAACGAATTACAACAACATCACCTTTTACAATTTTTCCAGCTCTAATTGCTGCAATAGCATCATCTTCACTATCAAAAACACGTGCTGGTCCACTATGAACCATCATTTCTTTAGCTACTGCTGATTGTTTTACAACAGCACCATTTGGTGCAATATTTCCTTTTAAAACTGCAATTCCACCATAAGGTGAATATGGATTTTCCACTGGACGAATTATTTCTGGATTTAAATTAACACATCCTTCAATATTTTCACCAACAGTTTTTCCAGTAACAGTCATAATATCAGTATGCAATAAACCTAATTTGTTGATTTCATTCATTACCGCATAAACACCACCAGCATCATTTAAATCTTCCATAAATGTATCACCAGCAGGTGCTAAATGGCATAAATTAGGTGTTTTCTTACTAATTTCATTAGCAATTTCTAAATTCAATTCTACTCCTGCTTCATGAGCGATTGCTGGTAAGTGAAGCATTGAGTTTGTTGAACATCCAAGTGCCATATCAATTGTTAAAGCATTATAAAAAGCTTCTTTAGTCATGATATCACGTGGTCTAATATTCTTTTTAATACATTCCATTACCTGCATTCCAGCGTGTTTAGCTAAACGAATTCTTTCAGAGAAAACAGCAGGAATTGTTCCATTCCCTTTTAAGCCCATTCCTAAAACTTCTGTTAAACAGTTCATTGAATTAGCCGTATACATTCCTGAACATGATCCACATGTTGGACAAGCTTTTTGTTCAATTTCATGTAATTTTTCTTCACTAATTGTACCAGCATTAAACTGTCCTACTGCTTCAAACAATGAAGATAAGCAAGTTTGTTTACCATCAACTCTTCGTCCAGCAAGCATTGGACCTCCTGATACAAAGACAGTAGGAATATTTAAACGAGCCGCAGCCATTAATAACCCAGGCACGTTTTTATCACAGTTTGGTATCATAACTAAACCATCAAATTGATGAGCCATTGCTAAAGCTTCAGTACTATCTGCGATTAATTCACGAGTCACTAATGAATATTTCATCCCCGTATGATTCATTGCGATTCCATCACAAACAGCAATAGCTGGAATCTCAACTGGTACCCCACCAGCTAAATACACTCCTTTTTTAACTGCTTCAGCAATTTTATCAAGATTCATATGCCCAGGTACAATTTCATTATATGAATTTACTACCCCAATTAATGGACGTTGTAATTCTTCATCAGTATATCCTAAAGCATTGAATAATGAACGATGTGGTGCTCTTTCACTTCCACTTTTTACATTATCACTACGCATTTAAATTCCCCCTTTAAATATTGGCAACGATTAAGTTACCCATTTCTTCTGTTCCAACTAATGTCTTTCCTTCAGACATAATATCACTAGTACGATATCCTTGTTTTAAGACTTTTTCAATCGCCATTTCTATTGCATCAGCTTCCTTGTCTAAATCAAAAGAATAACGAAGCATCATCGCTGCTGATAAAATAGTAGCAATCGGATTAGCTAAATCTTTACCAGCAATATCTGGGGCACTGCCATGACTAGGTTCGTACATTCCAAATTTATCTTCTCTAAGTGAAGCACTTGATAACATACCAATTGATCCAGTTACCATACTTGCTTCATCACTTAAAATATCACCAAACATATTTTCAGTTAAGATAACATCAAATTGTTTAGGATCTTTGACCAACTGCATTGCGCAGTTATCAACTAACATATTTTCTAAAGTTACTTCTGGATAATCTTTAGCTACTTCTCCAACTACCTTACGCCATAATCTTGAAGTATCTAAAACATTAGCTTTATCAACACTAGTAACTTTTTTATTTCTTTTCATTGCAATATCGAATGCTCTTTTAGCAATTCTTCTAATTTCAGTTTCGCTATAACTCATTGAATCACGCGCTACTAGTTCTCCATTTTCATCTTCAGTCGAACGTTTACCAAAATATAAACCACCTGTTAGTTCACGCATGATCATCATATCAAAACCACCAGCAGTTAATTCTTCTTTTAATGGACAAGCTCCTTTTAGCTCATCATATAAAATAGCTGGTCTTAAATTAGCAAATAATCCTAATTCTTTACGAATTTTTAATAATCCTGCTTCAGGACGTAGATTAGGTTCTAATTTATACCATGGTGATGTATTAGTATCACCACCGATTGATCCTAATAATACGCTATCGCTATCTTTAGCAATTTGTAATGCTTCATCAGTTAAAGGAACCCCATATTCATCAATTGAAGCACCACCCATTAAAATATTAGTGTAATTAAATTTATGATTATATTTATTAGCAATGGCATCTAAAACTTTAATTGCTTCATTTACAATTTCTGGTCCAATCCCATCACCTTTGATTACCGCAATATTCTTTTCCATTTATTTACCTCTTTTTGCATTAACGTAATTAACCAAACCATCAGCTGCAATCATTTTTTGTAAAAATTCAGGGAATGGCTGACTTTGATAAGACTTTCCTTTAGTAACATTTGTTATAACTCCGCTACCAAAATCTACAGTTACTTCATCCCCTTGTTCAATACCATCTACAGCCTCGGGACATTCCATAATTGGAAAACCAATATTAATTGAATTACGATAAAAGATTCGAGCAAAACTTTTAGCAATAATACATTTTACACCAGCTGTTTTTAAACAAAGTGGAGCATGTTCTCTTGATGAACCGCAACCAAAATTTTGTCCAGCAACAATAATATCACCTTGTTCAACTGTGTTTGCAAAATCAGGATCAATATCAACCATTGCGTGAGTTGCTAATTCTTTAGCATCAAATGAATTTAGATATCGCGCTGGAATAATTACATCAGTATCAACGTTATCACCATATTTATATATTTTCATTATTACTCACCCACCTTTTCTGGATTTGCGATATATCCAGCAATCGCACTTGCTGCTGCTACTTCTGGTGAAGCCAAATAAATTAAAGCTTCTGTATCACCCATTCTTCCTACGAAGTTACGATTTGTTGTAGAGACACACTTTTCACCTTTAGCCATAACTCCCATATGACCACCCATACATGGCCCACAGCTAGGAGTATTAAAAGCACATCCAGCTTCTACAAAAATTTCTGCTAAACCTTCAACAATACATTGTAAAAAGATTTTTTGTGTAGCTGGAACAACCATAACTCGAACGTTTTTAGCAACCTTTTTACCTTTTAATATCGCTGCTGCTTTTCTTAAATCACTAATTCGTCCATTAGTACATGAACCAATTACTACTTGATCAATATAAATTGGTTCCATAGTTTCGATTTCATCAATTGTATGCCCATTTCCAGGTAAATGTGGAAATGCGACTGTTGGACGAACTTTACTTAAATCTATTTCAATGACCTTTTCATAAGGCGCATCTGGATCAGCTTCATAAATTTTATATTCTTTTTTTGAATGTTCTTTCATATAAGCAATTGTTTGATCATCAACTGGGAAAATACCATTTTTAGCCCCAGCTTCAATAGCCATATTACAAATTGTAAAACGATCATCCATTGTTAAATATTGAATACCGTCACCAACAAATTCCATTGATTTATATAAAGCCCCATCAACACCAATTTCATTAATTATATGCAAAATAATATCTTTACCACTGACGTATTTAGTTGGTTTACCAGTTAAAACAAATTTAATTGCTTCTGGTACTTTAAACCATAACTCACCAGTTGCCATTCCAGTAGCAATATCAGTAGTTCCAACTCCAGTTGAAAAAGCACCTAAAGCCCCATATGAACAAGTATGAGAATCAGCTCCAATAATACACTCACCAGCGACAACAATTCCCATTTCTGGTAAAATAGCATGTTCTACCCCACATTTTCCTTGTTCCATATGGTATGTTAATTCTTGTTCATTAGAAAAATCTAAAATAGCTTTAGAGTTTTCAGCTGATTTAATATCTTTATTAGGTGTAAAGTGATCTGGCACTAATACAACCTTATCTTTATCAAATACTTTATCAGCCATTTGTCTAAAAATTGGTAATGCCATCGGCCCAGTAATATCATTAGCCATAACCACATCCAATTTTGCTTCTATCAATTGACCGGCCACAACTGAATCCATACCAGCATGATCAGCCAATATTTTTTGCGTCATTGTCATTGCCATTATTTATATCCCCCTTATTTATTACCTTTGTAGGTTGTAATTAAGGAGTTTAATAACTCCCTAATTACAACACACAAAAGTGTGTTGTTTATTTAATCTTAGTTATTGATTAATTTATCTTCATCTGACCAAGAATATAATTTTCTAATTTCTTCCCCAACTTTTTCAGATTGATGTTCTTTAGCTAATTTTCTCATTGCTTTAAAGTGAGCTTGTCCACCAGCTTCAGACATATCTAATAAGAAATCTTTAGCAAATGTTCCATCTTGAATATCTTTTAAAATTTGTTTCATAGCTTTTTTAGTATCTTCTGTGATAATTTTTGGTCCAGTAATATAATCACCATATTCAGCTGTATTTGAAATTGAATATCTCATACCAGAGAATCCTGATTGATAGATTAAATCAACGATTAATTTCATTTCATGGATACATTCAAAATAAGCATTTCTAGGATCATATCCAGCTTCTACTAATGTTTCAAAACCAGCTTGCATTAATGCACAAACCCCACCACATAATACAGCTTGTTCACCAAATAAATCTGTTTCAGTTTCTGTTCTAAATGTTGTTTCCAAAATACCTGCACGAGCACCACCAATTGCAAGACCATAAGCTAAAGCGATATCTTGAGCTCTTCCAGTTGCATCCTGTTCAACAGCAACTAAACAAGGTGTCCCTTTACCTGCTTGGTATTCACTACGTACTGTATGCCCAGGTGCTTTTGGAGCAATCATAGTTACGTCAACATTTTTAGGTGGAACAATTTGTCCAAAATGAATATTGAAACCATGAGCAAACATTAACATGTTACCTTCTTCTAGATTAGGTTCAATTGATTCTTTGTATAATTTAGCTTGTAATTCATCATTAATTAAAATCATGATGATGTCTGCTTTTTTAGCAGCTTCAGCTGAAGTATATACTTCAAATCCTTGTTCTTCTGCTCTTTTCCAAGATTTAGAACCTTCATATAATCCAATGATTACATTAACACCAGATTCTTTTAAGTTTAATGCATGAGCATGTCCCTGAGAACCATACCCAATAATTGCGACAGTTTTACCATCTAATAAAGATAAATCACAATCAGATTCATAAAAAATTTTAGTCATCTTTCTTATCCCCCTATTCTAATTTTTATGACTTTTTATATCAATTTCGCCAAGACCACGTTTGATTCCTGATAATCCAGTTCTTACGATCTCAACGACATTGAACCCTTCTAACATGGCAAGCAAGCCATCAATTTTTGATTGATTTCCTGTTGCCTCGATTACTAATGAAGTCGGTGCCACATCAATAATCCGTGCTCTAAAGATATCAGCAATTGAAACTAGCGAAGAACGCTGTTGTTCATTTGCCTCTACTTTAATTAAAACTAATTCCCGATAAACTGATTCTTCTGGTTTAAGCGGGAAGATATCAATTACTTCTACTAATTTACTAAGCTGCTTTTCAATTTGATTTAAAATCAAATCATCACCGCAGGCAACAATCGTCATTCGAGAAATATTCGGCTGATTAGTTTCACCAACACTTAAACTTTGAATACTATAACCACGGCGACTGAATAATCCAGCAACACGACTTAAAACTCCTGGATTATTTTCTACTAATAACGATAATACTAAACGATTCATATTCCGCTCCTTTCATTTACTTTAGCGCTCGGTGTAAACGATTCATTGCAGAAATGATTGCTTTAATTGTTGCTGTTGTAATATTTGGATGAATACCTACCCCATATTCTTGCTTAGCGCTTCCCTTAGCTCTTAAGTATACATAAGCTGCTGCTTTTGAGCTAGAACCTGAAGTTAAAGCGTGTTCGCTATAATCTAATAGATGTGAATATTGTCCAGGTAATGAATTCAAGGCATTTTTAACAGCATCAATTGGCCCATTTCCAAGTCCCGTCAATTCTTTAATTTCACCATTAACTTCAATTGTAATTTCTGCACGACGTTCATAAACACTGTCTTCGTCACTTATATCAATCAATCTTTGTTTAACAAAGCGATAAGGTTCTTCTATATCAACATATTGTTCAATAAATGTATCATAGACTCTTTCTGGTGATACTTCCCCTTCTTCTTCACTAATATCTTGAATAATCTTAGAAAAATCAACTTGTAATCCTTTTGGTAAATGGAATCCATACATACTTTCCATTACATAAGCTACGCCACCTTTACCTGATTGTGAATTAATTCGAACAATCGGTTCATATTGTCTACCAATATCACTTGGATCAATTGGTAAATATGGTACTTCCCAAATTGGATTATTTCTTTCTTGCATCGCATGCATTCCTTTATTAATAGCATCTTGATGACTTCCAGAAAAAGCAGTGAATACTAATTGACCAGCATATGGCTGACGTGGTGGAATTTGCATTTTAGTAACTTTTTCATAAACATGTTTAATATTATTAATATTACTTAAATCAAGTTTAGGATCAATACCTTGAGTAAACATATTTAATGCTACAACTACGATATCTAAGTTTCCAGTTCTTTCACCATTTCCAAATAATGTTCCTTCAACACGGTCAGCACCAGCCATAATACCAAGTTCAGTAGCAGCTACTCCTTCTCCACGATCGTTATGAGTATGCAATGATAAAATTACACGTTCACGATCTTTAAAATGTGTTGACATCCATTCAATTTGATCGGCATAAACATTAGGTGTTGTCATTTCAACAGTTGATGGTAAATTAATGATTACTTTTTTATCTTTACTTGCTCCCCATTCATCCATAACTGCTTCACAAACTTCCATAGCATATTCTAATTCAGTTCCAGTAAAACTTTCAGGTGAATATTCAAGAATTACTTCCCCATCGAATTCTTTACTTAATTCTTTAACTAATTTAACCCCATCAACAGCAATTTTTTTGATTTCTTCTTTATCTTTATTGAAGACGACATCTCTTTGTAATACTGATGTTGAATTATAAACATGAACAATTGCTCTTTTTAACCCTTTTAATGATTCAAATGTTTTTCTAATCAAATGTTCACGGGCTTGTGTTAACACTTGAACAGTTACATCATCAGGGATTAAATTTTCTTCAATTAAAATTCTTAAAAAATCGTATTCTATTTGACTTGAAGATGGAAAACCAACTTCAATTTCTTTAAATCCCATATCAACTAAGAGTTGAAACATTTCCACTTTTTCTTCGATTTTCATTGGTGTAATCAATGCTTGATTACCATCACGTAAATCGACAGAAACCCATGTTGGCGCTTTTTCAATAACTTTATCAGGCCAAGTACGTTCTTTAAAGTTGATTGGTTCAAATCTCTTATACTTTTGATAATTCATCATTTCCGTTTTCCTCCTATTAATTTTGTTAAATACTTATAAAAAAACTCTCGCACTCAAAATGACATTGCCATTTTGAGGACGAGAGTATAATAACCCCGTGGTTCCACCTCAATTTATTAATATCTCACGATATTAACCTCACTAAGTACGCTATATTATATAGTTCATACTCTTGCTAGATAACGGTTGCATTCCGTAGCCACCTACTGATTTCAGCGCTCCACTCAAGGATGAGTTCAATAAACAACCAATAATCCTTTTCACCAGCCAGGATCTCTCTACGCTTGATCAATCTATCTACTAGTTCCTATCAAAGTATTTAAGTTATGTTACTCAATATGATAGCTTGATATTTTATTAAAGTCAACCCATTTTCCAAAAAAACGCAGATAATATATTATCACCTTGATAATTAATTATTTATTAGACTTTTTATCTAAATTTATATATCCTTATTATTTTACCTATTAATGATAATCAAATAGTTTATGTTTATTATAGATTACTTTAGCAGCAAACATCTCATCAACATTATATGTTTCATTCAACAAATCATGAAATTGTTTTTTATATTCTTGATATTTTTCTTTACTAAATGTAAATGTTTTAATCACTTCATTATCAGGATAAAGCAGTACAAATTCTAATCCATTATTATTTTCTAACACTAAATCATAACTAGCTTTACTTGTTAAAGATGTTCTAATATCATGTTTCATAATTTCAATAATACGATCATCTAAATCTTTTTCCTTAATAATAATTTTTTCTTTCATTTCCTTTAAATCAGATACAAAGCGTATCTCATAATCTGTTAAATCAAGTTCAATTTTCTTCAATAATTTTTGACTATTTTGACTTAATACTAAAACATATTTCAATTCCGGATCATAATAAACACACTCATATAAAATCTTTTGGTAATGACCACAATGAGGACAGTAATATAAAAATAACTCTTCGTCCATTATACTATTTTTCGCTTTTATATCAGTTACACCATTAATAATAGGGTAAATTTCTTTTTGGCTGCTTTGTAAACAATGCACACAACTAATTTCCAATTTTATTTTATTAAGCATAATTTCTTCCTCCTGCATTAATTTTACAAAACCACCTTTTCTTTACTACCACAATATCTATAGATTATCTAAAGAATTCGCAAAGTTACTAAATAAATAAAAAAATTTTACACAAAATTCATAAACCGATTACATTAACTGGATAGTTATAAATAAAACAATTTATATAATAAAAAATGCAAAAATAAAAAAGGAGAATGATATGAAAAAAACAAAAATACTTACTGGGCTATTAACTCTTTCAATGATCAGTTCAACTGCAATGACTACATTAAATGCCCAAGATAATCGTACTAGTTTTAATAACACGATGCATGAAATTGCTAATTACAATACCAATGCTGGTGCAGATGGCGATGGTGGTGTTGCTGAGATTGTTAAATACAACAAATATAATCAAACTATGTATTTAGTTTCTGGTAAAACCCAATCTGTCCATATTGTTAATTTAAACAATGTCAATTCAAACAGTAATACTACTTTAGAAGCAACAAAAACAGTTACTCTTGAATCAATTGGAATAAATGATGCTGGCGATATTACTAGTGTTGATGTTAGTCCTGATGGTAAAGAAATTGCCATTGCTATCCAACATAAAGATTATGATAAAAATGGTTATATTGCTAGATTTGATGCCAATGGGCAACTAATCAGTATTCATGAAGCCGGTATTCAACCAGATATGATTACTTATTCTCCTGACGGTTCTTTAATTTTAACTGCTAATGAAGGAGAGCCACGTCAAGGATATGAAGCTGGCACAGTCGATCCTAAAGGATCAATAACAGCTTTAGATACAAATACTAATCAAAGTTATGATATTGATTTTACAGCTTTTGATAGCGCTGAAAGTCGTGCTGCTTTAGTTGCTGATAATGTCATTATAAAAAAAGATACAGCACCATCTGTAGATTTTGAACCAGAATATATTACTATTTCTAATGATAGTTTAACTGCTTATGTTACTTTACAAGAAGCTAATTCAATTGCAACAATTGATTTAACTACTAAACAAGTAACTAGAGTTGATTCTTTAGGTTTTAAAGATTATAGCAGCGGTGATAACAAAGTCGATCTTTATAAAAAAGATGATGCAATTAATATTACAAATACTGATGAATTCTTAGGAATTTATATGCCTGATGGTATTTCTTCATATGAAGTTGACGGTAAAACATACTTATTAACCGCTAATGAAGGTGATAGCCGTGAATGGGGTGATTACATTAACGAAGTTGAAGAAAAATATGGAGAATCAGAAAGTAAAATTGTAACTTTAAATACTGATGATTATGATGGTTTTGATGACTTATCTAAAAAATATTTATTTGGTGGCCGTTCTTTTTCTATCATTGATGCTTCAACAATGACAATGGTAAGTGACAGTAATGGTGAATTTGAAGAAATTACTGCTAAATTATTACCTGAATACTTCAACTGTTCAAATGATGATATCTCATTTGAAGATCGAAGTGGTAAAAAAGGACCTGAACCAGAAGATATTAAAACAATGATTATTGATGGTAAAATAATGGCATTTATTGGTTTAGAAAGAATCGGTGGCGTTATGATGTATGATGTTAGCGATCCTACAAACCCTACTTATGTTGATTATCTTAATTTAAGAGATTTTAGCGATGATATTAGTGGTTCAGTATCGCCAGAAGGACTATGTACTGTTAGCGCTAAGGATAGTCCAACTAATAAACCAATGTTAATTATCGCTAACGAAGTATCTGGTGATGTAAATGTAGTAGAAGTTGCTGGTGAAACTTATCAACATTCATTAACTTTAGATAAAACAGAAATAGCACTTAAACCTGGTGAAAACCAAACATTAAATGTAACTTACGATGGTTATAAAACATTAACATTCTCAAGCGATAACAATAACGTTGTCAGCATCAATAATAATGTTGTTACAGCCATCAATCCTGGAGTAGCTACAATTACTGTTAGTGACGGTCAAATTCAAGCAACTTGTAAAGTAACAGTCACTAATCCAGATAATAGTCAAACTGGAACTCAAACACCTAGCACTCCTGATCAAACTGTTTCAAGCCAAGAAAAACAGCCAGCAAATACTGCTGTTAAAACAGGTGATGAATCTAATTTAGGGTTATATACTGCTGTTTCATTTTTAGCGATTGGTTTAATTATCGAACTAGTTAGAAGAAGACAAAAATCTCATTAATCTTATTATCAAAAGGGAACTAGTCCTAATGTTTTATTAAACTAGTTCCCTTTTTTCATTAATTATTCTTTCTATTGTTATAGTAGTTGGTTTTCCATTTATATAACCTTCTTTTAAAGTTAAATCTTCTACTAATCTATCTGTCATTTCCTTAACTTCTTCTTTTTTTACCAATCCTACTATCTTCATTATCTTCTTTAATGAAATATCGGTTTGTTCTAACAGATTTATTAATATCTCATATTTTTCTTCAGCTCGACCTACAGCCCTATTTTCAATTATTAATCCTTGCGCTAAGTTACACATATTTTCAACTCCTTTCTTTAGTTTATCACTCATTTTAAAACCATATTCTTTTTCTAAGATTCCCCTTATCTCTTGAACACTTCTTCCGCTCATTCCAAACAGTAACATCACTACTCTTAATAATTCATCATTCTGTTCATACTTTTGGCTTATTTCATGTTTACTGCTTGTATAGATCGTTGCTATCTTGATCTTATCATAGGCTTCTTTTTCTTTTAACGGTATTCCTGATTCCACCTTTTCTTGTAGACTATATATCCTGATCGTTCCATCGTATTTTAACGGTGCTTGAGGCATTAACCAGATTGAATATGTCTTTTGCATCTTTTGATAATTATCACCATCAATTACTGTTTTAACTTGCTTAGATATCAGTCGGCTTGTATAAGCTATCCCTCTTGTTACTATCTTATAATCATTATAGATACTGTTTTGAGCTTCGATATTGATCTGCAGCTTACAAGCTCTTTGTTTATTTCTTTTAGGAACATCAAGTTCAAAATGGACATCAAATCTTAGTATTCCTTCTCCAGGAATGATTGATTCATTATTACTGGTTTTAACTACTCGATTACCTGGAAATACCGGTTCATGATTAATATTAGCTGGAATGATTTCCTGGATTTCCTCAATCGTAAAATCACGCAATTCATCAACGACATATTTTAAAATATGTGCTAATATCTGGGTATCACTAAGAAGAACTTTACAGGTTTCATCAAGCTTTACACTTTTAGAATCATTATTGATGATCGATTGATTAATAACTGTAGCTGTGTAATTATCCATAGACAGCACCACCAGTTACTAAAGATAAATAAGTTTGATTATTAAAAAACATCTTATTGGCATATTTCATATTTTTTCTCCATTACTATAATATTTAAATAATTTTTATTGTTTAATATGCCAAAGTTATTTTAAAGACAGTTATATTATAACATATAAAATACTATATATTATCTCAAATTTATCTCATTTTTATAAGCAATAGATATACAAAAAAAGAACCCGCAGGTTCTTATCTTTGCATTGCTAAAACGATTAAACGATCAAGCAATTCAGAATAACTTATTCCAAAATCTTCCATTAACTGAGGATACATTGAAATCTTTGTAAAGCCAGGCATTGTGTTAATTTCATTTAAATAAACTTTATTAGTCTTTTTATCCAAGAAAAAGTCTACTCGACTTAAACCATGTCCATCAACTGCTTTAAATACCTTAATAGCATATTGACGAATCTGTTCTTGAATCTTTTCATCAACTAATGCTGGAATACAAGTTTTACTTTCTTCATCTTCGTATTTAGATTCAAATGTATAAAACTCACCATGTGGCATAATTTGCCCTACTCTAGAGACAATAACATCATCATTACCTAAAACTGCTGTTTCTAATTCAATACAATCGATACATTCTTCTACTACGATATGACGATCATATTTACCAGCTTCCATTAATTTAGCCATTAAATCTGATTGTTTATCACAGCGATAGCACCCTACACTACTACCAGAGCGACTAGCTTTAATAAAACAAGGGAACCCAATTTGTTCACCAATATATTCTTCAACATTACTGATTTCATCAAAATTTTGATCTACTACAACTAATTTATCATCATAGCGTTTTTTTACATACACTGATTTTACTTGAGGAATTCCTACTGTATCTAAAATCTTTTTAGTATAGATTTTATCCATTGCCACACTAGAGCCTAAAACTCTACAACCAACATATGGTAATTGAGTAAGTTCAAATAAACCTTGAATTGTTCCATCTTCACCATATAAACCATGTAATACTGGTAAAGCCACATCTTGACTTTTAAGCAATCCATAAACATCTTCAACCGGTCTGCTATTATCAAGCCAGCTATCTTTCGCTAAATCTGTTTGTTTTTGATCTAAATAATACCATTTACCATCAGTAGTTATTCCTACTAATGTTAATTCATATTTATCCTTATTTAAGTTATTTAAAACTGAAGTACAAGACATTCTTGATACAATATGTTCACTAGATTGTCCGCCACATAAAACTAATAATTTTTGTTTCATGAAAATTTCTCCTCTATTTTAGTAACGACATCTTTGAGTTTCATCCCATTAGACCCCTTCAATAAAACAACATCGTTACTTTGTAAATTATTCTGTAAATAATTTATCACTTCTTGATTATCTTGACAATAGAAAATAGCATCCATTTTCATCTCTTTAGCACCATCAACAATATATTTAGCTTCTTTACCGACAGCAACTAAAACATCAATATTCTTTTTAGCAACATATTCACCTACTCTTTGGTGAATTTCTTGGCTAAAATCACCTAATTCAAGCATATCTGCAAGAACCGCAACCTTTCTTCGATTATATGTTGCTAGTACATCTAAGCTCGATTTCATTGAATCTTCACTAGCATTATATGTTCCATCGATTAAAGTTATTTTATTTTTTAACTCAATAACATCCATTCTCTTTTTAGTTAATTCAAATTCTTTAATCCCTTGGATACATTTATCAATACTTATATTTAATTTATGACCAATCGCAATAGCAATCAAAGCATTTAAAATAAAATGTTTTCCTGGTACCGGTACATAAACAGAATATTTTTTATTTTCATATTCTATTTCAAATTCACTATGATCGTCCTTTAAAATAACATTATCAGCTTTAAAATCACCATCATTATCAACTGCTACTGTTAACAGTTGCAAACGATCAATTTGTACTTTAGATAACATATCATTATCATTATTAATAACAAGGGTGCTGCCATCTTTCATACCAGCAATGATCTCTAATTTAGCCTTTAAAATATTTTCACGACTACCTAACTCACCAATATGTGCCGTTCCAACATTAGTAATTGCACTTATATCAGGATTGGCTATCAATGATAATTCTTCCATCTCTTTAAGATGATTCATTCCCATTTCTAATACCATTACTTGTTCATCTTGCAATCTTAAAATCGTTAACGGCAAACCAATATTATTATTATAATTTCCTTCTGTTTTTAATGTTCGATATTGTTGTTTAATAACACTATATACCATATCCCGGGTACTAGTTTTACCAACACTACCTGTAATCCCTACGACAATAACATCACGATGATTTCTTAAATAATGTGCCATATCCTGTAAGGCTTTTAAAGTATCTTTTACTAAGATAACAGTATGTTTATTATCATCAATTACTCGATCTGTAATAATAGCACTAGCACCATTATCAAAAGCACTTTGTATAAAATCGTGACCATCAAAACGTTCACCAATAATTGGAATATACATCATGCCATTACTTACTTTTCGACTATCTTGACTAAACCCTGTAATTTCTAATTCGCTATCTCCACTAAGTAATTTACCATCAGTAGCTGCTAGTATTTCTTTTACTTTCATCTTTTACTTAAACCTCATTTCCTATTAATCCTGATTGATTTTCAGTTAATGATTTACTAGTTCCATCAAGATTAACAATTTGATATGAAAATTGATTATAGTCTTCAGTTGATAATACTAATAATTGTTCACCGATAACTTCAAATGTCATATCAGTGATACTTGTATATATTTCTTCAACGTTTTTACCATCACGATCCATTTGATATAGTGTATTATCTTCTTGAACGATCAATTTATCACCAATCATATTGATAAGTTCCAAATTAGCACTTTCATAAATCAGCTTCTCGTCACCATCTAGATTACAACGCATTACTCCTTGATCAGTTAAATAATACAAATACACTCCATCATAAGTATATAAAGAAGTATTTTCACCTAACACTTGTTTATCCTTACCTTCTAAAGATATCGAAATCAATTCATTATCTAGATTAGTATAAAAAATCCGTTTTTCTTTTTGATCAACCATTAAACAATAAGAAACTTCATCATTAATTTTAGTATCCTGATTACTACTTAAGTCTAAACAATGAATCGATTCATTATCTTCATCATTTTGATAATAAACTAAATTATCAATTTTATGAACATAATAAACATTCATCAATAATACATCTTCTTGTCGTGAAACCTTATCCATTTTAATATAATTATTATTAGCATCTAAGTAATAATAATTATTTTCATCTTCACTAAATGCCGTATAATAACCATCTAAAACAACTTCCTGACTAGAATAATCACTATTAAATTTTACTAACTGTTGATCGATCGTAATATAAATATTTTCATTCTGGATAGAACTAATCCCTAAATAATTGATATTTGTCGCTTGACTATAAAGACCATCTTTTGCTTCAGCTGAAATACCAGAGCCATTACCAGAATCACTAGTAGTAGTTTCATTAGAACTTTTAACTTCCATATCATCAAGATACATATGCATTGGCACTGTAATTAAAGCTAAAACAATAAAAATAGCCCAGATTTTTTTATCTAACCAATAGTTTTTCGTATCAGCCTCACTCTTTTCTACTGGTGTACCACATTCAGGGCAAAATAAATCTTCATCATTTAAAACCGTACCGCATTTTTTGCATTTTATCATCAAATCACCTACTTTTTTAATGATTTCATTTTACCATATTGCATTTATGAAAAAAAGACTTAACTCTAAATGGGCTAAGCCTTTTATAATCCATATCATTAATTCATTAACGTATCTAACGAACAAATTTGACCATCAGTTGTAGCAATATACCAGCTATAACCACTATCATAACGGTTAAATAAAACATATTCTCCTAAGATATTAAAACTATCAACACCATCAACAATTTCAGTATAACTTTCATCTTCAAAGTTATAATACATTAAATTCTCATTATCATCTAAATACACAATCCCATCATCAACAACCGTAAATTCATATAACGAATCTTCAATTTGTATACTCTCACTGTCATCACTTAAATTATAAACATTAACTCCATAAATACTTTGATAATACAACAATGATCCATCAACATAAAAGTTTGAATAACAACTAATATAATATTCACCAACAACGTTACCATTTAAATCCATTGTTTGAATCTTTTCACCATCAGCTAAATAAACAAGCTCACTATTTGCATCAAAGAAAAAACCATAAGTATAATCATCATACAAACAAGTAGAGGTATTATTGCTATACAAATATAGCTCATTATTGCTATTAGTAGTATAGATAAATCGTCCCTGACCTATTGGCAGCACCGTATTTTTATTAAACAAGAATACTTCCTCTTGATTAGTTAAATTATAACAATAATATTCATCATAATAACCACAATATAAATTATCCCCTTCTACATACAAAGATGTACTACCAGGTACTGTTAATGTATTAATTGTTGCTAATTCATTATCAGTAACATAAACATTATCCTCATAGCCTAAATAAATTTGGTCATTATTAAAATACACATGATTGTCTTGATTATAATTACCAGCATTTTCTAATGGTGTATTTGTTTCAGTAATATTAGCTGTAGTGAAGTCATCTGATAAAACAGCTCTTTCAGTTGTTGTTTCTTCAAAACTAAAATCATTATCAATAAAGTTAATAAGTATTTCAAATAAAAAACTACCAACTGTAATCAACAAAGTAAGTCCAGCAATAATATTAGGAATTCTTGATTTATTAGTTTTTTTCTTACGACGATCTCTTCTAAAATTTAAGGCATTACGTGCTTCTTCAAACCTTCTTTTTATCTCTTCATTGCCTATTTTATAATCATACATTTCCAATGGCTGGAAAGAAGGAATTTTAGTTTTACTTTTGCTATTAGTATGTACATTTCTAATTTTTTGATTGGAATTATTTGTTGTTTTTTGATTATTATAACTAACTGTTGTTTTATTATTTTTAGGAAAATTATGATTATTAACATAATATTTAGAAACATCTGTTGTACTTTGTTTAATCAATGGGTTACCACAATTGTTACAACGAATCTGATTGTAATGAATCCGTTTTTGACATACTGGACAAACTTTCTTTTTCTTATACGATTGTCCACATAACGGACAAGTCAAACTGTTTTTAAAATGATAACCACAATTATTGCATATCATTATATCACTCTCCCCCCACATTATATGATTTTAACGAAATTTTATTATCGACAAAATATACCCTTTGTTTTATTTTATCACAAATAAAAATATCCTGCTATCTTCTAACTAAATAACCATATTAATGATTACACATAGTAAAGGGATCGTAAATAATGATAATGCGGTTGATAAAAAGACAATTTCTACTGCCAGTTTAGAATCCCCATTATATTTTTCTGCTAAGATGGCTGTTGTACTACCAGCTGGCATCCCAGCTAATACCGTAGCTACTGAAGTTACTAATGGTGGTAATGAAGCCAAAGTACATCCAGCTAAAACTACTAGTGGAATTATTATTAATCTGATAAAACTATAATAAATAGTTAAATAACTAATTACATCACGAAAACGAATTTCCGCTAAAATCCCTCCAATTACAAGCATCGATAAAACCATTGTACAATTACTTAACGACTGAATAGAAACAGTAAGAAAATTAGGTAATTGAACTTGACTAATCATAATAATCATCCCAATAACTACGGCAATAATACAAGGATGAGTAATAACTTTTTTTACTACGTCTTTTCCTTTAGCGTTAGTAAAACAAGCCACGCCCCCTGACCACATGACAATTCGCTGTGGAATTAGATATATTGAAGCAAACAGTAAGCCATCTAAGCCATATAATCCTTGGATTAAAGGTGAACCCATAAATCCCGCATTAGAACAAATCGTTCCATACTGTAAAACGCTTTGTTGTCTTGGCGAAGCTTTATAAAAAAAGTATTTACCAAAAATCTGACAAGCTAATTGAATAACTATCGATACAATTAGTATTTCTAAACCACTAATAATAATTTCACTATTCATTTCAATCATAAAAGAATAAATAATATTCGCTGGTAAAATTATATTAATGACTAAATCCGTTAAACTTTTACGATTTTCTTTTGAAATGATGTTTAACTTTCTTAAAATATAACCAATAATAATGAAAATAAATATTTCAATTTGTAAATCTATTAAGTTATTAAAATCAACCATAATATCACCCCATTGTTTGTATCTTACCGTAAAAAAATAATTTAGTCATCAAAAATATGCAATTACTGTTATAATAACTATCAGGTGAGATGATGAAAAAAAATTATGTTTATATTGTCGAATGTAATGATCATAGCTATTATACTGGCTGGACCACTGATTTAAAAAAGCGAATTGCCACTCATAATAATGGCCATGGTGCTAAATACACCCGTGCTAGACGACCAGTAAAATTAGTTTACTTTGAAGAATTCATTGATAAAAGCAGTGCTTTAAAAAGAGAATATTTTATAAAACAATTATCCCATAAACAAAAAGAAGCATTGATTAATAAAAATGTTAGTCTTGACTAATTGGCAAGTCTATAACAACGTGTTATACTAAATTAAAAGAAAGAAGGCAAGATATGAAAATAAATAGAAACGATCCCTGCTGGTGTGGGAGTGAAAAAAAATATAAAAAATGTCACTTACAATTTGATGAAAAACTAAAAGAATTAAAATTAGCTGGTAAAAAGATACCAACTAGAAAAATGATCAAAAACGAAGCTCAAATCGAAGGTATTCGTAAAGCAGCTGCAATTAACTCAGGTTTACTTGACTATATCGAAGAACATATTCACGCTGGAATGGCAACTGAAGAAATTGATATTATGGCTAAAGAATATACTGAAAAATATCATGCAACTTGTGCTGACTATCAATACATGGGTTTCCCTAAACACATCTGTGTTTCTATTAACGATGTTGTTTGTCATGGTATTCCTAGCAAAGATATCATTTTACAAGAAGGTGATATTGTCAACGTCGATGCAACAACTATGTTAGATGGTTACTATGCTGATGCTTCAAGAATGTTCATGATCGGAAATGTTAGTCCTGAAGCAAAAAAACTAGTTGAAGATACTAAAAAAGCATTAGAAATCGGAATTGCTTCAATTGTTCCTTATCAAAGCTGTGTTGGTGATATTGGTAAAGCTATTGAAACTTTTGCTAAAGCTAATAATTATAGTGTTGTTCGTGAATTCTGTGGTCACGGTGTTGGTTTAGCGATTCATGAAGATCCTTATGTCTTCCATTTTGAACCAAATGAAAGAACAGTGACTTTAGTTCCAGGAATGGTTTTTACGATTGAACCAATGTTGAATCTTGGTAAACGTGATGTTTTTGTTGATGCTGATGATGAATGGACAGTTTACACTGAAGATGGATCACTTTCAGCTCAATGGGAACATACATTATTAGTTACTGAAGATGGTGTTGAAATTATTTCTAAATAATAAATAATAAAGATGATTTTATTGAAAGTAATAAAATCATCTTTTTATTTTAATCAACATTGATTACTACATATTCACTTGGAGCCCCGGTTTTAATTGGATAGCGCCATCCAGCAATTCCACTAGTAGTAATCGCTGTAAAATCACCAATATTTCTTTGCCCATAGACAAGAGTATCTGATGTTAAAGTTTGAAAAAAGCGCATTGGAAAAAGCTGCCCACCATGAGTATGTCCTGATAATTGTAAATCAATTTTTAATGTAGCGTTTGTTTCTAAATCTAAAGGCTGGTGATCTAAAACAATTGTATAATTGTCTTTTTTATCTTTTGGAATTAATGCAGTCAAATCAGCCATCGAAGCGCGATTATTAGTTTGCCAAAAACTAGCATCACTACGTCCAATAATATTTATATTATCCAAACAGACTACCTCATCATTTAAAACCTGAATTCCATTAGCTTCAAGATTAGCAGCAATCTGTTCTGGTGTAAATTCAATCCCCTGATAATTTGCTCGTTCATGATTTCCATAAACAAAATAAATTCCTTGATTATTTTTAATACTTCCTAGTATCTTACTTGCATCTATCATATCTTGATAGGGAGTATTTTCATCAAAAATATCTCCTGTCAAAACAACAATATCAGCATTCTCTTCACTCATTTCTTTACAATAACTGTCCAATTCACTAACACTCATTGAAGTTGACATATGCAAATCAGCTATTTCAATAATTTTTAAATCATCTATTTTAGAACTTGATAATTGATAATTAGTAGCTACCACATGTTTAATATTATAATAGCCATAACCTAGCACGATCCCCGTAACTAACACACCTAAAATTCCACTTGTAAAAGTAAACTGATAAATGCTAAATCTTTTTAAAACAAGATTTAATAACTCTAAAATAATCATGATAACTAAAAAGTGATAATAGATAGTTCCATATAAATTTAAAATATTAATTGCTGGAAAAGAAAGCAAAGTAACAATTAAAGCAATTGTAAAAACTATCAAGGGTGTAGTATGAATATTTAATATTGTTCTTAAAAAACGTCTAATAAAAAATGTAAAATAAATTATCCCCGGTATGATTGCAATCAACCCTAAATATCGATACATATTTACCTCCTTACCGTATGCTATATTTATTTTAGCCTGCGTTCAATTAAAAAATGCAAGTATTCTATCGTTAAAATAATTTGTTCATCGATCCATTCAACAATATTTTCTTCATATTTAATTAAAAAATTAAAAATTCGTCCGCGACAAAAATCTAATATTAGCCAGGTAATTTTTTTTGCCTGCATCTTATCTTGAACCATTTTTTCTATTTCATTAAATAACACAATGAAAACATCACGCTTTTCATCAAAATAATAATTATCATAATGATTTAAATGACAACTATATAAAGTACGATAAACACGCAATGGTTCAATATCTACCATATTATAATAAGTAGTAAGAATCGACTTTATATTTTCTAGTGGTGTTTGATCTAATTTTAAGTTTTTAAACTGTTCATCTAATTGGTGATAAACATACAAAAGTGCTTCTTCTTTACTTGAAAAGTAAATATAAAAAGTTCCAACTGCAATATTTGCTTTTTGACAAATTTCACGAACTGAAATCTTATCTAATGATTTTTCATTGACTAAATCTTCAATTACTTGAATAATCTTAGCTCTTGTTTGTTTTCCTGTATCTTTCATTTAACCCTCTCATTTAACCCACCGTTTTAAATTATTTTCATTTTACATTGATAAGGTTGAAAAGACAAGTTGTAAGTGCTACCATAATAAATATGAACAAGTTCATATTTATTATGGTAGGAGGATAATTATTATGGAAAATGCTTTTAAGCCTTTATTTGAGTCAATGAAAATTGGAAATGTGGAAATTAAAAACAAATTTTTTATGGCTCCAATGGCAACAACTGTTATGTCTGATGAAAATCAATGTTATACACCACAAAGTGTTGAATACTACGTTGAAAGAGCTAAAGGTGGTGTTGGTTTAATCATTACTGGTGCTAACTGGGTGGATAATGATGTTGAACCTCATGCCCCTTCTTCATTCCCTTGTCCAAATAAAATGCCTAATCTTTATACTAAAATGGCAAGAGAAATGACTGATCGTGTTCATGCTTATGATACAAAAATCTTTTTGCAATTAACTGCTGGACTTGGAAGAAGTGCTTTACCTAACTTTGTAGCACCTCAAAATTTCGTTGCTCCAAGTAAAACTACAAACCGCTGGTTACCTAATGTTGAATGTCGTGAGTTAAAAACTGAAGAAATCGAAAAGATCGTTAAAGATTTCGGTAGTGCTGCTTTAATTGCTAAAGAAGCTGGTTTCGATGGTGTTGAAATTCATGCTGTTCATGAGGGGTATTTATTAGATTGCTTTACTATGAGTCTATTTAATCAACGTACTGACAAGTATGGTGGTGATTTGAAAGGTCGTTTAACTTTCGCAACTGAAATTGTTCAAGAAATCAAAAACAAATGTGGACAAGATTTCCCAGTTGTATTACGTTTTTCAATTAAAAGTTATATCAAAGCTTTACGTCAAGGTGGCTTACCTGGTGAAAAATTTGAAGAATTAGGACGTGATGTTGACGAAGCTATCGAAGCTATTAAAATTCTTCAAGATGCTGGATATGATGCATTTGATGCTGATGCTGGAACATATGATTCATGGTATTGGGCTCATCCACCTATGTATTTTGAAAAAGGTATGTATTTACCATTAGCTAGACAAATTCAAGGGGTTTCTAAAGTTCCAGTTATGGTAGCTGGAAGAATGGATGACCCTCAAATGGCTGTTAATGCATTAAACGAAGGTATTATTGATGCTGTTGGCTTAGGTCGACCTTTACTTACTGATCCTGATTACGTTAATAAACTTAAAACTGGTCATGAACAAGATATTCGTCCTTGCCTTGGTTGTCATGATGGCTGCTTTGGACGTTTATTACAACATGGTTTAGGAAGCTGTGCTGTTAACCCAGAATGTGGACGTGAATTCTTAGTAGGTATTAAAAAAGCCGAAACTAAAAAGAACGTAGTTGTTATTGGTGGTGGTCCAGGTGGAATGGAAGCTGCAAGAGTTAGTGCAATGCGTGGTCACAAAGTAACTTTATTTGAAGCTAAAGATCGCTTAGGTGGTGCTTTAAATATTGCTGGTGTTCCTGACTTTAAAGAAGATGACCGAGCTTTGGTTGCCTGGTATACTAAACAGCTAGAAGATTTAAATGTTGATGTTCGTTTAAATACTACTGCTACTAAAGAAATTATTGATGAATTACATCCAGATGCAGTATTTGTTGGTGAAGGTTCTACCCCTGCAATCCCTAAAATTCCTGGTGTAGAAAATGCTGTTTTAGCTCAAGAAGTTATGTTGGAAGAAGTTCCAGCTAAAGATAATATCGTTGTTATCGGTGGTGGTTTAGTTGGTTGTGAATTATCACTTCATTTAGCTAAACATGGTAAACATGTAACTATTGTTGAAGCTTTACCAGATATCTTAAAATCAGGTGCTCCATTACCTCCAATGAATGAATTTATGTTACGTGATTTATTAGCATTCAATGATGTTAAAATCAAAGCTAATGAACAAGTTACTGAAATCAAAGCTGATAGCGTTGTTTTAAATGATGAAACTATTGCTTGCAATCAAGTTGTTTTAGCTATTGGTTATCGTAGCAAACATAGTTTATTTGATCAAATTAAATATGATTATCCTGAAGTCTTCAACGTTGGAGATAGCCGTGATGTTCGTAATATTCGTGGTGCTATTTGGGATAGTTATGAAATTGCTCGTAATTTATAATATATCAATAAAAGGCAAGGCAAAGCGCCCTGTCTTTTTTATATAACAGTATATAACAGTTGACAACAGTTATATACTGTTATATACTGTTAATGAACGGAGGGTAGCAATGAAGATAATAATTAATAATACATCGATGATTCCTATTTATGAACAAATAGTAGAACAAATTAAAGCTTTAATAATTAATGGTGAATTAAAAGAAAATGATATCTTACCATCTGTCCGCTCTTTATCTAAAGATTTAAAAATAAGTGCTCTCACTGTAAAAAAAGCATATGATAACTTAGAACAAGAAGGCTTTACCAGTACCATTCATGGTAAAGGGACTTATGTTTTAGCTTCAAATAAAGAGTTATTAGTTGAAGAAAGAAAAAAAGAAATCGAAACCGATTTGGAAATGGCCATTCAAAAAGGTAGAAGATACGGTTTAACCGATGAAGAATTAAAAAACTTATTTATTATCATTTTGGAGGGTTAATCATGTTAGAAATCAAAAATATAAAGAAACATTATGATCATTTTACCTTAGACTGTTCTATGGAAATTAAGCCTGGTTTTATAACTGGTTTAATTGGACAAAATGGTTCCGGTAAAAGTACGACATTTAAAGCTGTTTTAGGTTTAATAACAATTGATAGTGGTTCAATTACGATCTTTGATAAAAATATTAGTGAACTCACTGCACATGATAAGCAAAATATTGGTGTAGTCTTAGCTGATTCTGGTTTTAGTGGTTATTTAAGTATTAAAGATATTATTCCAGTTTTAAGTAATTTATATGATAAGTTTGATAAACAAAAATTTTTACGGCAATGTCAAAAATTAAATCTGCCACTAAATAAGAAAATCAAAGAGTTTTCAACTGGGATGAAAGCAAAATTAAAAGTAATTGTAGCATGTAGCCATCAAGCTAAATTATTAATTTTAGACGAACCAACTTCTGGTTTAGATGTTCTTGCTCGTGATGATATTCTTGATTTACTTAGAGATTACATCAGCGAAGATGAAACCCGTTCTATTTTAATTAGTTCGCATATTTCTAAAGACTTAGAAAGTTTATGTGATGATTTATACATGATTGATGATGGTAAAATTATCATGCATGAACAAACTGATCTTCTTTTAAGTGATTATGCAATATTAAAAATTAACGAAGCCCAGTTTAAATCTTTAGATTCTAAGTATATTTTAAAATACAAGTCAGAAAATTATGGTTATCAATGTTTGACGAATCAAAAACAGTTTTATTTGGATAATTATCCAGGGATCGTTATTGAAAATGGTAATATCGATGATTTGATTTTGATGATGATTAGAGGTGAAGATTTATGAAAGGCTTATTAATTAAAGATTTTAAATTAATGCTTAATCAAAAAAACTTTTTTATCTTAATTGTTTTAATATTAGGAGCAACAGCTTGTTTTTTAGATTTTGATTATTATTTTTTAATTGGCTATTTTATGTTTATTTGTTCTTTATTTACTATTAGTACTATTAGTTATGATGAATTTGATAATGGCAATGCTTTTTTATTCACCTTACCTTTTAGTCGTAGTCGTTATGTTGAGGAAAAATACTGTTTTGGTATTTTAGCTGGAACTTGCAGCTGGTTTTTAAGTTTTGTTATAACAACAATTATTCAAATGATAAATTTTAATAATTTTATTTTTAGTGACTGGATGTTATCAACATTAGTGATGCTTCCAATAATGTTTGTTATGTTAGCAATCTTAATTCCTTTTCAATTAAAGTACGGTAGTGAAAATGGTAGAATTGCAATTATTATTTTCTTAGGTGGCGGGTTTGTAGTTTGTTATTTATTAGCTAATTTACTTGCTCAAAGCCAAATAAATTTCAACTCATTAATTTCATTTATTAATAATGTTGATCCACTAATAATATTATTAATAATCTTTGCAATCTGTTTAGCTATTTTATTTGTTTCAATGAAAATCAGTAAACGAATTGTATTAAAAAAAGAATTTTAATTTAATCAAAAAAATGAGAAGATGAATACAACTTACAATTCATCTTCTCTATTTTTTATTTATTAATTTGCATTTTCTTGTTGAGCTTTTAAATTTTTAAAGGCTGTTGATAGCATTAATTTGATACGATTCAACTGGTTAACTTCACTAGCTCCAGGATCGTAATCAATAGCAACAATGTTACTTTGTGGATAAGCCTTACGTAATGCTTTAATAGCTCCTTTTCCAGTAACATGGTTTGGTAAGCAGGCAAATGGCTGCATACAAACAATGTTTGGTGCTCCTGATTCAATTAACTCAATCATTTCACCTGTTAAAAACCATCCTTCACCAGTTTGATTTCCAATTGATACAATTTGGCTTGCTTTTTTAGCTAAGTGATCAATTGGTGTTGGTGGATCAAATCGTTTTGATTTTTTCAATGCCTTGATCATATCATGACGTAATAAATCAACAAATTTAATTGCTAAGTTGCAAAGACGGACACTATTTTTAGAAGCATGGAAATGCTTATTTTCAAAATCAGTGCTATAGAAACAATATTGGAAGAAATCGATTAAGTCTGGCATTACCGCTTCGCCACCTTCTCTTTCAACAATATCAACAATTTCGTTATTTGCAGTTGGATGGAATTTAACTAAAATTTCACCTACTAAACCAACACGTGGTTTTTTGATATCTAAAATTGGTAATTTATCAAATTCTTTAACGATTTGATAAACATTTTTTCTAAACTTAGTAATACTTCCATCTCTAACATTTTCTTGACAGCGTTCTACCCATGATTCATATAAAGCATTGGCGCTTCCTGGTTTTGCTTCATATGGACGAACACGATATAACACTCTCATAAATAAGTCACCATACATTGCTCCAATAATTACTTTTTTAGCTAATGGCAATGTAATTTTAAATCCCGGATTATTTTCTAACCCTTGTAAATTAGCAGAAATTACTGGCACTTGTGGCATTCCAGCATCTTGAAGAGCTTTACGAATAAAAGCAATATAGTTAGTTGCACGACAACCACCACCTGTTTGCGAAATAATGACTGCAGTTTTATCTAAATCATATTTACCACTTAATAAAGCTTCCATGATTTGTCCTGTTACTAAAATACTTGGATAACAAGCATCGTTATTTACATATTTTAAACCAGCTTCAATAGCCCCTTTATCGACAGATGGTAAGACAACTAGATTATAACCTGACTCCTGCATTGCTGTTTCAACAAACTGGAAGTGAATAGGTGACATCTGTGGACATAAAATTGTATATCCGGCTTCTTTCATTTCTTTAGTAAATGGTACCTTCAATGGTTGGAATTTTGGATAAATCATTCGATTTACTTTTTCTTGTTTTAAAATTGTTGCTTTTAAAGAACGAATTCTAATTCTAATTGCTCCTAAGTTGCTTCCTTCGTCAATTTTAATTAAAGTATAAATTTTATGGCGGGCTTTTAAAATTTCTGCAACCTGATCACTTGTAACTGCATCAAGTCCACATCCAAATGATGTTAACTGAATTAATTCAAGATTTGGTTGTGTTGAAACAAATGAAGCAGCTCGATACAATCTTGAATGATATGTCCATTGATCAACAACCCTTAAATTATCAATTTCTTTATCTAAATGACAAATACTATCTTCAGTAAGAACCGCCATTCCTTCAGCAGTAATCAAATCAGCTAAACCATGATTGATTTCAGGGTCAACATGATAAGGACGCCCTGCTAAAACAATACCAGTCATATTATTTTCTTTTAAATAATTAAGAACCATTTCACCTTGTTCCTGGATATCTTTACGACATTTTGCCAGTTCATCAAATCCAGCATCAATGGCTTCTTTTAATTCTTTATCACTTACTTTAAAAGCACTTAATTCTTCTTTTAAAGTACTAAATAAAGTTTTAGGATTACTTAAATCCATAAATGGATTACGATAAATAATATGATTACCTTCTAAATTATCAACATTATTTCTAATAACTTCAGGGTAAGAAGTTACAACCGGACAATTGTAATGATTATTAGCAGTGTCAAATTCTTTACGTTCATAAGCTAAACTAGGATAGAAAATATATCTGATTCCTTTTTCAATTAAGGCTTCAATATGACCATGTGAGATTTTTGCTGGATAACAAACACTCTCAGATGGAATAGATTCAATTCCTTTTTCATAAATAGCTTTTGTAGAACGAGGTGATAAGACAACTCTAAATCCTAATTTTGTAAAAAATGTATGCCAAAATGGATAGTTTTCATACATATTTAAAACACGTGGTATCCCGACAGTACCTCGTTTAGCTTGTTCTTCAGTTAAAGAACGGTAATTAAAGACACGACGATATTTATAGTCAAATAAATTTGGTAATTTTTTAGATTTTAATGGTAAATTAGCCCCACGTTCACAACGGTTACCACTAATATATTCACTATTATCATTGAATGTTGATACTGTTAACATACAATGGTTAGTACATTTTTGACAGTAACGAATTTCACTTTCACATGTAAATTCATCTAATTGCTGACGTGTTAATAAAGTTGATGGTTGTCCATTATATTGTTCATGAGCTAAACGAGCAATACCAAATGCTCCCATCAATCCCGCAATATCTGGACGAATAGCATTAACACCAGCTTCTTTTTCAAAAGCTCGTAATACAGCTTCGTTATAGAAAGTTCCACCTTGAACTAAGATACTATTACCTAATTCTTCTTTACTACGAAGTTTAATAACTTTGTATAAAGCATTTTTAATTACTGAATATGATAATCCGGCACTAATATCTTCAACTTTAGCCCCTTCTTTTTGAGCTTGTTTTACTTTAGAGTTCATAAAGACAGTACAACGACTACCTAAGTCAATTGGTGCTTTTGATTTTAGTGCTAATTCAGCAAATTCACTAACTTCATAACCTAATGATTTTGCAAATGTTTCAATAAAAGAACCACAACCACTAGAGCAAGCTTCATTTAATAAAATGTCTTGAATAATGCCATCTTTGATTTTGATAGCTTTCATATCTTGACCACCAATGTCTAAAATAAAGCTAACATCTTCTTTAAAATAAGTTGCTGCTTTATAATGAGCCATCGTTTCAACTTCACTCATATCAACTTTCATAGCCGCTTTAACTAAAGCTTCACCATAACCAGTAACCCCACTATAAGCCAATTTAACATTTTCAGGTAAAATGTCATAGATTTCTCTAATTATTTTTTGGACTACCCCTAGTGGGTTACCTTCATTTGAATCATAAAATGAATATAGAATTGAATCATTATCATCGATTAAAACCGCCTTAGTTGTAGTTGAACCAACATCTAATCCTAAATAAGCATTACCGATATAACTACGGATATCATTTTTTCTTACTTTATCGATGTAATGACGATGTCTAAATTCATTTCTTTCTTCATCATTTTTAAATAATGGCTCTAAAGTATTGCCATTTGATAACTTACTTTCATCAAGATTTTCTAATCTATTTAATAATGTTTCTACATCAGTTTCATTATTTTCATCTTTAGCTAATAAAGTAGCTCCCATAGCCACAAATAATTGTGAGTTTTCAGGGAAAATAATTTCATCATCTTTTAAGTTCAATGTTTCAATAAAACGTTGTCTTAATTGATCAAGGAAATATAACGGTCCTCCTAAAAAGGCAACTTTCCCTCTAATTGGTTTACCACAAGCTAAACCACTAATTGTTTGATTAACAACAGCTTGGAAAATTGAAATTGCTAAATCTTCTTTATTAGCTCCATCATTAATAAGTGGTTGGATATCAGTTTTTGCAAAAACTCCACAACGAGATGCAATCGGATAAATAGTTTGATAATTTTTAGCTAATTCATTTAATCCTTGAGCATCAGTTTGTAATAATGATGCCATTTGATCAATAAAAGCTCCAGTTCCACCGGCACATGTTCCGTTCATTCTTTGTTCTAAAGAGCCCTGGAAATATGTGATTTTAGCATCTTCTCCACCTAATTCAATCGCCACATCACATTCAGGAATATATGTTTCTACTGTTTTTGTACAGGCAATTACTTCTTGAACAAACTTTATGCCTAAACATTCTGATAATGCTAGTCCTCCTGAACCAGTCATTACCGCTGTTATTTTTAGATTACCAAATTTTTCTTCTACTTCTTTAATCAAGCTTTTAATAGTAGCTTGAATATCTGAATAGTGACGTTCATATTTTGAAAAAATACATTCATCATTTTGATCAGTAATATAAATTTTTATCGTAGTTGACCCAACGTCAATTCCCATGTAATACTTCTTATCCATTTTGTCCTCCTACTCTAAATTCCTTTTCATCTTACCAATAATTCTTATAAATTCATTAATTTCTTCAGGCTCTAGGTTTTTTGTTAAAGTATGTTCCATCTCCTGAATATATTTTTCTAAAGTATCTTTAAATTCTAATGCCTTAGGAGTTAAAATAATTTTTTTTAAACGAGCATCATAATCAACTCCAACCCGCTTAATAAAGCCGTTGCTTTCTAAACAGTGTAATAATCCCGTAACAGTTGAACGACGTACATTAAAATTAACCTCTAAATCTTTTTGAAAAATTTCTTCATCTTGATGATCATATAAATAACATAAAAATAATCCTTGCGGTCCTGTTAAATTACAATCAAATTTATGACTGCTAATCTCATTTAAATGACGACCTATTAAATTAGCTAAAACTCTTATTTCTATCCCGATTATTTTCTCTTCCATACCATCACTCCATTTTGTTAGGACGCTAACATTATATACTAATGTCGATATATGTCAACGGATATGCATCAAATAATCGCCATTTTTTTATTATCTAGATAAAAAAAGACCACTATCATATTTAGTGATCTTTTAACGTAATCTAAAATTATTAAAAACCATATTATTAATGAATGATTTTATCAGCAATTTTATGGCGTTCCCTTTTTAAATTTCAATCGTACAACGGTAAAGCCAGAGAAATATCAATTATACCAATAATCCCTATAACAATTTCTTGATAAAAAACTGCTGACAAACTTACTTGCCAACAGTCTAAAATCAGTTTTACTGATTTTCTTCCTTTTTTATAATTCGCTGATATGTGTATAAATATCCCAAAAAGCACCAGGCTAATGTTGCCGATAAAGAATAAATATAGAAAACACCATAATCAGTTAGCCCACCAATAAACTCGCATAATACAATCATTGTAAACATCTGAACAATAAAATACATACTAGTTCCCTGACTTTTCTTTAAAACATTAAAAACCATCATAACACTTTTAACAAAGAAAATGACAAAAATAATAAAACCAATAATTCCTGTCGCTACCAATGCTTCTAAAAAAACATTGTGACTATGAACAACCTGGATTGCCCAATAGTCTAAAACATCAGTTTCCTGACTTCCTATCTTTTTAAAATTATTAGCTCCAATTCCAATAACTGGTTCACTATGCCATATTTCTAATGCCGTTTTAGTTAAAGAAATTCGTCCATTTGAAACCTCATCAATGATTTCTAAGCCTTGATTAAATTTTTCACTATCACCAGAAACAATTAACTGCCCTGCTTCGATTAACTGATCCATTTGAAAGCGACTTGTTTCATGACGAGTTATATTACCGACCGAAGGAATAACTTCAACTAATTGTTGACCAATTAAACCTGTTCCGGCAATAACAACCACTAATCCACTAACCATTAAAATTCGTTTTAAATTACTATATGGTCGACGTCTAATAAAAAAATAGTAACCAACCATAATAATAATAACTATCAAAATAATCAATGCCATCCGACATTTGGTTAATAAAATATAAATAAATTGAATAAAGATATTCAAAAAATACCAAAAACGACCTTTAAACTTTTCCCTAATAGCAATAAGGGCTAACACGATTGTCATACAAGCTAAAAATGCCGCCGGATTACTATTAAAATAGATTCCTGATAATCGTCCCGCACTAACGCCTAATTTCCATCCATTAGCCAAACTAGAAAAATGGGCTAAATACATACCAATAGATATCGTCGAAGCAACGCCTACAAGAATATTTACTAACACAGTAATCACTTTGACTTCTTGACCAATTTGTTCTTTGGTCATTGAAAGTGGGTTGTTAAAAATGACAAGATATATCACTAACTGCATTATTGCAATTACATAAGAGTTTAAATCACTATATTCATTAACAATAGTTGCCAACAATAAAATAAGCCCTTGAATAATCATTAAAATACTATAATTTTTCGTCAAGCGAAATTCTTTTTTATAAATATCATGAATAATGATTACAACGGCCCAAATTAATAACGGTATAAACAAATAATTTATTTCAATCCCTAGATAACCAAGAGCAAGGGTATTTATAAACATATAAATTATAAAACATAATTTAAAATACTTTCGATTAAAAACCATTTTCAATTTCTCCAATACATTATCTTTTATTATACCATTTATTAAAAAAAATAAAACACTCCCCTATTAAATAAAATCCCATTTACAATAATATCATAAACTAATAATTACTTTTATTTTTACCAATATTTAACATTGATTACCTATTTTTAATTAAAAAACTGCTGATAAATTATCAACAGTTCAATATCCTTTATTCCATTTTTTCAGTAGCTGGATTAATTCCAGATTTATCTAATACAGCATGGACTACATTTCGTTTGCCACTTTCACTACCTGCAGAAGTACAAGTTGAAAGAGTAATAACTGGACTATTAGCAGATTGATCAAAATCAACACTAATATCACTTGTACGAAGCATCTCTTGATAAAAAGATTGAATATCTGTAATCGCAGTATTATATAACACGCTTTGTTCCGGAATAATATGAGCAGCTACTACTTTATATCTACTTACAGTTCCATCTGGTAAATAAATATATACATATGGATGTTCATCAGCAAAAGATTGATCAGTATATGATTTAATGTTATTAAACATAGAACCATTTTTCATGTTATGACCATATATTACAGTATTTAAATCAACAAATGGGTTGGCATTTTCACTAGCAATGAAAATTGAACCAGCTCTAAATTCCTTTTTATCAATATCACTATGAATATAGGTATCGTTAGTTTCTCCTTGTAAAATCGGATAGCTAACATTTGTATCAGGTATATCGATCCATCCTTTAACATCAGGATTACGAGCTAATAAAGCATCAAAATCAACAATTTTATAGCTTTTAGAATCCTCAGTGTTTTCTGTTACATAAGTTTCTTCAATCTGAGCATTACTATCATCCATCTCTTTATATTCCCATAAGATCGATGCTAGATTATAAGCACTATAACAAAATACACAAACACATACTAATAAAATTAATTTTCTGATTAAATCTTTGAAACCGGCAGGTTTAATTCTTTCTATTAAAGTCTTTTTTTGTTTTTTTGATCTAGCCATTAGACATTAAACTTAAACAACATGATGTCACCATCTTGACCAACATATTGTTTTCCTTCTTGACGAATCTTGCCAGCTTCTTTTAAAGCATGTTCACTACCATATTCCATCAAATCATCAAAGCTATAAGTTTCAGCTTTAATAAATCCTCTTTGGAAATCACTGTGAATGATTCCCGCCATTTCTGGTGCAGTCATTCCTTCTTTAAAAGTCCAAGCACGAACTTCTTGAACTCCAGCAGTAAAATATGTTCTTAATCCTAATAATTGATAAGCTTCTTTAATTAACTTATCCAAACCACTTTCTGCAATCCCTAATTCTTCTAAGAAGATTGCTTTTTCTTCTCTTTCCATACCAACTAATTCACTTTCAATTTTGGCACAGATAGGTACAACATTTGCCCCTTCTTCACTAGCAAATTTAACTACCTCATTGTAGTATGGATTACTATTTGGATCTTCAAGATCTTCTTCACCAATATTTGCAACATAGATAATTGGTTTCATTGTAAGTAATGTATATTGTTTTACTATTGCCATTTCTTCTTTACTAAAATCAATTGTTCTAGCTGGCTTATTAGCTTCTAAAACACCTTTAATTTTTTCTAGGATTGCAATTTCTTCCTTAGCTCCTTTATCTCCAGATTGAGCTTTTTTACCAATTCTTCCAATTCTTCTTTCAACTGTTTCTAAATCAGCAAAGATCAATTCAAGATTGATAGTTTCAATATCTCTAATTGGATCAACATCACCATCAACATGAGTTACATCTTTATCTCTAAAACAACGAACAACTTCACAAATTGCATCAGTTTCACGAATATTTCCTAAAAACTTATTTCCTAATCCTTCACCTCGACTAGCTCCTTTTACTAATCCTGCAATATCAGTAAAACCAAATGTCGTAGGAATAGTCTTTTTAGGTTTAAAAATTTCTGTTAATTTATCTAATCGATAATCAGGTACTTCAACAACCCCTACATTAGGGTCAATAGTTGCAAAAGGATAGTTTGCAGCTTCTACCTGAGCATTTGTAATTGCATTAAATAAGGTTGATTTACCGACGTTTGGTAAACCGACAATTCCGGCTGTAAGTGCCATTTTATATCACTCCATTCATATGCTATATTCTACTTAATATCTAACTAAATTGCAAGATGGTTTAAATGTTTGTATAATAGTTTTAAATAATATAAAGGTGGGATTTAATGCTTAATAAAATTGATATTCATAACTGTACAACAAGTGAAGCTAAAGTAATGCTTGATAATTATATCGACAGTTTAAGTCCATTAGTTAGTGAAATAACGGTAATCCATGGTTATTCTAGTAAAGTATTACAACAATATGTTCGTAAACAATATCATCATAAGCGCGCTAGACGTAAGATTTTAACTATGAATGCTGGTGAAACAATAATTTTATTAAAATAGGAGAGTTTATGGAAAATTTTTATCAATCAATGTTATTTAACATAAAAAAACATCCATTTTTAAAAAATACTTTTATTAACTTTACACGCTATATTCCAGTAATAACATTTATTATTTATCCTGTTGTAATTATTTATTTATTTTTTACTAATAACCCATTATTACTAGAAACAATTATTCGCCCGTGTATTGCTTTTACTGTAGTAACTATCTTTAGAAAAATAATTAATCGTAAAAGACCATATGAAGCAATGGATATTGAACCACTTATTAAACATAAGCAAGGAGAATCTTTTCCAAGTCGCCATACTGTAAGTGCTTTTGCTATTGCTTTTGCCTGTTTAAAAGTTTCTTTACCACTTGGTATCGTTATGTTATTACTAGCAATCACTGTCAGTTTATCACGGATACTTTGTGGCGTTCATTATATCAGTGATGTAATAAGTGCTATTGTTATTGCCTTTATTATTGGTTTTATAAATATTTAATAAGGTGAAGATTATGGAAAACAATTTAGAAACATGGAAAAAACTATATGAAACAACTAAAATCTGGTCAACTAAAAAACCTTGGTTATCCCTTGAAAGCAATGACTGGATTCAAATTGAATTTGATGATATGGAATCAATCTATTGTACTATTATGGGAAGCTTAGGTGAGTGTATCGGTCTATCAATCTATCAAGGGGATGCTGGTCTTGCTGATTTGATTTCAATTTCTAGAGAATATGATGATATTGATTTATCTACATATATGATGTTCGATCAAAACTGTATTACTCTTTATATGGGAAATCGCGATGAAGTTCCAAAACATCAAAAAAACATAATTAAACAATTAGGTTTACGTTATCGTGGTAATGGTAATTGGCCATATTTTCTATCATTTAAAAAAGGATTTATGCCATTTGATATCGATGATAATCAAGCTGCTTTACTAATAAAAGTTATGGAAAAATTACTAGAAATCGTACCATATTATCAAAAAGGCAAAATTGATGTTGAGTTTGAAGAAAATGAAATGATTTATGCCCATATTGAAAATAATCAATGGCAGTATGAAGCTATCTGTATCCCTGATATAGATAAATTTGTGGCAGTTATTCCTGAAAATGAAAAGTTAATGAACAAATTAAAAGCTACTAGCTACAATGACAATGAACTTATCATAGATATTAATTATGCAGCAGGCTTTGTAACTGATCCTGACTACTCACAGCCGATTAATCCATTACTTGTTATTGTTTTTGATAAAAAAAGCGAAATGATAGTTTTTCAAGAAATGTTAAAACCTGACGATGATGAAATTCAACTAGCATTAGATTTTTTAGTTAGTTATATTCTACAATACGGTAGACCACGAACTATTTATTTTAAAAATCCAATTGTCTGGTGTGCTCTATCAGAGTTATGCATCCAATGCAAAATTGCACTTAAGATTAGTAAACTACCATTAGTAGATGAATATTTTGAAACAATACGTAATATCTTATAAGTATGAAAAAAATTTGGCAATCAGTAATTCAAATAATTTTAGCTGCTAGTGCTGGTTTTGTTATTGGATTTATCCTAGCTTCCAGTTTTCCTAAACAATATTTATTAGCGTCAATTTTAATTTTTATTGTTTCGTTATTTTTTATCTTTCCCCTGGCAATTATTATCCACGAAAGTGGACATTTAGTTATGGGGTTATTGACTGGTTATCGTTTTAGTAGTTTTCGTATTGGCAAAATATTAATTCTTAAACAAAATAATCATTTAAAAATTAAAAAGTTTTCAATAAGCGGTACTGGTGGGCAGTGTTTATTAATCCCACCATCATACCGCTCTAATTTTCCATTTTTCTTTTATAATGCTGGTGGTGGAATATTTAATTTATTAACTGCTATATTAGTTGTTGTTTTAATCAATGTCTTTAATTTAAACTATGTTATTAAAATAATTGTAATAACACTTGGAATTGTTAATGGATATTTAGGTTTAATTAATTTAATTCCTTTAATAATTTCTCTTCCTAATGATGGTTATAATATTTTATCAATCATTAAAGATAAGGAAAGCCGTTACTGTTTTTATGCACAATTAATGATTAGTTATCTACAAACAAATAATGTTCGCTTTCAAGATATGGACGACAGCTTATTTGAAATGCCTGCCAATGCGAATTTAAATAATCCATTAAATCAATTTGTTTTAGTTGCCCAGATTGATCGTTTGCAAGAGCAATTAAAATTTGATGAAGCTAAAATATTAATTGAAAAGATTTTAAATGAATGTAAATTAACTGATTATTATCGGAATTCTCTTAATAGTGAATACTTGTTTTATTTATTGATGGAAAATGCAAATAGTTCTAAAGTAAATGATTTATATTATGAAATTGAAAAGTTCTTAAAACAAAGCTGTAAAACTAATCTAAGCTGTCAAAGAACTTTATATGCTTATCAGCTTTTAGCTGTTAAAAATTATCAAGAAGCACAAAATTATTTAAATCTATTTAATCAAACAATAAAAACATATCCTTTTACTACAATTATTGAAACAGAGTTAAAAATTATTGAGTTGATTAAAGAAAAATATCATACTTCGTTTTAATGTTATAAATATTTTATTTTTCATAACAATTACACAATATAATCAATACATTCAATTAGTAACTTTCAATAAGAATAAAATATTTCTTACTTTTTTAATAAATAAATTGCTTACTAATAATATTGAATAAATTATAATTTAAATAAAGGCTAAATGTCACATTGGAGATATATATGGAAAAAATTTATTATGAAATAACTAATACAAAAGGTAATATTCCAATTGCAATATTTTATCATTATAAAGCTCCGATTCAATCTGTAAAAGCACATTGGCATCGAGCATTGGAATTAACATTAAATTTAGAAGGTACAGTTGATTTTTATAACGGAAATCAATTTGAAACTCTTCATGAAAACGAAGTTAGTATTTCTAATAGTGGGGAAATTCATTATTCAATTCCACATTTTGATTGCTATGAAGATAAAATTGTAGGAATCACGTTACAAATAAACTATGATTTTTTAAAATCATTAATACCCGATTTAGAAGAAACTTACTTTAAAATAAATAATCCAAACATACAGACATCAATTGCAAATAGTATACTAAAAATCTGTAAATTATATGATAGTAATAATAACAATAGATATATTAAAATATTTTTACAACTTTTAACAATAATTGATTTATTATATGAGAATTGCCGAACCAAATATAAAAATAAAGCAACTAAAAAAACAAAAGAAATCCTTAACTATATTCATTTAAACTATAATCATGACATTCACTTATATCAAGTGGCTGACTATTTTGGATACTCTCGAGAGTATTTTTCAAGAATGTTTAAACAAGAAATAGGTTTATCTTTTAAACAGTATTTAGATAATTATCGAATCGATAAATCAATCCAGTTATTAATAAATTCGAATCAAACAATTTTAGAAATCGCTTATGCTACTGGCTTTACAAATGAAAACCAATTTATCCAAACATTTAAAAAATATTATCATCTTACACCTGGTAATTTTAGAAAGTTACTTTTCGAAGATAAATAAGTCAACAATTTTGTATATTTCTCTCTTGTTCATATTTTATAATACTGACAAGAAAGGAGAAAAAACATGAAAAAAACATTATCTTTTTTATTATCTTTATTTACAATACTAACTATTAGTATTAGTCCTGTTCTAGCAACTGATAGCAAAACTGTAATTCCATTTGATTTATATTCAACTGTTTATAATTATGGAGAGGCTGTTGATAAAATTGTTTTGGATACTACAGATTTAAGCATTGATGAAACAAGCTTAACAACTGATATGTTTAAAGTATATGCTACAGCTACCACACCATATACTGATAAAGATATTGTAGATATGATTGAAGCAGATGGTCTAGTTCACTGCGGCACTTATGAAAATGTTGAAAGGGTTATAGATCAGATAAACTTTCTAGATGGAAAAATCATTTTAAATCTAAATACAGTCAAAGATGGTAGTGGTCAAAGCACATTAGATTTTACAGCTAATTTTGAAACACTAAAAGGATGTAATTTATCATTAGATATTTCATATCGTATTGAACTAACTAAGCCATTAAAACTTAGTGATGGTACAGAAATCGAAAGTACTAACCTAGAATTCAAACAAAATGAAAACATCCATAATAATGAAATTGAAAAATTTACTGCAGGTGAATACGGTGGTTTAAAATACCAATTATATACACCAGAAAATGATGGCAATAATCATCCATTAATCGTGTGGCTTCATGGTGGTGGCGAATCAGGATACAAAGGAATATTGTATAACAATGTTTCACAATTAAAAGCCAATCGTGGTGCAGTAACTTTCACAACTGATGAAGCACAAAATATTTTTGGTGGGGCATATGTTTTAGCACCACAAGTGCCTGATGAATGGTCAGATCATTTACAAGATACTAAATCATTAATTGACAAAATTATTGCTGATTATCAAATCGATAAAAATCGAGTTTATGTCTACGGATGTTCTGCTGGTGGCTATATGACATTAGATTTAGTAGTACATAATCCTGGCTTCTTTGCAGCTGCTGTTGCAACCTGTCCTGCAATTGATCAATCAAATATCAATACATATGGGGAAGGCAGAAAAATAACTGATGAAGAGCTATTGTCCATTAAGAATACTCCTTTATGGTTAGTTCAAGCTAAAAATGATGGGACTGTTAAATATGAAGAATCTGCATTAAGAGTATATAACCTACTAAAAGACTACAATCCTAATGTTATTTTAACCACTTATGATAATGTCCAAATTGGTGATGAAATTTATTCAGGAGGACACGAGTCTTGGGTATATACAGCACTAAATATGCCTGAATACAACGGCGAACATGTTTGGCAATGGACAGCAAGACAAATATTAACTTCTCAGCAGGTACCTGCAACAGAAATTCAAAAACCGAATGATATTAATTCAGTTAATGCTGTTAAAACTGATGATAGTAGCATTCCAGAATTATATCTATTAATGTTAAGTATTTCTAGTACTTTTATGATTTGGTATACTTCTAAAAAGTTTGTAAAAAATATTTAATATACAAAAAAGTTAAAAAGTACGCTAAGGATTCGATATTAAAATTTCGAATCCTTTTAAAATTCTATGAGGAGAAATCATATCTAGGAGCACTCTCCTCTTTCTATTTTTCAAATTCATTTATTTCACCATTATCATCCAAGTCATCATCAAACTTAAATATCTTAAGCAAATATTTTTCCATAACAATAGATAACCAAACAATCAGATTATAAAAAACAGAGAATAAGAACACATCACCAAATTTTATAACATCTTTTTTATAATTCATTTTAAGCATAGAAACTATTTATTATAGGTATTAGACATGAAAAATCAGGGCTTATATAATTAAGGTATCAAGGGGGCTGATATCTTATGATGTTTTCAAATAAACAATTAACAAAATTAATCTGGCCATTAGTAATCGAACAAATCTTAACAATGATTGTCGGAATGGCTGATACTATGATGGTATCTTATGCCGGTGAAGCAGCAATTTCCGGTGTTGGATTGGTCGATATGATCAATAATCTTATCATTACTGTTTTAGCGGCTATTGCTACTGGTGGCGCTGTAATTGTCTGTCAATATCTTGGTAGTCAAAAAAAGGAACAAGCAAATTTTGCCGCTAGTCAATTAATGACGATCACAGCAATTATTTCTATTGCTATTATGGTACTATGCTTAGTTTTCCATCGTGGTTTACTACAATTATTTTTTGGTTCAATTGAAGCTGAAGTTATGAATGCTTGTATAATCTATTTTCTAATTACGGCTTTATCTTTTCCTTTTTTAGGTATTTATAACTCATCTGCTGCAATCTTTAGGTCAATTGAAAAAACTAAAGTAACTATGTATATTTCTTTATTAATGAATATTATTAATATCATTGGAAATTACATTGGCGTAATCATCCTTCAAGCTGGGGTTGCCGGTGTTGCTTTTCCAACATTAATATCAAGAATTGTTGCAGCGATAATTATGTTAGTTTTATCTTTTAATCATGAAAATCCAATTTATATCAAAACTAAAGAGATTTTCACTTTTAATACCACAATGATTAAAAAAATATTACAAATCGCTGTACCTAATGGTATTGAAAATGGTCTTTTTACACTAGGAAGAGTTTTAGTAACTAGTATTGTTGCAATCTTTGGAACAAGTCAAATTGCTGCCAATAGTGTCGCTGGAAGTATTGATCAGATAGCAGTAGTTGTAGTTAATGCTATTAACTTAGGGATCGTAACCGTAGTTGGTCAATGTGTTGGTGCCAATGATTACAATCAGGCAACATATTATATTAAAAAACTAATGAAAATATCTTACATTATCACAGCAATAATTGGTGGTGTTGTTATTCTTGCTTTACCAATATTATTGAACTTATATTCATTATCTGAAACTGCTAGAAATTATACTTATATTTTAGTTATTATGCATAATATCATGGCATTTGCTTTACATCCAACTTCATTTGTTCTTCCTAATGGATTACGTTCAGCTGGCGATGTTAAATACTCAATGTTTGTAGGAATAATTTCAATGTTAATATTTAGATTAGGATCTGCTTACTTATTTGGAATTATCTTTGACTTAGGAATCATTGGCGTATGGATTGCTATGGGTGCTGACTGGGCTTGTCGTTCGGTATTGTTTATGATTAGATTTGTTAGCGCTAAATGGAAAGAATATAAACTTATCTAAAAATAATCAACTCACATCGCTTGATGTGAGTTTTTTATTCGATTGGTATCCAGATATTATGCCAGTTAAAATATTCTTGATCTGGCTTACACATTGAAACAATTTGAGTAATTATATCACCAGCTAGTTGTAAATTATGCTTTTTCATATACTCAAATGCCGGATTTAAAACCTGATATGTTAAAAATTGGCTCGAACGTGATGAAATACACAGATATAAACATTGACATGGTGGATAGTATTTAACATATTCTGTTTCTTTAATATCAAGAAGCTGCGCAAATTCTTCTTCAACGCCAACTCCAAAATAAAAATCAGTATTTTGTTTTTCAACGTTTTCTTTAGGAAATAGTGCAGTAGAAAAAATAAACGGAACTTTTTGACAAAATTGTTTTAATGCTTCCTGCTCTTTTTTTGATAAAAACAAATTATAACATTTTTGGCTGTCAATACGATAAATTCCAGGACGCATTTTTAGTTCTAGCTGATGGTCTTGTTTTTTAGCGTCATTTATCAAAGAACGATTAGCTTTTAATTTTTTTAAAATATTCATTTGATAAATAATATTTTCTTGAATTATTTCTTCTTGTTTTGATAATAGATCATCTATTTTTTCAATACTTTCCTTCTGGAGTATTTCTTTTACCTGCTCAATATTAAAACCAAAACCAAGATAACAACGAGCTCTTATAAGCATATGCAAATCCCATGCGGTATAGTAGCGATAGCCACTATTTTCATCATGAATAGGCTGGATGATATTCTTTCGTATAAATGTCAATATAATTTTGTACAAAAATGATCATTTATGATGTACAATTGTGTTCCTTCTCAATATAATCAAGAGCATTTTTAAGTATTAGGATTCCTCTTCATTTGGCTTCATTTGATCTTTTAATCGATAGGATTTACCCGTTATAGTTACCACGTGCGCGTGATGAAGGATTCTGTCTAAAATAGCGTTTGCCATGACCACATCACAGAAGACTTCATCCCACTCACTAAAATTGATATTTGTAGTTAATATCGTGCTTCTTTTTTCATAACGTCTATCTATCAATTGAAAAAACAATTTCGCATCATCTTTATTAATCGGAAGATAGCCAAGTTCATCTATGATCAGTACTTTATATTTGGTAAAATGGCGAAGTCTATCTTCCAATCTGTTCTCGTTATTTGCTTTCTTCAATTGTTGAATAAGATTATGACATTTGATGAAATATGTACTATTTCTACGCTTTGCCGCGGCAATGCCTATACTTACAGCCAGGTGTGTTTTACCTACACCACTATTACCCAGAAATACGATGTTTTCACAATTCTCGATGAATCTGAGTGTCTCAAAATCCAATATCTGCTGTTTGTTTATTGATGACTGAAAATCAAAATCAAAATCCCTTAATTCTTTATGATGAGGAAATGCCCCTACCTTAACCATTGACTTGACCATATTCTTTTCTCTATGATCGATTTCTATCTGCGTCAATTTGATCAATCCTTCTGTAAAAGATAGATTGTTTCTGGTTATATAATCCAACATCTCATCTAAATTTTCATTCATTTGACTTAACTTCAAGTAATTCAGGTTATTTTTCAATTGCATATATGTACTACTCATTGTATATTTCTCCTATCAAATTTAAATTTGCCTTGGCTAATTGTTTGATTTCATCCGAACTGTCTTTAAAACTTACTTCATATATTTTTTGATAATGTTCTTCATGATAATTATATTTTGATTGAGATATTTGATGAATTGTTATAAGTCTTGTGTTAGAATACACATGTATATAATCATCAAATATCTGTAGTTTCACTGTTTTACCAATATATTCTGGTGGTGCGGAATATTTATTACCTTTATAGGAAAACAAACTCTGTGAATCTACTTTTACTGGTCTAATGGTGATTTTATACTGATTTCTTATCTTTTCTTGTGGTAAAGGGGATAAGAAATCTTTTTCTTTTTGGATATGAAGTTTCGGAATTTTTCCTATTTCACTGTGCACCTGGCAATTATTTCTTTCATTGATTTCCATTACTTTTTCATTCAGTTGTGCATAGTTCAGCTTCCCATTATAAGCATATAGTTCATCCCATAATTTCATTGGCGCTTCAACCTTCCCTTTACTCCATGGTTTTCCGGCAATACAAGGTTTCACTATAAAGCCATAATCATCCGCAAACTGTTGAAACTTTGCATTGACCTTTCCACTCGAATATTCTGTTCTTGCCTCATCCATGACTGTTTTCATATTATCGGTTTTTAAGATGTCAGGCACACCACCAGCTGCTTCAAATGCCTGATCAAGATAATGAAACAGAGCACCCTGCTTTTTTGTAAGTGAGATGAAATTAATCCTATATCTTGAATAGGAATATACAAGTGCAAAGATATTTAATTCAATAACCTCACCTGTGCTTAAGGTATAATGCATATTTTCCTTCCAATCCAATTGTGCCTCAACTCCCATACCAGTCTCTCTTTTGATTGACCGATGATTTGTCATATTGTTTCTAATTTTACCATTTACTGTCCTGTTTGTTCTGCCATTAAAGTATTTATCAAATTCCTCATGCTGGCTGATCCACTTTCTAAAATGGGAAGCTGAGCACTCTAATCCATGATTATCTTTTAGATATTGCCATAAAACTCTTTTATAAAAGAAAACCTGAGTATTTTGATTGATCAGCAAGTCATATATTATTTGATAAAAATTATCTAACTTACTTTTTCTTTCTCTTTTCTTTGGCTTAGTATAACCATTCATATATTTATCAATCAATCTTCTATCTACACCAAGCTCTCGGGCAATTTGTGATTTATTTATTTTCAATTTTAACTCCTCTACTAATACTTTCAATTTTGGTAAATCAAGCAAACAATTAATCTCAATACTTGAACTAACTGTTAAATTCATAATCATAATATAACCTCCAATAAAAACTGAATTATTATATTATGTTGAATTGATTTTGTACATTTTTATATGATCGTTTTTGTACATATTAATAGTAGCATTTATACTTTCGTTCATAATAACGAATTGTTTCTGCAGTAACTCCTAATATTTTTGCTAATTCACCAATAGTATATGTCGTATACATTTATCTTCCCCAACTTTCAAATTATTTTAATGTTAATGTCATTATTTTACCATATTTTCTATAAAATTTTACAATATAACAAGCAAAATAGCTAATTGACTTTAAAACTATTATAAGGATTATACTAGTTACGTGAAAAAAATAACAAGGGAGGATTAATATGAACGATAAAAAAGTTGTCCTAATTACCGGAGGAGCAATGGGACAAGGGCGTGGTCACGCTTATAAATATGCAAAAAATAATTTTGATGTGGTTTTAGCAGATATGTTAGAGCCTGAAAATGAACATTTTCAAGAAACGATCAAAGAATGTCAAAATCAAGGTGCTAAAGTTCTAGCAATGCGTTGTGACATTACTAATAACGAAGATATGGAAAAACTATTTAGTAAAGCCTGGGAAACATTTGGGCGTTTAGATGTTGTTATCGCTAACGCTGGAGTTATTAATTTTGGATACACTTGGGAGTTAACTGATGAGCAAGTAGAAAAAGTGATTAATATTAATTTAATTGGAACTTGGCGAACTGATAAATATGCTACTAAATATATGTTAAAACAAGGGTTTGGGCGAATTATTAATATTTCTTCGACTTCAGGATTGTACGGAACTCCAAAGCTAGCAACTTATTGTATGTCTAAGTGGGGCATTATCGATCTTACTAGAACATTAGCTAAAGAAGTAGGTTCTAAAGGAATAATTGTTAATGCTTTATGTCCAACTAAAGTAAAAACTCCAATGTGCGAAACAATGGATTATGTTGAATTTATCAATGAATTAACTGGTAATAACTTTACATCTGTTGAAGATATGTATGCCGGGGTCCCATTTTTAGACGTTGAAGACATTACTGATATGGTTTATTGGATGGGAACTAGTCGCGAAGCTGGAAAATTTAACGGTCGTGATATTCCATTAGATTTAGGAACTTTACAATAATGGAGGATTAAAAGAATGAAAATTACTAAAGCAACTCGCTGGCGTGTTTTCGCGGGAGTTTGGATACAAAGTTTATTTACATCAGCTACTGCTTTCTTCAGTTTATTTGCATTACCATTATGCAATCAATTTGGTTGGAGTAGTTCTGATTTTTCAATGGCTTATACCATTTATATGTTTATTTATTGTGCTGTTGGCTTTCTAGGCGGAATTTTAGCTGAAAAACTCCAGCCACGAATCGCCATTTATATCGGATTAGCTTTATTTGCAGGAGGGTGGATCTTAACTGGTTTTGCTAATACAATTCCATTCCTTTATATTGCATATGGTTTTATCGCTGGAGCTGGTGCTGGGATGATTTATCCAGCCTGTTTACCAACAGCATTAAAATGGTTTCCTGATAAAAGCGGATCTATTTCTGGTTTAGTTCAAGCTGGAGCTGCTTGTGGTCCATTTATCATGTCACCAATTGCCCAAATGTTAATTGACAATTATGGGGCTCAAAGTGCTTGTAAAATTTTAGGAATTATCTTTTTAATTGGGGTTGGTCTAGTAGCCTGGATGATCGTTCCTTGCCCTGATGGCTGGACTCCTGAAGGATGGGTTCCATCTACTGAACAAAGCAAAGAATTAAACACTAAAGATTACAATATTCCTCAAATGGTTAAAACACCAATTTTCTGGGTTTTGTTATTAATGTTTATTTTTGCTAATGCTGCTGGTACTATGATGGTTAGTGCCACATCACCAATTGCTCAAAATCAAATTGGTTTATCAGCAATGGATGCTGCTCTATGTGTAAGTTTAATGACTTTATTTAATATGTTTGGACGAATTGCATTCGGCTTTATCTATGATAAATTAAAAGGCTGGAATTCTCTGCTACTAGTTTTAGTTATTAACGGTATTTCAATGTTAATGTTAACTATTGCTGATTCTTATATTTATTTCATTTTATGTATTGCTTTAGTTGGCTTTTCTTTTGGGGGGCTGCTAGTTGTCTTTGCACCAATGGTTAAAATAATCTTTGGCTCAAAATATTATAATCGTAATTATGGATTGATTTTTATTGGATATGGTATTGGAGCTTTTGTCGGACCAAAAATTTCAGCCAGCTTCTATGATGCAACTGGATCATATGTGATGGGGTATCTAGGCTCTGCTATTTTAGCCGCATTAGCCATTGCATTAATATTAATTGCTAAAAAAATGTCTGATAAAATGTTAAATGATTAAAAAAATCGTGATTTTATTTCTTATAAAAAAGTGCTAATCCTAACAATTAGCACTTTTATCTTTAATTACGCTGTTGCTTTTTTAGATTCAAATAATTTTTTGAAATCAAAGAATGCTACTAATACACCTAAAGCAACTAACAATACTGCTACAATTAATTGTAATCCAGATGTCAAGAAATCAATTGTTCCTGTTGTCATCCATGCAGTAACAATGTTATAAATTGACATTCCTAATGAAGTTAATGTTACAACTAACATTAAACACATTGGGATATATAACATCCATCCTTTTCTTCCAGTTACCTTTAAGAATACTGAAATACTAATTAATACCATCGCAGCTAATAACTGGTTAGCTGATCCAAATAATGGCCAAATATTGTTGTAACCACCTAAAGATAATAAATATCCACAGAATAATGAAATTAATGTAGCTACATATTTATTTGTTAAAAATTTATTTATTCCAGATTGTTCTTGACCAGGTTCTATTTCAAAGAATTCTTGGAATGATAAACGACTAATTCTTGCTACAGCATCTAATGAAGTTAATGCTAATGCTGAAACAAACATTGTCATAATACAAATTCCCCATTCTTGAGGTAATCCTAATTGAGAAACAAAACCAGTAACCCCAACTGCAAATTGAGTAAATGGAGTAGCTCCACCTTCAACAGTTACCATTGCTGTAAGTTGTTGATTTAAAGTACCATCAGCAATTAATGAAGATAAAGACCCAACTACAACAACAACTAAGATTGCTAATAATGATTCTAATAACATTGAACCATATCCAACTTGTAACATATCTTTTTCATTTTCAATTTGTTTACTGCTTGTTTCTGAAGAAACCAAAGAGTGGAATCCAGAAACTGCCCCACAAGCAATAGTTACAAATAATGTTGGGAATAAGTAACTTCCACTATCAGTTACAAATCCAGTAAATGCAGGTGTAGAAATAGTTGGATTGTAAATAAGCACACCAACAACAGCTGCAATGATCATTCCTACAAATAAGAATGTAGTTAAATAATCACGAGGTTGTTTTAATAACCACATTGGTGTAATTGATGCAAAGAAAATATAGACAAACACTACATATAACCATGTTGTTTTATCAAAATAAATTGGAAAAGCAATTCCTACTGCTAACATCAATAAAATCAAAACAATTCCAATAGCCGCTTGTAATTTACCACTAACTTTGAATTTTCTTAAAAAGAAACCAAATCCGATTGCAACAACAATGTACAACATTGAAATCGAAGCAGCTGAACCATTAGCAGCAACTTTTGAACCATCAGCCCCAAAGCCATTAAATGTACCAGCTACCATATCGGCAAAAGCTGCAATTACAAGTAATGTAAATAACCAGCAAAATAAAAAGAATAATTTTCTTCCTGTTTTACCAATATATTCTTCGATAATTCCGCCCATCGATTTACCATCAGATTTAACTGAAGCATATAATGCCCCAAAATCTTGAACAGCACCAAAGAAAATACCACCTACAAGGATCCATAAAACAGTTGGTATCCAACCAAACATCAATGCCATAACCGGTCCAGTTACTGGCCCAGCACCCGCAATTGAAGAAAATTGATGTGCGAAAACATTCCATTTATTACTAGGTACATAATCAACGCCATCATCATTCTTAATCGCAGGGGTTTTAGCATTTGGATCAACTCCCCATGTTCTTTCCAAATAACGCCCGTAAACAACATAAGCAACGATCAAAACTACCATTGCGATAACGAGCAATACTAAACCATTCATTTTTCTTCCCCCTTAATATTGTTAAGAATAAAAATACACTTGTAATTCTTATTTGTCAATATAATAATTTATTTTAATAAATTATTTTTAGAAAAAAGATAAATATTTTCATTTTTTTTGTTAAAAAGATTAAAAACAGTCATTTTATTGACTGTTTCCTAAATTAAACTGACTATGGTATAGATTATAATAATAACCATGTTTAGCTAACAATTCTCGATGCGTTCCTTGTTCTAAAATACGACCTTTATCCATTACTAAAATAACATCAGCATTTTTAATCGTCGATAAACGATGGGCAACAATAAATGTCGTTCTTCCTTCCATCATAATATCAAAAGCTTCCTGGATTTGTAATTCAGTTCGTGTATCAATCGAACTAGTCGCTTCATCTAAAATCAACATCGGTGGTTTAGTAAGCATAATTCGAGCTATACAAATTAACTGTTTTTGTCCTTGAGAAAGATTGCCACCATCTTCTTCTACTAACGTATCATACCCTTCTGGTAACTTCATAATAAACTTATGAACCCGGGCTTTTTTGGCCGCAGCAATTATTTCTTGATCACTTGCATCACTTTTTCCATAAGCAATATTTTCTTTAATTGTCCCTTTAAAGATCCAAGATTCTTGTAAAACCATTCCGTATAATCGTCGTAAATAATTTCTTTCCATATCTCTAGTATCAATGTTATCTACTTGGATAGTACCACTGTTTTGATCATAGAAACGCATTAATAAATTTATTAAAGTCGTTTTCCCACAACCAGTTTTACCAACAATAGCAACTGTTTGTCCTGGTTTAGCTTCTAAACTTAAATTTTCAATTAATGATATATCAGGATTATAGCTAAAACAAACATCCTTTAAACAAACCTGTCCACTGATATTTTCAATCGTTTGCGGATTAGCAACTGGTTTTTCAACTTTTTCATCTAATAATTTAAATACTCTTCCACTAGCTGCAAGAGCAGTTTGCATTTCTGTCATTACTGAAGAAATTTCATTAAATGGTTTAGTGTATTGATTGGCATATGTTAAAAAGCTCGATAATAATCCAACACTAAAATGTCCATTTAAAACACTAATTGCCCCAAAAACACCAACTGCACCATAAACTAAACTGTTGACTATTCTTGTTGTAGGATTTATCAAAGCACCATAAAACTGGGATTTAACGCCACTAACATGCATCCGCTGATTAATTTGTGCAAATCTTTGTTCATTTAATTCTTCATAATTAAATGCTTTAATCAAACGTTGATTACCGATCATTTCTTCAATATATCCATTCATATCACCACGAATCTCTAATTGTTCTTGAAAATATAAATGTGTTCTTTTAACAATCAATGAAGCTACTAAAAGTGATAATGGTGTTAAAACAATTACTACTGCTGCAATCGTCAAATTAATTAAACACATAATAATAATTGTCCCTACGATCGTTGCAATTCCTGTAAACAAGCTAGTAAAACTTTGCAATAAACCACTGCCTATTAAATCAATATCATTAATAACTCGTCCAATAATATCTCCATGAGGATGTTGATCAATATATTTTAGTGGTAATAAATGAATCTTTTCAAAAATTCGATCTCGTAAATCATTAGTAATATTATAAGTTATTTTGTTTGTTAGCTGTGATAATATCCATTGTACTATCGACCCAGCAATAATTATTAAAACAATAAATAACAATTGATTTATTAAAGCATTAAAATCAACTTTACCTACTCCAATCAATAAATCAATAGCTTGACCAAATAGAATTGGAGTAATCAGTGTTAAACAAACACTTATAAAAGATAAAACAAAAATCCCAATTAAAATAATTCGATACGGTTTACAATATGTAATTAAACGCATAATAGTTTTATTATCCATGTAAATCACCATCCCCACTATGCTGAGAAGCATAAATTTCTTGATAAATCTGGCAATTCTTCATCAAATTTTCATGACTATCATAGCCAACTAATTCACCATGATATAAAACAAGAATTTTATCAGCCTGTTCAACAGAAGCAATTCTTTGTGAAATAATAATTTTAGTCATTTGCAATTTCTTTAATTCCTGACGTAACCTAAAATCGGTAGCATAATCAAGAGCACTTGAACTATCATCTAAGATTAAAATCTTGGGATCTTTTACTAAAGCCCTAGCAATAGTTAGACGCTGTTTTTGACCACCAGATAAGTTTTTACCACCTTGGTCAATAAATGTATCTAAGCCCCTTTCTTTATCTTCTACTAATTCTACTCCCTGTGCAATTTGTAAAGCCGTCATTAATTTTTCATCACTAGCGTTTTGATTACCTAATTGCAGATTTTCTCTTATCGTTCCTGAAATCAAAGAAGCATACTGAGGTACAAAACCAATGAAACTTCGTAGTGATTGTAAATCATAGTCTTTAATTGGCTTTTCATTTAAATAAATTTCTCCATTATTAACATCATAAAAACGAGCAATTAGATTTACTAAAGAAGTTTTACCTGCACCAGTTCCGCCAATAATACCAATTGTCTGACCTGTGTAAATTTTAAAATTAATGTTTGTTAAAACATTCTTTTTATTATAAGCAAAATCAACATTTTTAAACTCCAAACAAACCGGTGTATCATTCCAATCTGTTTCATTAGATAAACTTGTAATATCAGGATTAGTTTCTAACACTTCAAATATTCGTGAATAACTAGCTCCAGCTTTATTGTAAATAGAGATAACATTTGCAAAAACAATCAAAGCTAAAAGAATTGAATTCATATAATTAACTAAAGCAATAACTTCACCTTGTGATAATCCACCAATATTTACCTGGACCCCACCAAAATAAATAATTAATACAATTGCGACATTTACGATCAATTGTGTAAAAGGATTCAATAACGCCTGAATACTACCTACTTTAACTTGAATATCTTTTTGACTTTTAGTTTCCTGTTTAAACTTATTAATTTCTTTGTCTTGTGAAGCAAAAGCTCTAATAACTCGAATTCCATTTAAGTTTTCGCGTACAATTAAACTTATTTGATCAAGTTTTTGTTGGACCCGATTAAAATATGGCATTGAAACTATTGTAATTAATAACATGACAATTGCTAAGATCACTGCTCCACAAACAAAGATCAAGGCTAATGGACCACTGATTAAAAAGGCTAAAAATAATGAACCTAACATAATAAAAGGAGCTCTTGATGTTAAACGAATCGTCATAGCAATTGCTAATTGAATTTGAACAACATCATTTACTAATCGAGTTACTAATGTTGGTGCATTTAATTTATCTAAATTGTGATGATCATAGCGATTTATCTGATGATACATATCCTCTCTAAGTTTAGTCCCTACACTTTGTGATGTTACTGATGCATAATATTGACATATCAACGCAAACAGATATCCAATAACAGCTAATGCTACTAATATTAATCCCCGTGATAAAATATAATTTTGATCATTATTAGCAATTCCAACATCGATAATATCAGCCATTACTAGTGGTACTAATAATTCTAAAGCGGCTTCAGCTATCTTGGAAACAAATCCGCCAATAGCTGGAAACCGATAATCTTTAATGTATTTTAATAATTTCATTGTTACCCTCCCAACTATAAATAATTATAGCCAATTTACTTTATAATTTAGCTGCAAACATAAATATAGCGCCCAAATTTATTTTTTTCGCCCTTTCTTCGAAAACAACTATCGTCTATATTATATCCAGCCTTAATAATTTCACCAGACATTTCTTCAAATGTAACTATCACTAGTCGATTACAGATTCTTCTTGATGATTCAATTATTTGGCACTGCTCTTGATAGCTAATTGGTGTATATAAATTATAAGGTAAATCAATTATGGCAACATCATAATGTTTATCCAAATTATGAATACTTACCTTATTAATTAAATACTCATTATAACCATAGTATTTTAAGTTTTTTCGTGCTTGCCATGATATTTCCCGAGAAATATCAAATCCCTCAATATTTAGTCCTAGTGCTAATCCTTCTAAAACTACAGTCGCCATTCCACAACAAGGATCAACTATTTTTAAGCTTTTATCACCTTGATAGGCAATGTTAACTAACGTTCTAGCCAGTCTAATATCTAACGAGTTAGAAAAAGTATTCGGTTTATCATCATGTTTTTTCCACGATGGAATACCATGATGATAATAGCCACAAAGCCATAATTGATTCAACTTAGTAATTGCAATAATATGTTTAGGTTTAGACATATTAACAGTTCCTTCAATAGCCCAGGAAATATCTTTGCACTTCTGCAATGTTTCTTGATAATCAACATGGCTAATTTCATTTTTTAAATAAATAACCTTAAATTCCTCAAACTCATAATGCAATTGTTTAACTTTCTCTATTAATCGATCAAAGTTTTTATCTACAGACCAAATATCAACCTTAGCTTTCATAAAAACACTTTGATCAACACTATAATTAATATTACTTAAATAATATTTGCTTAAATATTCTTCTTTAAATAATGCCCGAAATTCTAATGCACATAAATCACGTTCTTCAGGCGGATAATTGAATACATATAGGTACTTTTCCATTACTTCTCCTTATTTGTAACCACTTTAATTTTATGCTATAGTAACAGTACTTGGAGGTCTGTTATGCAATATTTAGATTCATTAAAAAACCGTTTTTCTAAAGAACAGCTGCTATTAATTGCAATAGCACTTAGTTTATCGACACCTTTTTATATTTGTGTCCCTTTTTTATTAATTGTAACAATATATTTATTGTATACCAAAAAAATTATTAATGCTTATAAAACCACCCCAAAATCCAAATATTTACTTATTTTCATGGCAATAAGTTTAATAGTATCTCTAATTTATCAAAACTGGATTGGTGTTGGTTGCCTAGCTTTAATTTTTATAGCTGTTTCACTAATGCTATATTATCGCCAATATATCAATCAAGACACTTTTGAGTTTATTCTTGATTTATTAATTGCACTATCAGTTTTATGGGCAATATATGGATTATATGAACAAACCCAAATTTTACAACGGCTTGGGTATGACCATTTTACCTTAAAAGTATTCAGCCGTCGAGAAAATCGTCTTAATTCAGTATTTTTCAATGCCAATTATTATGCAATGATGATTGAATTTATTATTATGATGATTGGTTATAAAATATTTGGAACTAAAGACTTAAAGAAACAAGCTTATTATTTTGTAGTAGCTTTAATTAATTTCTTTTTACTGTATATGACTGGTTGTCGAACTGCATTAATTGCAACAGCTGGGGCAATGTTAGTATTTTTAATCGTTAATAAAAATTTCCGTATTTGTTTATTAATAGCTCTTGCCTGTGTACTTTGTGGCATTTACTTTATCTTTAATCCGGAACAATTTCCACGTATTGAACGAATCTTTGACAACTTTGCCGTTAGAATGAAAATATGGCGAGCTGCTATTACTGGTATCAAAGCTCATCCTTTATTTGGTCAAGGGCCTATGACATATATGATGATCTTTGAAAAATATCACGGTCACGTTACTCAACATGCTCATAGCGTTTATTTAGATCCTATTTTATCCTTTGGGGTAATTGGAATATCCGTGCTAGTTCCTTATGTTATTGATAATTTTAAAAGATTAATTAAAGTATATAAAAAAAGATTAAATATTCGTTATGTTGCCTTAGTAATTTCATGTATTACTGTAATTTTGTTACACGGTACTTTAGATTACACTATTTTTTGGGTTCATACTGGTATTTTATTTTTATTACTATCTTCCTCATTTGGAATTTATGAAAACAACGGTGACTTAGAAAGAGAAATTGAATATGAAAGAAAATAACTATGATAACCTTGTGTTTTTTAATAAATATCTACAAATGAATCGCTCAATAAACGGTTTAGATGGTGCTGGTGAATGGCATGAACTTAAAAAAATTCTTCCAGATTTTCATGATAAAAAAGTTCTTGATTTAGGCTGTGGTTTTGGCTGGCATTGTAAATACGCCAGCGATAATGGAGCCATATATGTTTTAGGAACAGATATTTCTAAAAGGATGTTACAAAAAGCCCAGGAAATTAATAGTGCTGATAATATTGAATATCAGCAAATTGCAATGGAAGATTTAAACTTATCGAAAGAAAGTTTTGATATTATTTTAAGTTCTTTAGCTTTCCATTATGTTGAAGACTTTATTTCTTTAATAAAAAATATTTATAACTGGTTAAAACCAGGTGGTGATTTTGTTTTTTCAGTAGAACATCCAATATTTACATCAGCTGGATCTCAAGACTGGTATTATGATGATAATGGTGAAATATTACATTTTCCAGTTGATAATTATTATTATGAAGGGAAAAGAGAGGCCATATTTCTAGATGAAAAAGTAACTAAATATCATCGTACTTTAACAACATATATTGAAACTCTTTTAAATAATGGCTTTTTATTAACTAACATCGTTGAACCACAACCACCTGAAGAAATGATGGATCTTCCAAGCATGAAAGATGAAATGCGTCGACCAATGATGTTATTAATCGCTTGTAAAAAACCGCTTTAAAAATGGAGACTGATTTATATCAGCCTCCTATTTTTATATTTAATAAAAATCTTCAATTTTTACTTTATCACTAATACCAACAATCGTCATCCAAATAACACTAAATAAAATCAATCCTAATAACCAAAGAGGTACTCCACAAATTATAGTATCTCTAACTATCAATTCTAATACTATAAATAAGCCTATTGCAATTAACGCGATCCTGTTCATAATAAGCCTCCTTCATTTTCAATTATATCTTATTCTTTATATATATTCGATAATACCACTAATATGTTAAATAAATATTAAATTTTCTCTAGAAATAGAAAATGACAGTAAATATTACTGTCATTTTCAAGATTGGAAAGTTACTCAAAATATATAGGTATAAATTGCATAAAAGGACTAAAACATTATCTTTATACCTACGTTTATTTTACAATAATTTTTATAATCTAAAATCTAATTTGTCTTAAATGTTTGTTAATTTTTATTTACTTAGTTTCACCTTTAAACGCCAAATAAATAACGCCTAACATAAATGGTATCAATAATACTAATGCTATACTAGGCAGATTAGTTTTTTCACTACCTGTATAAGCGAAAATATTTGACATATTAGTCCCGATTGTCATCAATCCTGTTAATAATCCCATTCCTACTCTTTTTTTCATCTTCATCACCTACAGCTTTTATTATATTTAAAAACAGTATTTAAAATAGACAAAGACAATTAAGTTTATGTAAATATTATCCTAAGGCAACATCCAAGATCATCATAATAACAAACCCAATGGCAAAACCGATTGTTGCAAGATTACTATGTTCTCCCTGAGAAGCTTCTGGTATTAATTCTTCAACTACAACATAAATCATTGCTCCAGCTGCAAAAGCTAATAAATATGGCAAAATTGGTACCATCTTAGAAGCAAATAGAATAGTTATAACAGCACCTGCTGGTTCAACAATACCTGATAACAGTCCATAAAGAAAAGAACGATTTTTTGTTAAGCCACTAGCTTTTAATGGCATTGAAATTATAGCTCCTTCAGGAAAATTTTGTATCGCTATACCGATTGATAAAGCAATCGCTCCAGCAAAAGTTATGTCTTGATTCCCAGAAAGAAACCCAGCAAATAACACTCCTACTGCCATTCCTTCTGGTAGATTATGCATTGTAACTGCTAATATTAACATTGTTGTTTTTTTCAAATGACTTTTAGGTCCTTCAGCTTTATTATCTAAATGCATATGCGGAATCATATGATCTAAAAATAACAAAAATAAAATTCCTAACATAAAACCAATCGCTGCTGGTAAAAATGATAATTTTCCCATTGAAGCCGACATTTCCATCGCTGGAATTAACAATGACCAGACCGATGCAGCAACCATGACTCCTGAAGCAAAGCCAAGTAACAGCTTTAGTACATAATTATTGATTTTATCTTTCATAAAATATACACAGGCAGCACCGGCAGTAGTTCCAAAAAACGGAATTAGAATTCCCCAAAATATTTCCATATTACATTCCTCACTTATTAATTTTTATCATCTTATATATAATCTCCAATATCTAAATAACGGAAAATAATTAAACTATATTTTGGCTATATTCTAGCTTATCCGATTTTTACATGCAATTTATATGATAATAAATCATTTTACTCATCAATTACTGATGTACAATGAGGACACCTTGAAGCTTCAATATTTATCTCTTCTTTACAAAAAGGACATATTTTTACTTTAGCTTCAGCTTTATTTTCTTCACCAATTTTTGCTTTAATACTTTCATTAATTGAATTAACTAACTTTATCAAAGCAAAAAGAATAAACGCAACTATTAAAAAATTAATTACTGCCGTAATAAAACTGCCATAAGCTAATACCGGAGCATTTTTACCACTCCCTAAAACTAATTTTAAATTTGAAAAATCAACACCACCAAATATTCCTAATATCGGTGTAATAATATCATTATTTAAAGAAGTAACAATTGTGGTAAAAGAACCCCCAATAATTACCCCAACAGCCATATCAATTACATTACCTCTAGTAATAAATTTCTTAAATTCTTCAATAAGATTTTTTCCTCTTTTCATCATCTAACCTCCTAATAAATACATTAAAACAAAAAATGTCTATTTTAGTCAATTAAGTAAACAAAAAAGTAACTATGACAAACATAGTTACTTAAAGATAAACACTTAAACATTTTTGTTTAAAAGCAAACACTGATAACAAATATGCCAGATAAAAGATAACTAGTATTATTAATGCACTAACAACATTTATAATAAATAAATCTGTTTGCATTGTATTGGCAAGTGCCTGAACTGAAAAGTAGGAAGTAATTACCATTAATACAAATGGACAATAATAAGCAAAGCGAATTTCATTTTTAATTGATTTTGATAATACTCGATCACTAATGCCCATTTTTCTTAAAATCTGATAACGTTCACGGTCTTCATAAGCTTCATTGCTAACCTTCATAAAAATAATACTACCACTAGCTAAAATAAAGACAATAAATAAGAAAATACAAATAGAATAAGTAACACGAACCCAGGCAATATCACTATATAAAGGATCAAGCGCTACATAACCAACAGCTCCTCCTTCACTTTCAACTAAGGAATCTAAATATCCAATTGATGCCTGATAATTATTAGGATCAGCAATTTTATAATTATAAATATTTATTTCGTTACTTGTTGCTTGTAATTGTTTATAAACATTATCATTTACAACATAAGTATTAATATTTTCTTGAAGAATTCCTAAATAAGATGTATTAGTTTCATCTACTATTTGATATTCCTGGTTTTTAATGGTAATAGTTGGATTACTTACTGGATCAGAAATATCTATTAAATATAATCGGGTTAATTGAATTACTTGATTATCATTTAACTCTGGTAAATCAAAATTAATATTGGCTTTTTTAGCCAGTTGTTTTAATTGGCTATATGACACGATTCCATTAGCAGTATATGTGTACTTACTACTTACATCTTCATCGTTTAAAGATAGCATTGTATATGAATTAGAGAATTCTACTTCATTAGTTTTAGAGATTTCATCAGCTATTTGTTTTTCATCTAACTGTTTACTAGCTGTAATTGTATAATTATAAGTATCTCTAAAATGAGCAATACCGTCATAGCGTTCTTTCATTGCAAATGCAGTAGCTAAAACAGTTACTGAACAAATCATTAAAATCGTTACAATCGCATAAGTACGGTAATTCTTTTTTAATCTAAAGGCGATATTATTAACCCATAATGTTCTTTGTTTTTGATATAGATATTTTTTATTACCTATTAATTTATAGATTACAAATGGAATAACACCATCATACAAAAAGTAAATACCCACGATTACTAAAACAACTGCATAAAGAATATACATAAATGATGTTAGATCACCAACCTGCAATGCACAGTAGTAACCAGCAATCAACAATATCATACCTATTATTGCTTTAATAGTAGCCAAAATACCATTAGTAACCTTTAGTTCATTTTGTTTAGAAGCTGATAGCATTTCTACAACACTGCTTTTTACAATATTAACATATCCTTTAATGATCATTATCGCAAAAATAACTATAAACAAACTAATCGAAATTATAAATGGTGCTAAAGTTAATTTAAATGATACATCAACACTAATATTAGAAAGAGCTAATAAAATCATTGTAAACAATTTAGAAAAAATTACCCCTGATCCAATTCCAATTATTAATGACAATAAAGCTACTAAACTAATTTCAATTACATACATTTTACCAATCTTACCATTGTCTAGTCCCATAAATGTAAAGATTCCAATTTCTTTTTTTCGCTGTGCTAAAAAAACATTTGTAGCATACCAGATAAAGAAAAAGACAAAGATAACAAATACAATCGAAATAACTTCAATAATAGTTGTAATATAATCACTATTTCGATCTTTTAATACATCCATTGCTCCTGAAAAAGCAATGTTTTGAAAATTAAAGAAAACGAAAATCGAAAACGATAATGAAATAATTAATGACACATAATTTTTAATACTTCTTTTAAAATTAGAATACGCTAGTTTAAATAAACTCATTGTTGGTCACTTCCCATCGAAGCTAATAAACTTAATATTTCATCATAGAATTGTTCTCGTTTACCAGTATGATTCAAGCGACATTTAATTGATCCATCACTTAAAAAATATACCTGTTTAGCATAGCTGGCACTATAAGCATCGTGAGTAACCATTAAAATAGTAGCATTACCACGTTCATTAGCATTTTTCAATGATACTAATAAATCTTTACTAGATTTAGAATCAAGGGCTCCGGTTGGTTCATCTGCAAAAATTATTCGAGGATTAGTAATTAAAGCTCTGGCACTAGCTCCTCTTTGTTTTTGACCACCAGATAATTGATAAGGATATTTGTTTAAATGATTACTTAAGCCAAACAATTCCGCCATTGCTTTAGTTCGAGCAATTGCTTCAGTATTTTTGATCCCGTTTAAACTAAGTGGTAAAGCAATATTATCAGCCAAAGTCATATTATCTAATAAATTATAGTCTTGAAAAATAAAACCTATTTTCTCTTGTCTAATTTTTGATAAGCGTTTATTACTAACATTACTGACATCTTCACCATCAATAATAATCTGACCATGAGTAGGTTTATCTAACGTTGAGATCATATTTAATAATGTCGATTTACCTGCTCCTGAGGGTCCCATAATAGCAATAAAGTCATTTTCATAAATATCTAGATTAATGTTTTTTAATACTTTCGTTTGATAATCTTTACCGCCATAACTTTTGACGAGATTTTTAATTTCAACTACTTTTTTCATATCAAGTCCTCCTTAGATTACAACTTAATTGTATCAAGTTGAACTCCAAAAATCCTAACAGCTATCTAACAGTTAATTCGCTAATCTTACATTTTCTTAATCTAAGAAAAAATAATCCCGATTATCTTTAAACTTAATAAAAAAACGAGTTCCCGTATGAAAATTTTGATCAACTTGAACCTCAATATTCAATTTTTTAGCAATATCTTTAACAAAATATAATCCCATTCCGGTAGAACGATAATCACCATCTCTTAAGTTGCTGCCTACAAAACCACGATCAAATATGTATGGCATATCTTCCTTACTGATGCCAATTCCATTATCTTCTACAACTAAGGTTATTGCATCATTTTCAATGATTTTAAATATTAAACAAGGACTTTCTTGACAATATTTAATTGAATTTGCAATAAACTGATCAAGCATATATGTTAACCAGCGACGATCATTGTAAACATAAATATCATCAAATTGAATATCAATACTAAAATGCTTGTTGATTAAAAAATATGATTGATGTTTTATTGCTTCTTTAATTACTTGGGTTAACTGGATTCGTTCTATTTTTATATCGTTTTCAGGATTTTTTAATTTACTGCTCATGAGCATAGTATTTAAAAGCAGTTGTAATCTTTCAATAGTTTCTCGAATATCTTTTTTTAAAAAAACATTTTCATTACGCTCATTCATTAATCTTAATGATGCAAGTGGTAATTTGGCTTCATGTGACCATTTTGAAATATAGTCCGATAAATCTTGAATTTGATTATTTAAATAATTTATTTTTTGTTCATAGTATTTTTGATTATGTGCAAATATATTAACTATCTGCTTACTACAAACTAAGTTTAATTCTTCTTTGTCAACTAATTGCCGTTTTTCTAATCTAACTAATCGTAAATACTTTAAATAATCAAAAATAATTACAACAATTAAAAGAAAACATAAAATTATATCTAAATAAATTAAATCTTCCAAAAATAGGCGACTGCCACAAAGTAAAATAAAATAGATATTAATAAAAGCAATAACACTAATAGCAAATAAAATTTTCAAGCCGGTTTTCTTTAAATAATTAATCAATATAGTAACCAACTCCTTTTTTTGTTTTGATAACCTCTTGTCCACTCATTGATTCTTTTAATTTATTACGTAATCTTGAAATATGAACTGATAAAGTTGCATCAGTTACAAATTCATCTGTATTCCATAAAACCATCATCAATTGTTCCCGACTAACACAATTACCACGATGTTCTAATAATGTTGTCATAATTTTACTTTCTGATTTAGTTAACTCTAAAACCTGATCATTATGAATTAATCGGCCGCTTAATAAATCATAGCAGGTATCATCATCTAAATATTCTTTTTCTAATTGTTTATATTCATATGTTCTTCTTAACATTGCTTTAATTTTGACTAGTAATACTTCTAAATCAAAAGGCTTTTCAATATAATCATCACCACCAGCTGATAATGCCATTATTTTATCAGCATTTTGTTCACGACTAGAAATAAACAAAATCGGTACTGTTGATGTATTTCTAATCTTTTGACACCAATAAAAACCATCATAATATGGTAAATTGATATCTAATAAAATTAAATCTGGTGCATATTTTAAACATTGTCTATCTACATGTTTAAAATCAATATCAGCTTTTACTTGAAAATCCCATTTTTTAAGTAATAATTCTAGCTCCCGCGCTAAAACAGGATCATCTTCAACAATCATAATTTTCATCATTATCACCCCTATATAAAATTATTATATATCGCTAATTTAAAAATTAATATTAAAATATCCAATCTAACAAAAATGTTATAAAAAAATACTAAGTCATTAAACTTAGTATTAAAAAGCAGGATAACTATCACCTTTATAATAATAATATTGATAATTGTGCTTTAAGTAATCATCAACAGCCGCTTTGCCACGATCTGGATAATTAGTTATAATTCCACTAACGCCCATATCTAAATATTGACGCATTTTATCACTTGTATCAACGGTCCAGACATAAACTGGTACCCAGTTATTATTAGCTTTTTCAATAAAACTTAATGTAGCTCGATTTTCTTCAATAGCTAGAAAGTCAATATCCATATTCCATAATGATTCATCTAAATCCCCAGCACTACCATAAATACAATAACCAATCCACCATTCAGGATGCTCTTGTTGTAAATAAGTAACCGCATCATAATCTAATGACATAAAAATTGAACGATCTTCAAAATTATTTTTTTCAACTACTTTAATTATTTCTTTTGCAAGTTTTTGACTATCACTATTTTCAGTCTTTAACTCAATTAACAAATCAACATCAATATCATTCTTTTTCATCTTCTCGATCAATCCATCAAGAGTTGGTATTTTATCTTGATAATTGCCTTGATATACCGTTAATTTCGTTAATTCTTTAGCTGTTAAATTACTAACCTTTTTTCTTTCATTAGCTAATCTAGATAAATCATTATCATGAATCACTACCGGTATACCATCACTTGAAAGCTGAACATCAATTTCTGCATAATTAGCATTATGGTCACTAGCGCCTTTTACAGCACTATAAGTATTTTCAACACCATAGTGACTTCCTCGATGCCCAATGACCCAAGGATGATGAACCATCGTTGATGGTTCTAAATAAGCGCCAACTAATAAAACAGCTAAACTTACTAAAGTAAATGTTACTATTTTAGGATGTTTATTATATATTTTAGAACGGTTCAAAACGTTTCTAATCACCTGATAAGGCCAAAATAATATAGAATTACTTTTTGAAGCTTTAGTTTTATTATTTTTTTGTTCATAGCGATTAATGATACTGGCTACAAAATACATAACAATAACTACAATTAAAATAGTACATAATATGTATATCGAATTGGGAGAAATATAAGTAATTATTAATACTAATGCCGCCCAGAATATTAAATTGATGATCCCCCAATGTTTTTGATAAAACTCATTTTTAAAAATATTTTTATCTAAAAACTGATAAATGATATTACCTTGGATCTTGGCTTCAAGTACTGTTTCATCAAAAGCCTGATTAAAATCTGTATCAATAGCCACTTGGACAATTTCTTCATCTTGCTTACTAACTATCTTTAGGACTATTTGATAGAAGATAACTATTAATGCTACAATAATTAAACTATAAATTAAATATTGAATTAAATAGTTTCTAAATAATGATGAAGTAATTAAATTCTTCAAGAAATAGCGATTAAAATCAGCATTTTTTATTAATGCATTAGGTAATTGCTGTTTTAAAAGCATTTCCATTATAATCCAGCCTACAATCAAAGCTATTAATGTTATTCGTTGTTTTAACTGTAATGAACGATGAATTTTTAAGTTATCTTTAAATGCTTTGATAAAACTTTCTTTTTTTAAAACCATCATTACTGGTACAAAGAATAACAAAAGATAAATTCCATAATATAATAAATAAATTAAAACAATTAAAATATTACCTACCAATGTTAATTTCAATTCCCCAAATATAAAATTAGGAATTTTAAATGAAGGGAATAAAGAATTAATATATCCTAAATGAACTAGTGGTAATAGTAATATAAAATATAATCCAGCTAATAAAGTACTAGGATATTTTAAACATTTTAGATTTAGTATTGAGGTTTTTAAGACATCATAAATTCGAAAATCTATTCCTTGTGATTTTAAAGTTATCATATTAATAATGACACTGTATTCATAAATAATGGTCATTAAAGCTCCTAGCATTACTAATAATATTATTAATATTCCTTCAATAGTTAAAAAATCAAAAACGATATATTGATTGAAGGCTCCACCTAAGGAACGATCATTTAAATACATTTGAATGATTTTATTGAAAAATGGCGATATTATTAAAATTATTCCAATTTTATAAAATATTTCAAATTTTAAGATTTTGAAAAAAAGATATTGATAATTTTTTATTTTTTCAAACATTATATCGCCTCCACAAATGTTATTCTAACATTTATAGCGTACTTTTTTAATTAATATTACTTAAAAATATATTAAGAAAATCTAAAAAGCAACTTATTTTTATTTTAAGTTGCTTAATATAATTAATCAATTTGATTCAACAGATCAATAATCATTAATTGATTATTGTAATCAACATCAAGTTTATCTAATAAATGCCCAATTTTTAAATGACCAACAATTCTAAGCTGAATGTCATTAACTCGACCATTAGATAATTTTTTAATTGTTTCTTTTAATCCATCGATTTTCAAAATATCACGAACTTTGGTATTTAATGAATATTTAGGTAATTCTTTTAAACAACGGGCATTAGTTTTAATTATTCGCTGATACACATAGAAAGAATCTTTAATATAACGTTTGTTAGTACCATTACCTTGATTATCTCTATCAACATAAACAAAGCCATAACGTTTTTCCATTTCGCCAGTTGAATAACTAACAATATCGATTGGTCCCCACCAAGTATAGCCCATCAAATCAACACCATCTATTTCTACTGCTTTTTTAGCTTGTAAAACATGTTTTTTTAAATAATCAATACGATAAGTATCATGAATACGATGATCTTCTTTTACTTTATCAACCGCACCTAATCCATTTTCAACTATAAATAATGGTACCTGGTAGCGATCATACAAATAATTCAAAGCAATTCTTAATCCCTGAGGATCAATTTGCCAATCCCAGCGACTGCTTTTTAAAAACGGATTTTTAATACCGGCTTCAAGACTATTACCGGCTTTTATTTTAGAAAAAATATTACTAGATAGTACAACACTTTGATAATAACTAAAACCGATGAAATCTACTTTTCCTTCTTTTAAAATGGTAACATCTTCATCTTTGATTGGAATTTTTATACCATAACGATTAAACCATGACACAGCTTTATTTGAATAATAGCCACGTACTTGAACATCGCTAAAAAACATATTTGCATCCATAAACTTTTGATTAAGCAACACATCCTTAGGTCGACATGTTTCACTGTAACTACCAGTATAAGCAATCATACAACCAATTTTAGCTTTAGGAATTATTTCATGGCACGCAATGACCGCTTTAGCACTAGCAACAAACATATGATGACAAGCTGTTAATACTTTTTTTAGATATTGATTATCCTTTTCAATGTTTAAACCGCCTCCAGTATAAGGATTAGTTAACATACCATTGATTTCATTAAATGTTAGCCAGTATTTAACTTTATGTTGGTAACGTTTGAAACAAGTTATGGCAAAGTTTTCAAAAAATTTAATACATTTACGACTATAAAAACCATTATACCAATTACTTAAATAATATGGCATTTCATAGTGTGATAAAGTTACTATTGGTTCAATATTATTTTTTAGTAACTCATCAAATAAATCATCATAAAATTGTAAACCAGCTTCATTAGGTTTTTTTTCATTACCATTTGGAAAGATCCGACTCCAGGCAATTGAAACTCGTAAACAATTAAATCCCATTTCTTTAAAATACTGGATATCCTCTTTGTAAGTATGATAAAAATCAATAGCCTCATGACTTGGATAATATTTATCATTTTCAACTTTAGTAGTTTTTTTCCTTCTTTTATCTTTACTACCTGGCAACATTACATCACTAATACTTAAACCTTTACCATCAATGTTATAAGCTCCTTCACATTGATTAGCAGCTAATGCGCCTCCCCATAAAAAATCTTGTTTCATTTTCCTCACCTCTTATCTATATTATAAAAAAAAGTAACGGACTTAACCATTACTTTTGTTTAATAATTTCTTTTACATATTTAAAATCAATGTCATCACATAACCACACACCGTTTTTTGAACAATAAAACTTATAGCCATCTTTTTGCATTGCAAGAGTATCAATAACTAAAACTACCGGTATTCCATGGCGACTACCTACTTTAAATGCTGTTTCAACATCTTTAGATAGATGAACATATAAGCGACGCATCTTCTTGATACCAGTTGCCTTAATTTCAGATAAATTTTTCATTGCCGTTCCATGATACAATAAATCAGGGGGAACTTTTTCATCCAATTCAACATCTACTGCAATAGAATGTCCTTGAGCAGCCCGAATTTTAGTTTGATCTTCGTTATAATGATAACGTTGTTTATTATTCGTAGCTACAATTTCCTGCAATATTTCATGATTGATGAAATATCCCTTTTCTCTAATACCAAGCAATAATTCTTCAACATCTGCCCAGCCATGTCCATCTAATTTGATTCCAATTACTTCCGGTTTATGTCTTAAAATCAAACTAATAAAACGCCCCAACTGATTAATATCAATTTTACCAAATTCTAAACGCATATCATACCAGATAGCGCCACCATGAACTGATTGTGAAATACCACAGTTTTTAAAACCAAATTTTTCATAATAATGAATTAATTTATCTTTACACGTCAAAATACAGCCCTTACGACCTTCTTGACGGGCTTGTTCTACTATTTTATCTATTAGTTTAGCTGCCAATCCTTGTCTTCGATATTCGGGTAAAACATTAAGACCAAAAATTGCTTGCCACATTCCATTTTCATCATGTAATGAAGCATCGCTAAACATTATATCGCTAATGGTACTGTTATTAGTAACCATACCATTTATAAAACCTATTAACTGATCATCATTTTCTAATAACCAAAAATGATCAGGATATACTTGCAAACGTTTTTCAAAATCGGCTTTTGTGGCTGCTTCAGCAACTGGAAAACAAGCTGCTTCTACAGCTGTGATAGGATCTAAATCTTTCATTGACGCATGACGAATTTTCATCTTGCTAAGCCTCCTTATCCGCTCTAGTATACCATTTATTAATAAAATAATAAAGCTAATTTATTATTATTACCAAATCATAACCAATTAAATATTAGTTTTTAAATAAAAAAATTCTTTTAATCGTGGTTTAAAACCTATGATTAAAAGAATCTTAATATCTTATTTTTTTATCCAATTAAAATTTTCTTTACTAGCACCGATTTCAAAGTGATATTTAACAATTCCTAAATCAACCTTAGTATAAAATCCTGTTCCTTTTTTTATTGCAACTTGATTGTCGTGACGAGAAAAAACAAATTTTTGTTGATTCATTGCTGTTGGAGCCAATAATGCTGCTTTAACACCATTTATAAACCATTCTGGTTGATTTTGCATTGTATCAACTACCTGATCTGTTGATTTAATGCGGTGTTCTACTCCTTGATTAGTACCATAACCAATAGCAATTACTAAAACTAGTTTTTCATTAGTTCCAATTTTAAAAGCAGTTTTAATCTTTTTATAAGTCATAGCTACCCAACAGGTATTTAAACCTAATTGTTGCGCTTTTAAAACAATCTTTTCACCATAATAACCACATTTTTCATCTAAATCAGGTCCTTTTTTACCAATTAAAGCAATATAATTTTTAACATTTTTAAATTTTCCATAATGAGCCATCATGCTATCAAAAGCCTTGGGTTCATCACTAATTAACTGAATATTTAAGTCGCCTTCTTGATTGCATTCATCAATACATGATAACAATTCATCCTTTATCGCACTAGTAATTTTTTTATCTGTATAAACACGTACAGAATGACGTTTTTCCATCGCTTCTAATAAATTCATTAATTTATACCTCCGCATCTCTTTTAGGAAGCTGTTGCATAATATCTTTAGCATGGTTAAGCATTGTAATTAACTGATCAAATAAATCAATATCACCATCAAAATAGTAATAATTTTTAGTAGCTTCCTGGCGGACTTTAACAACACCAGCTCTTTTTAAAATCTGAAGATGATGTGATACAGTTGCTCTTGATAAATGGGTCTTTTTAGCAATATCACCAACTCGCATTCCTAAACAGTCCCCAGATTTCATCATCATCAAAATAATATGCTGGCGAATTTCATCGCCTAAAGCTAACAATAATTTTTGACTATTTTTAATTTCTAAAGATAATTGCTCTAATTCAGCTTCTAGATTCATAATAAGCTCCTTTTATCAAAGTATTATATCATATAACATCCTAAAAAATTGCTTCGTCAAAGAAATTACGACCATACAATATTTATACACGATTAATTATCTAATTCCAACTTTTTCAATTTCTTTAATTAAAGTCTCTAATATATACACAACTGGTACTTGACTTGCAGTAGAATAAAAATAACTATCTTTACTAGAAGGAATATAATAACAAATGTTTTCATCAGCAAGTTTTGCGGCAGTAGTATTAACACTATTACTTATAACAATAACTTTAGCTCCAGTTTCTTTAATAAACATAATTTGATTATTTGTTTCCTTGGTTTCTCCACTAACTGTCAAAATAACAACACAAGTATCAGGATCATATACATTAAAACGATGTGAAAAATCATCAACATAAAAACTTTTAAATCCACGACGATTAAATAAGTAAGCACCGTATTCAGCAATTGCTCCTGATAAACCAATCCCAAAAAATAATATTTCACTACTTTTAGCCATCATCCCAGCAGCTCGCTGGAGCAAGGCTTTAGATTCTTGATTATCGATTTTCTTAAAAAAATCAATTAAATATTCACTATCACTTTCCTGACGGCGAACTTCTTTTTCCTGGTTATAACGCATTTGAACCTTAAATTGCGTAAAGCCTTCAAAACCTAATTTTTTACATACTCTTGTAATCATCGAAGAAGAAACATGTAATGTTTTGGCAATATCGCTTAATTTAGCTTTTACCACAACATCACTATGATTGATTAAATAAAGATAGATTTCATATTCTAAATCATTTAGTTGTTTTATTTGTTCAATTGTTATCACGACTTTTCCTTCTTTCTAAATAATTATTTTTAAAATATCTTAACAAATCAATATTATAAATAAGCTTTTAATATCAATAAAACATTTACATTACTGTTATTATTTTAATTAAAATAATAACTATTATATTATTATAAACAAAGAGGTTAATCAATATGATTAACCAACAAAAAATGGATAAACCGAAGTTTATCCATTGGCAAGTTTAAGATTTTTTCTCATTTTTTTCTTCATTCTACGAACGGCTACAGTATATTGGTTTGAATCAAGATAGACTACTTTAGTATTAGTTACTAAATCATGTAAGGCCCGTTTTGATTTTAAAAATAAAACTAACAGCGCTGAAATCAAACTAATGACTAAGCCAATATAAGCATAAAGACCACTAAAATTAAAGTTAGTAGCTGCATTTATAATCTGATGTAACATATTACTACAGCTATAAATACTTCCTTCAACCAAAATAATCATTACTAATTGTCTAATAATAATTTGTTTTGTACTAGCTTCTTGATAGTCATTACTAACAATTTTAAGCTTCAATAATCTCTTACCAACTGTCTGTCCTTTAAAAACAACCCAAGGTACTCCTACATAATATATAATAGCTACTAGAAAAGATAAACTACCAGCTATAAAATTATATGGATAGTCGAAAATAGCGATATTTTGCGGTATACTGGTAGCATCTTCATGTAACATCATATAAATGATGATAATTGGTAATGAGGCAACAACGCCACCTAAATACCAGTCAATTGCATAAGCAAGAAATCTTCTAATATGACTTAATTCATTTTTTTCTTCTTTATTCCTTAGTTCTAATATTTTTTTCATAGCCTACCTCGAATCTTTTAATTATAATTCTTCACCGTTTGTTTCAATTACTTTTTTATACCAGTCAAATGATGCTTTTTTACTTCTATTTAAAGTACCTGTACCATCATTTTCTTTATCTACATAAATAAATCCGTATCGTTTTTTCATTTCACCAGTTGAAAAGCTTACACAATCGATACATCCCCACACAGTATAACCAATTAGGTCAACTCCGTCAATTTCAACTGCTTTTTTCATTTCTTGAATATGACTTCGTAAATAATCAATACGATAATCATCATTAACCTTACCATCTATCATTTCATCAACAGCACCAAAACCATTTTCAACAATAAATAGTGGTAATTGATAACGGTCATATAACCAGTTTAATGTATATCTCAATCCTTTAGGATCAATTGGCCAACCCCATTTTGTTTTTTGAATATATGGATTGTCGCATAAATCTTTTGATTCATCATAATCAAGATTTTCGTCACCATTACCCTTAGTTGCAAATGACATGTAATAACTAAATCCAATATAATCAACACATCCTTTTGATAAAATATCCAAATCTTCATCAGTAATATCTAATTGATATCCTTTACGTTTGAAGAATGTTTTCATATATCCTGGATATTTACCACGAGCATGAACATCAACATACCAGAAACGTTTATGATTAGCTCCTACCGCTTTTAACATATCATCAGGATTGCATGAATAAGGATAAATTGGTGTCATGGCCATCATACATCCTACTTGCATTGATGGATTGATTTCATGAGCGATTTTTACTGCTTTTGCACTAGCAACTAATTCATAATGAGATGCTTGATAAACAATTTGTTCGCGATCTTCACCTTCTTCAAAAAGAATTCCTGAATTAGTAAAAACAGCAACATCAGCTTTATAATTAGCTTGATTATTAATTTCATTGAAAGTCATCCAATATTTTACTTTATTTTGATATCTTTCAAAACATACTCTTGCAAAATTAGCGAATAAATCAATTAATTTACGATTACGCCATCCACCATATTTTTCTACTAAACCATATGGCATTTCAAAATGGCTTAAAGTAATTACTGGCTCAATTCCATTTTTCAATAATTCATCAAACATATCATCATAAAATTGTAACCCAGCTTCATTTGGAGTAACTTCATCCCCTTCAGGAAAGATTCTAGCCCAAGAGATTGATGTTCTAAAACATTTAAATCCCATTTCTTTAAATAAAGCAATATCTTCTTTATAACGATGATAAAAATCTACTGCTTCATGATTAGGATAATATTCACCATCAATAATTGTTTTAGTAATTCGACGTTCTTTACCAACGCCACCTACGGTCATCATATCTGAAACATTAGGACCCTTACCGCCTTCGTTCCAGCCACCTTCAACTTGATGGGCGGCAACTGCACCGCCCCATAAAAAATCCTTACGCATTAGCTTCACCTGCTGCTTCTGCTTTAACAGCAGCTCTTGTACTTGCCATTACAAATGGTAAATAAATTAATGTACTTACACCAACTAAAAGAAATCCAATAACTAATGATAAGATACTAGTTGCTCCAGATCCTAAAAACGGAATCAAGAAACCTGGTGTTGTCCAAGCAACACTGTAAGCTACTGGTGGAATTATTTCAAAGACCGCTACACAAAGCCATCCAATAATATTACATACAACCGGTGCTAAAATAAATGGCACAATATACATTGGGTTCATAACAAGCGGGAAACCAAAGATAATTGGTTCATTAATGTTAAATAAACCTGGTGCTAAAGACATTTTAGCGATTTGGAACTGAGCTTTATTTTTACGACCAGCAATAAACATAGCAATGATTAAACCTAAAGTTGCCCCAGAACCACCTGTGTTACCAAAAGCATCATTAATAGATCCCCAGTTTACAGGATAAGGTGCACCCCAAGCAGTACCATTTGCTGCTACATATACTAAGTTCATATTTTGTTGTTCTGTAAAGATAACTGATCTTAAAGCATTTAAAGTGTTAGGACCATGAATACCTAATACCCATAAGAATTGTTGTACCACTACAAATACTAAAATTGTACCCATAGAACTTCCAAGAGAAGTCATTGGTGCTTGAATAGCATTATAAATTAATACTTGAATACCATCTGCTGTGATATTACTGAAAATAAAGTTAATTAATCCAACTAATGCTAATACGATCATAATTGGAATTAATAAGTTAAATGATTTAGATACTGCTGGTGGTACCATTTCTGGCATTGAAATTCTTAACTTTGAATTACGTCCTAATCTAGTTAAAATTTCAGCCACAAATAAACCAACAAATAAAGCAACGAATAATCCTTGTGCTCCTAAATATGTTGTAGTTAAACCAGAACCACTTCCATCAACAAATTCTCTAGAAGCAGGATATAAAATGAAATATGCTGATAAAGCAGTAATACCACATAATACTTTATCACCTTTCATCTCTTCAGCTAATTGATAAGCTGTTAAAAATGCAATTAATACTGCTAAAATATTAGTAGTACCATTAACAACAGAATTTAAAATAGCTTGATAATCTGTTAAGTTAGGAATTAAATCCCCTAAATGTAATAAACTTGCAATAAACCCATTAGGATCTAAGAATACGTTGTTTATTAACAATACCATTGACCCCGCCATTGTAAGTGGGAATGATAATGTAAAAGCATCACGAACTGCAGCTACATGTCGTTGAGCGTTAATTTTTGCTGCAATTGGAACAAAGGCACGTTCCATGAATGCTTGCATTTTCTCCATAATTTTTTCCTCCCATAATTAGTTTAGCTAAACGTTTAATTTGTAAGCGCTATTTTTATCGACACTTAATATTATAAACAAAGGAAATTTAATATAAATACTTTTAAGCCAATTGGCAACTGTATTCATAACTTGATTTTAGTTACATAAAAAAAACAATGTGTTTTATTTATGAAAACACATTGTTGTAAGATTTTCAATGATTGCAATAACTGGTATTTGCGTAGTCAAATCAAATATCTCTGTTCCTATTTTTTTAATATAATATGGAATAGTTAAATCAGCTAACTTAGCTAATGTACTGCTTTGAGAAGTTGTAATAGCAACAATTTTACAACTTCCTTGTTTACTAGAAGTAACCATATCAATTATTTCTGGTGTTTCACCCGATACTGATAAAACAATTAACAAACTATTTTCACTTATTGCTGACATTTTCAAATATGGATCATTGATAGCAATTGCAAATTTACCAGAACTAGTAAATCGTCTTGCTCCATAGTGACATACTGCTCCTGAATTACCTACTCCAAGAAAAATAATATTTTCACTATTACCAATTAAAGCCATAGCCTCATTAAATTTATCATGATAAAAATCGGAATCAAATTTTTTTAAACAATCAATAACTTCACTAAAATCATAATCACGTTCAAAATGCTTTTCATCTTGCATTGACATTTTATAAGCATATTTAAAATCATTATAGCTATCATATCCCATCTTTTTAACGAATCTAAGAATTGTTGTTGTCGAAACCTGAGCAACGCTGGCTAACTCTCTAATTGTAAGAAAGGGAATAATTAAACTATTATTCATAATATATTCAAACACTTGTAATTCAGTGTCATTTAAATCTTTAATTTGTTGTGCTTTAAACATTTATTTTCATTCCTTAAGCTAAATCTTCAATATTTTCAATCGTAAACTTTTGCATATTTAAATCTATTAATTCATCTTCAGGAAAATACTTATCGACTAACTGATTATATTCTTCTAAAGTTAAAGGCCGTGTTTGTTCATCTTGTAAATCAAAATAATAAACTACCCCATCATTATCAACGTCATCTGCCAAGTTATAGCCATAAGCTTCATCATAACAATAAGCTTCACCAAGCATCTCATATTTATTTTGATCATATTTATAAATAATATAAGGCCTGATCGTCATTCCTGCTGATTGATTATGGCTAAATGGTGTTTTGGCATAGCCATTTTTATAAAATTCAGTGTCTGCTCCTAAAATCGGCAACATTTCAAATTCTTGACTTTCATCATCATATTTCCAGATTTCACTGTGCATTCCTGCCATTGAGGTCGTTGTATAATTAATAATAATTTCATCAACACCATCCTGGTCAATATCACCAATTCCAAATTCATTTTCTTCAAACATTGCTTCATCAATGTCACCATTAATACCACCTTGTTCATCAATATAATCCTCAGGGTTATCATGAACAGCTTTTAAAAATTTAATATAGTGATCAATGGAAACCTGATTAGAAATCTCTTCTTCTTTATCTTCAATTATTTCACGTTCATCTTCATATACTACATCTTTAGCTTCTTCTAATAATTCAACTGCTTTTTCTACTTGATCAGTTGTTACATAAACATCAGCTAACTCTACATAAGCATCTGCTTTTTTAGGTTCAATATCGATTGCTTCTAAATAAGTTTCCTCAGCTTGATGGTATTCTTTTTCTTCAACATAGCGCTGGGCTTGATCCATTAATTCATTATACTGTTTTTCGGTACTAGATGATCCAAAAATAAAAATTGATCCAACAACAATTGCCACAACAACGATCACAGCAATTATCGCTATATATATTTTTTTATTTTTAGAACTAGGATCTAATTTTGCACCACAATTACTACAAAATTGCGCCTGATCCTTATTAACAGTCCCGCATTGTTTACACTTCATAACTTTTCCCCATTTCCCAAGATTTTATCAATCAAATTATATCACTATCATTATTTTATAAAAATAGTTATTAAAATTTTTATTTAGTATCATTTTCATTATTTGTATTATTTGTTATAATACAAATAGAGGTGATATACAATGTTATTTTTTATTATTATGTTATCAACTGTTGCTATTGTAAATATTGCATTTTATTACAGTACTAAAAAAACAGCCAGTTATCAAGACGGACGGTTATTATTAGTGAATATCCCAGCATATGCTTATAACCTTAGCGAAGTCAAAGAAATAGAACATAATTTTAAACAAGAAACAACTAAAATACTATTTCTTTCTTTTCTTACTTATTTACCAATGATAATTCTTCCTGATTTTGTTGATATTTTATATTTTTTGATCATTATCTGGATTAACATTTATTTATTTAATTTGCCATTTAAAAAATATCGAAACCAATTATTAAAAATCAAAAAAGATTATAACTGGCCTAGTCAAAGTACTAAAACTGTAAAAGTTGATTTAGCAATGTTAGCACATATGGAAAAACAACCTTTTAATTATAAAAGATATTTAATTGTTTTAATCGTTGATATAATTTGTCTAGCTGGCATGATTTATTTTAAAGCTAATATCACTAGCTATTTATATTTAGTATTACAGTTTATTATTTTAATCATTGGTATTATCCTTATAAAAAGATTACCTAATAAAACATATTGTGATGATACCAAAATTAATATTACTATCAACAGCTTAAGAATAGATTATGTATCTCATTGCTTTTTTTCATTAATATTGATTGATGCTTTATTTAATTTTGCAATTCAGTTTTATTTATTAAATAAATTACCTTTTATTATAGTGGCTATTGTAATTATTTTAATGATGATTAATATGATTTTAATTATTAATCATACTAAAGACTATCAAAGAAAGAAACAAGAAATTTTAGCTAGTGAAAATCAAAAAGAATATACAATTGACGATGATTCTTGCTGGAAAATCGGATTTTTAGGTCCATACTATTATAATAAAGCTGATCCTAAGACATTTGTTTATTGTGGTACACAAATGGTTTTTAACACCGCTAAAACAAGTTATAAATATTTTGTTGTTGGCATCTGGGTTTTTGTTATTGGTTTACTTATTATATTATTTGGTTATCCTTTTTACCTGGACTATACTAATCAATTAGTTGATGTTGCTATTGAAAATAATGTTATCGTTGTCGATAGTCCTTTATACGATGCTAAAATTAATTTAGATAATATTAATAAAGTTGAATTAACCGATGATTTAGGTGACGGTATACGAACTAATGGTAGTGATGCTATCGTTTATACTACTGGTTATTGTACTTATGATAAATATGGTGACTGTAAAGTTTATAAAGCTAATTTTCATGACTGTTACATTATTTTATATACTGATGATTTAACATATATAATTAATGATGATGATATTAAAAATACTAAACAGATTTATCAAGAAATTAAAGGAGTGATTAATAATGATTATTGAGTTAAATTATACAAGTGATACCCCGATTTATTTACAACTTAGAAATGAAATCGTTAAAGGAATTGCCAGCGGCCAATTTAAATATGGTGAAGCATTACCTACTGTACGTACTCTTGCAAAAGAATTACAAGTTAATAATATGACTGTTAATAAAGCTTATTCTTTATTAAAACAAGAAGGTTATATTTGTATTGATCGTCGTCATGGCGCTAAGGTACAGCCAACAATTGATAATTCATATGAACACCAGGAAAAATTAGTTAATGAACTAGAGTTATTAGCTAGTGAAGCAATTGTAAAAGGTATGGATAAAGAAGACTTTATTGATACATGTAAAAAATTATTACAAAGTATCAATTATGACCCATCAATAGCCAAGTAATTTAGTTTACAAGCTTGTTTTAAGTTAAAACTCCAGTATAATTATATTAAAGGAGAACGATTATGAAAAAATACAAAGCAATAATTTATGATTTAGATGGGACAGTCTTAGACACATTAAAAATGAATATGATTCCATTATTAAAAATCATCAAAGAAGAAACTGGGGAAGATTGGTCTTTTGAACAAGTCTTAAAATTCGCCTCTTATCCAGGTATGAAAGTAATGGAAGAATTACAGGTAAAAAATCCTGAAGAAACTTATGCCCGTTGGGTAAAATATATTAATGAATATGAAGATGGGGCTACTTTATATGATGGTTTTAAAGAAGTATTTGAAGCTTTTGATGGTAAAATTATTCAAGCTATGGCTTCATCTAAAAAGAAAAAACAATATGAAATTGATTTTCTTTCTAAAGGATTAGGAAAATATATTGAAACTGCGGTTTTAGAAGAAGATACTACTAAACACAAACCTGATCCTGAACCAATTCTAGAATGTCTAAAAAGATTAAATATTAAAAATGAAGATGCTATCTATATTGGTGATACTTATTCTGATTATCAAACATGTAAAAATGCTCATGTTGATTTTGGTTTAGCTAAATGGGGTTGTACTAAAGAATTTGAAACTGATTCATCATGTCTTATTTTTAACCAGCCACTTGATTTATTAAAACTGCTTGATGATTAAAGACAAGGAGAAATCGTAATGAAACTAATTATTGAAGAAAATGAACAAAAAATGAGCGAAAGTGCGATGTTTATTTTACTAGGAGCAATGATGCAAGATAAAAGAGTAAATATTTCATTGACTTCTGGGCGTTCGCCAAAAACTATGTATGATATGATGATTCCTTATGTTAAAGATCAAGAAAAATTTAAGGATGTTGAATATTACTTATTTGATGAAAATCCTTATATTGATAAAATCCATGGTCCTAACTGGAATGATATGCAAGAGTTATTTTTCCAGCCAGCCAATATTCCTGATGAAAGAGTTCATATTATGAATAATGATAATTGGCAAGATTATGACAATCAAATTCGCAATGCTGGTGGTATTGATGTTATGGTTATCGGTCTTGGTTATGACGGCCATTTTTGCGGTAATTGTCCTCGCTGTACACCATTTGACAGTTATACTTATAAAATTAAATTTACTGATAAACAAGCTGTCAATCCTGGCTATGCCGACCGTCCTACCCAACCACATACTTTAACGATGGGACCTAAAAGTTTAATGCGTGTTAAACATCTAGTTATGATTGTTAATGGAAAAGAAAAAGCTGAAATATTCAAACGCTTTTTAGAAGAACCAATTAATCAAGATGTTCCCGCAACGATCTTAAAACTTCATCCTAATTTTACAGTTATTTGTGATCAAGATGCCGCAAGTTTAATTGATCGTGATAAATTAAATCGTCTATAAAATCAAAGGGACACTGAAGTCCCTTTTTTAGTCTTCTACTATTTAACTATTGCTTACATAACAATTGATAAAATAATTGCTGATTAGCTATTAATTCATTATAACTACCACTTTCAATAATTTTCCCTTGATCTAATACTAATATTTCATCATATTTTTCTAATAATTCCTTTTTTAAATGATGGGTGATACTTATTATCATCGCTTTACTATCTAATATTATCTTTTCAATTTCATAAGCACTAAGATTATCTAAATTGGATGTGCCCTCATCAATAAATATAATTTCTTTTTGTTTTAACAATGCTCTAGCAATAGCTATTTTTTGCTTTTGTCCTCCTGATAGATTAGCACCGTTTTCTTTGATTTTACTATTTAAACCTTCTGGTAATGAAGCAACTAACTGGTTAAGTCCTGTTTTATTTATAATCTCATTTATTTGTTTACTATCATAATCTTGAAATAAACATATATTATTTTTTAAAGTATCATTAAAGATAAATGTTTCTTGATTGATAAAAGCAATTTGGTCAAATATACTAGTTGGGTCAATATCTTTGGCATTTTTATTATTATATAAAATTTCCCCTTCATAATTATTAAAATACATTAATATTAATTTTAATAATGTTGTCTTACCACAACCACTATTACCTACTAAAATATATTTTTTGCCTTTTTTAAAGCAATAATCTATTTGATTTAAAATTAATTTATTTGAATATTTAAAACTGACTTTTTCTAATTGGATTTTATTAATCGGTTCTTTGTAATTTATATCATTGTTGCAGCAATGATGTAAATCGATAAAACTAATTATTTTTTGTTCAACTATTCTAGTTCCTTTTACTGTTGCTATTTCTACAAAAAGGCGATTAAGAGGATTGGTAATGTTATTAACCAGGTTATTGATTGCAACCACAGTACCAATTGTTATTCTACCGGTAATTACAAAATATATACAAAGTAAAATTGTAATTATATTAGTTCCAATTGATGATAATGATGATAAAGCATTAATTTTGGCTTCTTCATAACGTACTTTCTGTTTACTATTTTCATGTTCTATTTCTTTGGTATTAAAAATTGTTTTTATTTTATTTATTACATTATTAGCTTTTATTAATTCAAAACCCATTAAGTAATCTTTAAATTTAATGTTTAACTCATTTAATACTTTGGTATATTTTTCTTGTTTTAAAGATAATTGTTTTGAAAATATAACGGGTATAATTATTGATAATATATTTATTAAAACTACTATTAAAGCTAATTTAAAGTTAGTTAAAAATAAACCTATGGTACAGATAACTATCAAAAATAAATCACTAATAATTAATAATAAATTTTCTAAATAATTTTTTTCTAATAAACTAATATCATTATTAAATACTGAAATATATTTTGATGGATTACTGTTATCAAAAATATTACGATTCATTAATGCTTTAAAATAATCACTTCGTAACATAACCATTACTTTTTTTAAAAATACCGCATTAACAATACCCTTTAAATAAACTAATAAAACATAAATAATAATCAACAACAACGATAATATAATCGCACGATAAAATAATTTTAAATCTTTACTAATTGCAACATCCATAATATATTTCATTACATAAGCAAGAAACAATGTTGCTAGTGCACTTAATAAACAGATAAAACCAGCTAGAAAAAAATGCCATTTGTTTCTTTTTAAATATCTTCTCACTATAACAGCTCCTTTGAAAATAAATTAATTCTATATTTTTACTATAGACGCTTATTTCTAGTTGCTGCTACCAACTTTAATTTACATCAAAAAATAAAATAGAAACTATTAGTTGCAAAAAAAATAACCAGGCTTTAAACCTGGTTATCATAATTATTTATCTGTTCCTTCTTTTTCAGCTAATGATTTTTCATAAACTTTGAAGAATGGATAATATACTACAATACTTATTGCAATTAATACACACATAAAGATTACATTTCTAAAGTCTAATGCTGAAAGGAATCCTTGTGCAAAGAATGGTGTAAATGATGGATCAACAATATATCCCATACTAACCCATCCTAATGATTGTGCTAAATATCCTAAATAAATTGAAATACATGGCATTAATACAAATGGAATTGCAAGAATTGGATTTAAGACAATTGGTCCACCAAAAATAACCGGTTCATTGATACCACAAATTCCTGGTACCACACTTAATTTTCCAATTGTTCTTAAATGTTTTACATGTGAAAAACACATTAATAATACTAACCCTAGTGTGTTTCCACCACCACCAAGAACTGCATAACGATACATTTGTAAATTCATAACATTTTCAGCTGCTTTTCCAGCGTTAACTAAATCTGCATTTAATCCTGAATTAGTTACCCCTAATGTAAAGACAATTGGGAAAATAATTGAAGATCCATTAATACCAAATAACCATAAAATGTTTGAAAAAGCAAAAATTGCCATATAAGCCCAAATATTATCAACACCTGATATCGCTGGTGTTAAAATACTCATAATAAAATCTGGTAATGATTTACCACTTGCTGCCATTAAAATTAAATTTAAACCATAAATAACAATAATATTAGCAGCTAATGGAATTAATGAATTAACAAAGTTTGTTACGGCACTAGGTACACTACCAGGGAAAGTGAATACTACTTTATTACCAACAACCCGACAGATTTCAACTGATAATAAACCAACGATCAAAGCAACGAATAAACCATCTGCTCCTAAATAAGTCATTGCAAGTTTACCATCTTCTACTGGTGCACAAATCATTAAGAAAACACACATAGAGATGATACCACTGATTGCTGCTTTCATCTTATAGCTTTCAGCTAAACTATAACCAACACCGAATGCTGTTACTAAACCAATTAATCCCATTGTCATTGTATATGGAATTGTAATTGTATTATAATTAGCTACCGCCCATTGTTTCCAGGCAATTAAAGCTTTCATAAAGATATTACCTGTATCAAGATCAACTAAATCTAAATTAATTGGCGGATTTGCAATAATTAAAAATATTGAACCGACTACAATTAACGCTAAAGACATCATCATCCCATTAGAAATGGCTTGTAAATGTCTTTGGTTCCCTAATTTATCTGATAATGGCGCTAACCATTTTTCTAATTTATTAATCATCCTTGTTCCCCTTTTTTATTAAAATTGCCAACCATTAAATTTAAATGCTGTTTCACAAACATTTTCTGGATCATATTCTTCTAAAATCTTAGCATATCTTTCTTTATAATCATTATCTACTTCTTTTTGTGGATATACTTTGCTTGCTTCATTTAAGAAATGGAAAGAATCTCTACCCATTGCTTGCCCTCTAACAGTATGTTTATCCAATGCATAATCAGGAATTTCAGGGAATTTTCCCATTGCAAATGATTTAATACAAATATTTTTTAATAAATCACTTGAACGATCTTTTTCAGATTGACATAGATATCTAATCGCATGAATGAAATACATTGGACGATCACCATCTGAATAATCAAATTCTCTACTCATTTGATATAAATTATTAACCATAATTGCTGCCATTGGATTACCCATTCCAATGTCTTCTACTGAAATTGTTAGAAGTCTACGCCATAATTTTTCTTCTAATTGTGGTGAAGAAATGTATAATTCATATGCAAACATACAAGCTTGTTCTTCTAACCCTCTTCTAATTGATTTTTGTAATGCAGAAATCACTTCATCCCCCGCATAACCATTTCTAGTCGTTATTTTTGACCATGGATCGTACATTTTCAACCTTGCTCCTTTCTTTTTTCTGTGACATAATGAATAAGAGGTGGCGTTTATGAATATTCAACATTTAATTGAAAAGTATGAATTAAATAATTTGGAAAAACAGATTGTATCTTACATGCAAAAAAATATTTCTCAATTAAAGTCTATTGGCATACGTCAAATGGCAAAAGACAACTATACTAGTACCTCAACTATCTATAAACTATGTAATAAATTCGGTTTTAAAGGCTACAGTGATATGATTTATCATCTGACATCTGCCAAGGATACTACTATCAACTTCAATGAAAAATATCTTGATTATAAAAAAGAATTTTCTTCATTAATGAGTGATAAATCTAAACGAATTATTGTTTTTGGCTTAGGCTTTTCAGCTCCTATTGCTGAATATATTCAACAACGATTAACTTTAATGGGCTATCAAGCACTTTGCGTAGTTCACATGGAAATGTTTAGTCAGGTATTTTTTGAAAATACTCTTATGATTGTAATTTCTTATTCTGGCAAAACACGTCGTTTAAGTGAAATTGTTACTACTGCTTCTAAAAACAATATTCCTATTATTAGTTTTATTGCTAGTAAGGAATCGCCAATATATCAAGATTCTACTTTACCAATTATTATTGGTAAATATGATTCTTTTTTACATGACAACAGTAAACCAAATTTCTTTTTTGGTGAAACCATAATTGCTTTTGAAACACTCTTGTTCGACTAATGTCACGCTATTATTATACAAATTGACAAAAAATATTTATCAAATCTTTACACAAAAAAAACATGTTATTAAATTTATAACATGTTTTTACTATTTATTGACCATTATATGCTTTTTCAAGTGCTTGTAAAAAGTCATCAATTAATAATTGGCTATCTTCAAGCCCTAAATATACCCTAATATGACCTAACGCTAAACCACGTTGTTTTAATTCTTCAACATTATTACCTTTATATACTGGCATAGCTAGACTTTCAAAACCACCCCAGCTATATGCAAGAGTAAAATGTTTTAAAGAATCCATAAATCTTTCAATAATTTCTGGTGTAGCATCTTTTAATACAATCCCTAATAAACTACCATAACCTTTTAAATAACGATCAGCTAATTCTTTTTGGTGTGAATCACCAGCATAAGGATGATAAATTTTTTCAATTTTATCATGATTTTTTAAAGTATCAATTACTTTTTTGACTGTTTCGCTTTGTGATTTAATACGCACTGGTAAGGTTCTTAAACCTCTAATCGCTAACCAGGCATTAATAGGTGTCATTGTTGCTCCTAGTAAGATAGTTGCAAAATTATCAATCTTTTCCATTAAAGATTCATTAGTAATAACAACTCCCCCAACAATATCACTATGTCCACCGATATATTTTGAACAAGAATGAATAACTACATCAATTCCATGAGCTAATGGGTTTTGTAACAATGGGGTAGCCCAAGTATTATCGATTACAGTATAAATCCCTTTTTCTTTAGCAACATCAGCAATCATTTCTAAATCAAGCATTTCAAATTTTTGTGATGAAGGACTTTCAAAATAAATCATTTTAGTATTATCTTTAATATATTTAAAGATTTCTTTAGTATCTGATACATCGATTTTAGTGCTTTCAACACCAAATTTTTCTAATCGTTGAATCAATTTAACAGAAGAACCATAAACAGTATTAACAATAATGATATGGTCATTTTGTTTTACTAAACTTAAAATAGTCCCTGAAATTGCACCCATCCCTGAAGCAAATGCGCGAGCTTTTTGTCCACCTTCTAATTTAGCAACCTTATCTTCTAAAATTTTAATAGTTGGATTATCACCTCGAGTATAAGTGTAGGCAAACTCACCATTAGCATTAACATCTACATAATGTTGGAAATTTTTGAACTTGAAATTTGAAGTTTGTACTATTTCAGGAGCTACTGGATAATATTCATAACCACCATCTTCCAATTCTAAGCAGATATTTTTATCATCATACATTTTTTTATTTTCTCCTTTACCTAATATTATTAACAACTATATCATACCATATTACAACAATTAAAAACCCCAAATTATTGAGTTTTTTATTAGTTATCATTTATTTCTAACTTTTATAAAAAAGCATTATTATCTAAACTAAAAAGGAGCTATTTTAAAGCTCCTTAGATACAACCACTTTAAATTCTTGATAGTTTTGACTATCTTGTCCAACACAAACAAGAACTTCACCTGGCTCAACTGTAAAATTCATAAACTCATCCCATAAAGCAAAATCTTCATATGTAAGAGTTATTTCAACATTTGTTTTAGATGATTTAGGAACAAATACTTTTTTAAATCCTTTTAACTCTAAAACTCTAACAACAATTGAGGCATTTAAGTGTTTTAAATATACTTGAACCACATCTTTACCATCGTTGTTACTTAAATTACAAACATCTAAAGAAATTGTAAAACCTTCTTTTTTTAACTGCTGTAAACTAATTTTACTAGGCATGTTTATATTTTTATAAACAAAATCAGAATAACTTAAACCATATCCAAATGGTAATAATGGTCCTGGTGCTAAATCAACATAATCTTTTTGAGCGCCATTATATTTATGATTATAATAACATGGTAATGCTCCTACATGACGTGGTAAAGACACTGTTAAATGACCGCTTGGATTATAGTCACCAAACAAGACATCACTGATACCATCACCACCACGAGCCCCAGGATAAAAACCTGCAAGGACTGCTTTAGAATATTTTAAAACCTGATCAATTACATGAGGTCTACCTTGAATTAAAACAGTAACAATATTAGGATTAACTTTACTAACTTCTTTTAATAACTTATTTTGATAACCTTCTAATTCTAATGAAGCTAAATCAATATTTTCACCACAATTCATTTCGTTATGCTCCTGTATTTTTAAAGCCCCATTATTTTCAAAAGCATTTTCATATAAGCGAGTACTATTACCCCCTAATACTAAAACAACTACATCAGCTTCTTTAGCTATTTTTAATGTTTCATCAAGATTTTCAAATTGCTTAAGCCGAGTTGTACATCCTAAAGCATAAGCTGGTTTATACTTAGTTTTTTTAGCAATCCCTTGTAAAACAGTAACAATATCCTTTTCTTCTTGATAAGCGGTATAATCACCTAATTGATTTAAATAATTATTTGCATTAGGACCAATAACAGCAATTTTTTTATCCTTAGATAGTGGCAAAATATCATTTTCATTTTTTAGTAATGTTTGACATTCTCTAGCACATTCAAGTAATAAGTCACCACTTTCAGGTAAAGAAATATTTTTAGACTCGTTAAAAAGACCTAGTTTTTCTTTTAGTTTTAAAACTCTAATAACAGCCTCATCTAACTCTTTTTCTTGCAGATAACCTTGTTTAATAGCCTCTTCTAATTTTAAATAAACTTGATCCCAAAGGCTTAAATCAACCCCAGCCTTTAATGCTTTACTAGCCATTTGTAAAGGATTATTATTCATCAATAACAGACGATCTAAAGCACAGCCATCAGCCATTACAATTCCTTTAAAATCATATTCTTTTCTTAATATATCACTAAGAAGATTTTTATTAACATGACAAGGAATACCATCAATTTCATTATAAGCAGCCATGACCGCTTTAGCTTGAGTTTTACTAGCCGATTGAACTGGTGGTAAATGAATTTCTCGAAGTTCACGCATCCCAATATTAGCAGCATCGGAATTATGTCCACCCACACTAGCACCTTGTCCACATAGATGTTTAACAACAACTCCAACACCATTATCTTCTTTTTGAAAACCAGTAACTGCTGCTTTAACCATTTGACTTGTTAAAAAGGGGTCTTCACTAAAACATTCTTCACTACGTCCCCAGCGAGGATCTCTTAAAACATCAAAACCAGTAAATAACGCTAAGTTTCCACCTTTAGCTGCTAACTCCTGGCTAACATTTTGACTTACTCGTTCCATTAAATCAACATCCCAAGTCATTCCCATTGCTAGTTGAGTTGGAAATACTGCACTTTTTAAAGCCATGTGACCATGAACACATTCTTCACTAATTAAAGCTGGTATTTTAAAACGAGAATGATCTTTGATGTATTCTTGAATCATTGTAATAACTTTAAAACTATCTTCTCTACTAATTCCGTTATCTTTGTCGATTTTAGACCAGGCATCAGCGCGCATGATTCCATAAATAGCTCCAACACCGCCAAATTCTTTAACATGATTTTTAAAAGTATCTGTTAATTCATAGTGATCATCAACTTTTTGATAACATTGCCAGCCATATAAATGTTGATTTAACTGACCGACTTTTTCTTTTATTGTCATTTGCTCTACAATTTTTTCTACCATTTCTATCTTCCTGCTTATCTATAAATATCTTTTATTATATAAATATTGATTAACTATTTCTCTTAATAAATATTCAATCGCCAAATGAATATGTAAACGGGAATCAATATCATATCCTTCATCTTCTGAAACTGAAACATTGATTACATAATCTGATAGTCTAGTCATTGGCGCAGCCTTTTTTTCAGTAATCAGCAATATTTTACAACCACTAAGTTTGGCATTTTTCATCGCATCAAGGATTGATTCCGTTGCGCCACTGCGCGAAAGTACAATAACAAAGTCATCCTTGGTAAGATTATTAGCTTCTAAATATAAAAACCAGCTATCATCAGGATAAATTGTTCTAATTCCATATAAACTTAATTTAACTGCTAATATTTTAGCTACATATTTATTCATTCCTGATGAACAAATAAGAACACTTTTAGCATTAACAATATCTTTAACGGCATCATCAATATCGACACTTCTAAGCATTGTCATAGTATCACGGATTTCTTTTTCCATTGTATCTAAAGCGTCTTTACTAGATTTTTTATAAACAAATTCATCTTGACGCTGATATAAAAGATCATAGCGAAAATCCATAAATGATTTATAATTTAGTTTTTTTACCATTCTAAAAATAGTAGTTGTTGATACATTTAATGCATCGGCAAGTGAGGATATTGTTAGACTGGGTTCTAAATTTTCAAAAGTTAATAATTTTTGAAATGACTCAATTTCTAATTCTGTTAAGTTATTACCATACTTCTGAAAGTTTTTGATTAAACTCATCCTTGGGTACCATCCTTTCATGTGAAAATAGAGTAGAAAAAATCTACTCTATTATAACAGTAATGAAAGTATTTGCCATAATGTTTTTAATTAAAATTTGACCGTTTTCATTTTCTAACTTTTCAAGTTTCTCTTCTTGAACATTAGCCAAATAACACTGCTTATCTTTAGATAATGTAAGAATTACCTCTGCAACATCGTCATCACGATTATTTAAGATTCGAACAACTGATCCATTACCTTGTTCACATTTTTTATAAGCCATCAATTCAACTCTTGGATCTAATTTGAAAATACTATTACACCAAGCTAAGTTATCATTTTTATGACGACTAATATCATTTAAATAACGACTTTGTACTGGCGTATTTAAAACTTCAGCATTTCTAATCAAATCACTCATTTGATCAGCTTTTCCTAAAAAGATTGAGTATTCACTAGTAATTGATTTATCTAATAGTTGTGAAGATGGAGTATCCATTCGATATCCAGAAGATCTACCTGGTCTAATTAATAAATCAGCTTTTCCAAATTTACCAACACTTCTAAGTAATGTTAAACATAGACGTTGGTTAGCTTCAACTTCATATTCTAAAGGACCTTTACTAATTAATGCCATAATTGAATTTTGGTGATTCAATTTAACAAAACGTTGCATTGCATAAATTGGTAAAACGTATTCTGTTGCACCATCTTCTAAACTTTTTTGATTTCCAATTACATTATCTCTAATTATTGTTCCAAATTGATCTTGACTACAGTTTTGTAAAGATTCATATAAATCATCAAAAGTAACTCGTACGATGTGATCTGATGAATGATTTTCAACTGTTGTTTTAAAATCAATTGTTTGACTATTAGCTTTTAAAGAAACATCACTAATTATATTTAATTCTTTTAATTCAGCAACTCGATGATGATCAACAACCTTTTCAGGAACCATTGTCTTATATACAAGTCGATATTTGACTTCAATTGGAGATGATTCAATTAAGGTAATAGTTGGTTTAGTTTCGTTAAGACAAATTTCTTGATCATCAACACATGGTGAATAATTATATTCATCACCATCATCACCTTTTTCAACAAAAGTATTTAAATTACGATATGTTTCGTTAGTGATTTTGTTTGTTGCAGTAACTGTTCCATTAGCTTCTATCTTAATTTTTAAATATTTATTTTCAGCTCCGTTTTCAAAAACAGTTACATCACCATCAATATTATTTTCGGTTGTTTCATTAAAGCATACTTTTAATATTTCATAACCCATTGCTGGTAAAAATGAAGTAGCTATTTTTAGTTGAACTTTAAATTTAGTTCCTTCTAATACTTCTCCAGAATCATGGAAATTTTCCATTCCATTATAATATTCAATATCGTGACAAGTATCAATTATTTCATTTGTCAATTGATAAGGCACAATTGAACCATCTTGTCTTTTTAAAACAAAGTCTTTATTTTTAACGATCATACTAACAAAAGCATAATCATTTCTTTGATATGGTAAGGTATTAAATAAAACTAAAATATCTTCATTTTCTTTTAGTGAACTTAAATCTGTTTTTTCAGCTAAATATCTAAAATTCATCCAGATTAGTTCATTTAAACCATGTCGTAAATTTAATAAACGATTTTCAACTGTATGATTGATACTATCAGGTGATGAACTATAAATTGAATCATGGAATTGATTTTTGAAAATTATCTTCCAGAAATAATTAACTAGTTCTTGATCACAGTAACCACCTAATGCTCGAGTAATCCCAATCATTGGTTCAACAACTTTAGCCATCATTGTTTCATAATAACGCATGGCATTTTTGATATCAATTCTAGTTGAAGTAATTCCAGCATGAATTCTTCCTAAAGCGGCACTACGAGCCTCTCCTTCATAAACATTTAATTGATGATTATTGTTTTTAGCTGCTTGTAACAATGTATCTAAATAATCTTCTGGATTATTCATTTGACAGTTATAACCATCTTTTTTTAATTGTTCAATTGTCTTTGAGGCATGTCTTCTTGGAAAAGCGTAATCACTACCAAGCATGAATAATACTTCTTGATCTTGATAACGAGCTTTTAATTTAGGAATGAAATTTTCCATATCCTTTTTTACTTCCTGATAATCTTCAGGGAAACCACGATAATGTCCATAACCCAAGGCAAAATGAACTGCTGGTAAAACAGTATTGCCATTTCCTTTCCATAAAAACAATGAATCATCTAAACATTCGTAATCAAAACCACGCCAAGCATAGACACCTTTCATTCCTAATTCTTTAAATAAATAAGGTGTAACTTTGTTTTGACCAAAAGCGTCCGGTACCCAGCCAACATTCATACAATGTCCTAATGAGCTAGCATATTTTGAACCTACTAATAAATTTCTAATTAGGGCTTCACCAGAAGGAATAATCATATCTGGCTGGACATACCATGGACCAATCAATAATTTTCTTTCACTAACTAGTTTACTAATTTTTTCTTTTTGATATGGTTTAATAGCTAAATAATCTTCTAAAGCTGCTGTTTGACCATCAAATGTAAAACATTCCATCTTACTGTCATTTTCCAGCATATCGATTAATCGATCAAAAAAGTATACTAATTTAATTCTTGAAGCGTCTGTTGAACGAAGCCATTCACGATCCCAATGAACATGAGGGATAAAATGTATTCTACTCAAGAACAACACCTTCACTCTCTGCTTCAATACTATTTTGTTTAATTTGTAGTTTTACAAATGGATAATATAAAATTAAATCAATAATAAATAGTACTATACATAAAACAACCGGACTCATTGTAAAGGCACCAAGTACCCATGCATTAACAAAAATTGGTTCAACCCCAGAGTTCAATACAACTAAATGGTTTACTAAGCCCCAAGATGTTGCAAAGTAACCGATAATTGCATTAACAACTGGTACAAATACAAATGGAATAAACATAATTGGATTTAATACGATAGGTAATCCAAATGTTACTGGTTCATTAATACCAAATAATCCTGGAATAATTGCAACTTTTCCAATTGATCTTTCGGCAGAACCTTTTTTACCTAATACTAATAATAAGACAACTAAAGCTAATGTTGATCCAGAACCACCAATCATAGCGTAAACATTACATAATGTATTTGGTGCTACTTCTGTAATTTTATCAAAAGATCCTGTTTCCACAAAAATTTGAATGTGTTCATAGAAAATTGGCATCCATAATACTGAAATTAGACCCCACATGATTGAAAAACCATGAACTCCAAAGAACCATAATAATTGCATAATAATAATTACTAAAATAACAGCTGGTAATCCAGTACCAATTCCGTTTAATGGTGTAATAATAAATTGTGTAAATAATTCTTGTAGTGATGCAAATCCACATGAAGTTACAATCTCTTTAATTCCTGAAAAAACAACCATGATTACAAAAAATGGAATAATTGATAAAAATGAACTCAATACCATTGGTGGAACTTGTCCAGGTAATTTAATTGTATATTTTGAATTAACTAAATGATAATATAAGTATGCAGATGCTAATCCAATAACCATTCCTGTAAACATCCCTTCATAATTGAAGAAGTTAATTTGGAATGCAGTAATAGTTGAATCACCAACATCAATTGCATTTGGAATAGTAGCAATATAAGCAATTAATGATACAACACAAGCAACTAAAGGAACACATTTATCACCTTTTTTATTTCCTTTGAGTTGAGTAGCATAATTATAAGAAGAAGCTAATACAACAACTAAACCAGTAAGCCCCATTGCTACTGTATTAATATTAGCGAATGTATCAACAATACTTCCAAAAATACCATCTAATGATATTCCCCATTCACCACACCAGTAATTGGCTTGTTGACTAATTAGTCCTGCTAAAGAACCAACAACTGTAAATGGGCTGGTTAAAATACAAGCGTCTTTAATCGCATTTAATAATTTGTTTGCGGTAATTTTATTAGAAAACGGCATTAGATATTTTTCTAATAATGACATAATAAATTTCATTTTCTTATTTTCCTCCCTTTGACAACTACAAGTATATAAAAAGCGCTTTCAGATTTGAATTACAGAACTGGTAATATTTTTTCTAAAGATCAAATAAAAAAAGAAGGAGTTTATCCTTCTTGAAAAATTATACTGATTTTTCACATATAAACAATTATTTAAGACATGTTTTAATAATCAATTCTGCAAATAATGAATTAGCCCAGCAAAACCACTCTCTAGTATACTTGCTATCATCGTTTACATCAAAACTTTCATGACAATATCCAGTATTACCGGTATTATTTACAATCATTGAAATAAGTTCATTAATTTCATCAGGATCATTAGAAGTTAATGCCTGCATAGTAAGTGCTATTGGCCAAACATATTCTTTCCAAGTATGGGGTGAACCAATTCCTTTTGCCAGTTTTCCTTGATAATAATATGGATTATCTTTACTTAAAATAAATTTACGAGTATTTTGATATATTTCATCATCAATATCAGTATATTCTAGATAAGGAATTGAAAGTAAACTAGGAACGTTAGCATCATCCATTAGCACATGATTACCATATCCATCAGTTTCATAAGCATAAATTTTACCATATTTAGGATGTAAGTAAGTCCCAAATAATTCAATTCCATAATCGATTTGAAATTTTAAATCAATAATTCTTTCCTTTAAATATTGATCATGGTATATTTCATCAACAATTTGCTCTAAGTATCCTAAAACAACACTACAAAACATATTACCAGGAATATTATAATTTAAAGCACAAGCATCATCACTTGGTCTAAAAGCACTCCATGTCATTCCCGTATAACGGGTATCAAAACCATGACCATGATTTTGTAATGTTTCTGTTTTTCTTAGATTCCATTTTTTAGCCATATCTCTTTCAAATGTATATGATGATTTTTGACTATGATATTGTTCTGTTTCAATTGTATCTAAGAAAACATTAATAAAATGTAAGTATGTTTGATCGAAAATAGAAGCATCATTACACTGACGATAATATTGATAGGCTAATTTGATTGGATAACATAATGAGTCAACTTCATATTTTCTTTCCCATACATATGGTTTCATGATAGTAGTATCATGATATTCTCTTATAGTATCTTCAGTGTTTAAAAAAGCATTAGCATAAGGATCTAATAAAACATAATCGATTTGGGCCTTAATCAATCCTTTGATTTTTAATCTTAGATCTTCATCATCATTAATATAGTCTAGATAATGATTTACCTGACAGCTAGAATCACGTAGCCACATAGCATTAATATCACCAGTGATAATATAAGTTTTATCACCTTCAACTTTCATACTTGTTTCTATTGTTGATAGAAAACATTTTTTAAACATTTCTTTTAACTTTTCATCTTTAATAACTGTATCTGCTTTTTCTAATAATGTTTGTATATTCATAATTACCTCCATTTTCTACCTTACCACTTATTTTATTTATGTCTATTTCTAGTAAAGTAAATTTTTTTCAGCTTATAATATATATAATTATATAGTTAAAGATACTTTGTTATCAAGATAAGCAGGCTTTTCTTTTGTTGTAAATATAATAAAAAGATATCCCAATTATTTTAGGATATCTTTTTATATAGTTGTGTTATTCAATTTATAGTTTTACATACTTTCTTTTAATATTTCAACAATTTCATCATGTGTTAAAACTTTATAACCGCCTTGGTTGATAAATGTACCATCAGCGATACCTTCAAGCATGTCTTCTTTTACTCCTAAATCAGTAAGATTCATTACTAAGCCGATTTCATTCATCCATGCTTCCATTGCATCTAAACCGGCATTAGCAATTTCTAAATCAGTTTTTCCTTCAGGATTTACATTCCAAACATTAATTGCATAACGTTTAAATTTTGGTAAACCAGCTTCCATAATATGATGATAATATGCCATTGATACTGCTGCCAATGTCATACCATGAGTAGCATCAGTATAGGCACCTACAGATTGTCCAATCATATGAACCATCCAATCAGTTGCTTTACCTTTAGCAATCAATGTGTTTAAAGCCCATGTTGCAATCCACATAATATTGCTTCGTGCTTCATAGTTTTCTGGATCTTTAATAGTTACTTTAGAACTATTGATTAATGATTTTAATAAACCTTCAGCAATATAATCTGAAGTATTATCATCATCACCAGAGAAATATTGTTCTAAGATATGTGACATAATATCATAGAAACCAGCTACCATTTGATATCTTGGTAGAGTATATGTGAAAGTTGGATTTAAAATTGAAAATTTAGGGAAAACATTGTCACCAAAAACATGTCCAATTTTTAATTTAGTTTCATGATTTGTAATAACAGCACCACCGTTCATTTCTGAACCAGTTCCAACCATTGTTAATACACAACCAACAGGAATAATTTTGTTATCAACATCTTCCATTCTTAAATAATATTTGTCCCAAGGATCTTCTTCACAATATGCTGATACAGAAACAGCTTTAGAATAATCACATACTGAACCGCCACCAACAGCTAAGATCAAATCAACGTTATTTTCTTTTGCAATTTTACATCCTTCGTATAATTTTTCTACCGTTGGATTTGGCATTACACCACTATCTTCAAAAATATTTTTGTTATTGGCTTTTAAAATATTTACAACCTGATCATAAATACCATTTTTCTTAATTGATCCACCACCGTAGACCAGCATAACATTATCACCATATTTAGCTAATTCCTGATTTAAAAAATCTAAAGAATTTTCTCCAAAATACAATTTTGTTGGATTAGAATATTCAAAATTACCTAACATTTCTATCACTCCTTCGATTAATATTTTAGCTTCTTTAAACCAAAATAGCCAATACTTATCTTTTATAGATTGTTATACCTAAAAAGCATTAATTAAAGCTACTTGTTTTTAAATTTCAAGTTCTATATAAAAAAGAAGATTATCCCAAACCTTCTTTTACCCATAAATTATATAAATAAAATCAATAATTACTCAAAATTATTTTAATCCTTTTACAAAAGGAATTAAACAAAGTAACACTACAATTCCTACGATACCAACACAAATACCAACAATCATGTCACTCCATACCATTGCCATACACATTCCTACACCAAATAATAATGCACCGACAATACCTATTAATGTTGCTAAAATAGTTTTACCAGATAACTTAATTGGACTTTTATTTTCCATCTTACGCCAAATTAAAATCATAATTAATAAAACAACTAAACCGACAACTCCCATAACAATTCCTGGTTGAAAAGCATTCCATTCTGGAATCATAGTCATACAAGCCCCTAGTGCAAATAAAATACCTCCAATAATACCTAAAATCATTGCAACAAAATTACTTTTTTTCATAACTTATTTGACACTACCTTTTTATTTTCTTTTTTTAGCTCTTTGTTTTTTTCTTGATTAAGTCTTACTTTAGCTTCATCTACTGATTCTCCATCTTTAGTTAAATAATTTTCAACAAAGCGATCAGATATTTTATTAAATCCATCAACGAAGCCATTTTCAATTTTTTTATAATCACTAACAACTTCATCAGCAATCTTTTCATTTACCTTAACTAATTTTGATTTAGCCATCTTTTATACCTCCTTTGTTTTGACAGGTATAAAATATCATTGAATTATTTATGAATAATTTATAATTTGTTTCTAAAATGTTAAAATCATCAAATTATTGCATTGTAACTAAAAAATTATTTGTGCAATAAAAAAAGAACCTGTTTCTTTTACATCCTTAGAATCAAGTTCTTTATTTATATTATTTAATATCTATATTAAATATTTTCTTCAATATAATGATTTGGATACATATCCCAATATTTTTTAAATACCCTTTTTTCATTACCATCTAAATTAATCTGATACATTCTAAATACTACCAAAATATCTTTAGGTTGCCATTGTTCTTCATATGAATACATATATTTCATGCCACATTTTTGCATAACTTTACCACTGCCAATATTTCTTTGATCACAAGTTGCATGAATATAAGCAAAACCATCTTCTTTTAATTGTTTTAACATTGCAAGACTTACTTCACTTGCAATCCCTTTTTTCCAATAATCTCGATGAATTCCATAACCTAAATCACCACATTTTTCTTCTAAATCAATATCAGTAACATCTGCGTATCCAACTACTTTATGACTATCTTTAGCTTCAATAGCGTAAAAATAAGAAACCTCTTTTTGATATTCTGGATAAACTCTATCTTCTAAAAATCTTTTAGTATCATCTGCTGTTTTACTGACAAACCATGGTAAATATGTATTTACTACTTCATCTTTTAATATTTCATGTAAATCATTAATATCATTATCATTAAACTTTCTCAATATAAATCTTTCTGTTTCTATTCTAGGACTATTTTGCATAAATTTACCTCCTAAACTTTAATATTTTTAGTCAAAACACCTAATTGTACTAATGCATAACTAACACCATCATGTTTGGCATCTTTAGAAACATAAGTAACTTTATCGATTAAATGCTTAGCTGCAGTACCAATCAAAACACTATTGCCAGCAGCTAATAACATTTCTTCATCATTATTACTATCTCCAAAAGCATAACTATTAGCTTTATCGATATTAAAATATTCTAATAACTTGTTCATTGCTTTTCCTTTAGAATATCCTTTTAATACTACCTCTGTTTCATCTTCATTTCTTATAATAAAATCAAAGTATTTATCCATTTCTTTTCTCCCTATTATAGTCTGTATATAAATCAAATAATTTTAATATTCCTAAATAATGCAAACCATCAAGTCCATCTTCTAACGGGTTAGTTGACTTTTCAAGATTAATTAAATAGCGTTTGCTTAAAGATTTACTAACTCCTTCTTTAATTTTAGTTAGTGATAGATTATTATCTTTTTTCATTGCGATAATTATCTTTTCAGGATCAATCGTTACCGCTACAGCTACTAAAATTAAAACAAACATATCCTCTAAAACCTCTTTAGCTGGTTTACTAGCAATCACCTCATTAATTGTTTGATTTTGATATGGTAATAATCCTAGCTCACCTGAAAATGATTGATGACCTTTGATTATATTCCCTTCAACATAATAAGCACTTCCAATCCCAGTTTCACTCATATAAATATACGCTAAATTATTACAAGATTGTTTGGCCTTAATTGACATCATCATACTATTAACATCATTTTAAATTATAATTGGTATCGTCGTTCTCTTTTTTAAATTTAGAGCAATTTCATGTTTTGTCATATACTCACCATGATCTGTATAAAAACATTCATCTTGAATAACTCCACTTGAAGCAATACTAATACAATTAACTACATATTTTTCCGTTATAGTGATAATAATATTTTCTAATTCTTCATTAAGTGAACAGACTATATGTTTATGAAAAATAGTATTATCTAAAATATCTTTCAATTTTAAATCTACAGTTCCTTCATCAACAAATACGGATAAGATTTGAAAATGTTCTTTAGAAAAAGTATATCGTCCTGGACATCTACCCCCACTAGATTGATCTACATTTTGCAAAGTTAGTATTCCTTTATTTTCTAAACTTTTTAAAATACTTCTTACTGAAGATTGTGAAAATGATGTTTGAGCAACTAACTCGGCCATTGTTGCATTATTTAATTGATACAAATTTTTTAATAATTCAATGCTGTTCATTTTTTTTATATCTTCGGATTTATACGTCATCATTATCACCTCTAACTTTTATTTACCCTCAACAAAAGTATATATGTATTTATCTTAAAGTTAATAAAAAAAGAATAATTAACATTTAAATGCTATTAATTATCCTTTTAAATTATTATTCTTTTATCCAAAACTAAATAAAATTTATAAAGCTTTTTTTGTGGTTGTTTTGCTTTTAGCAAGAACTGATGGTAAACAGTTTTCAATTATTGTAGCAACTTCCATTTCACTAGTCTTACAATCAGTATCAACCCAGTGTTTTTAAGATCATTGTAAAACCTGCTTGAAAATTAATAAATACGCATCATACAATTTATTACTTTATTTAGTATAACAAATAAATTTTAAAACAATTTTTTATCTAATAAACCATTTTATTCGATTCGGTTAATTCTATCGGTGGTCTTTTTTAAATATAGCCACCTTTTGCTTTAACTCCAACATATTAATCTCCTAAAAGCAATAATTCTATTTAATAATATCTTTTTTTGATAAGATTTTTTACAGTTTCTTTAATATCGCTTTTAATACTTCATACATCTTTAAAAAAGAAGCTAGGTTCATTTTTTCTTCTGGTGTATGGGCTCCTGAACATTCAGGTCCAATAGTAATAATATCTAATTCAGGGATAAGCCCTTTTAAGATTCCAATTTCTAACCCGCCATGACTAGCTTGAGTTATCATTTCAGTACCTAACTGCTCTTTAATAACTTCTTTTAAAATATCTCGCATGAATGAATTAGCTTCATAATTCCACCCAGGATAATCCGATTCTATTTGTACACTAGCATTTAATAATGATGTCAAAAGTTCGATTTCGTTAGTTAACTCTTCACGAGCACTAGTCAAAGGACTACGAATTAAATAGTGACATTTTATCTTATTGTCAACAACTCCCATTTGTCCTAAATTTAATGATACCGTTGTAAGATCATCAATAACCATACTTTTAGCTTTAAAACCATCAGGCAATAAATAAATTAAATCAATCGCTTCTTGACTAGTTTTTTCATCAAAACAAACTGGTGCTTTTTTAGGTAATTGGTTTAATGAATATATCAAATCAGGATCACTAAACTCTAATTCTGTTTGGATTTTAGTCATAATATTTTCAAATATTTGTTGCACAACTGATAACGAAGTATCAACAGCGAATTCTACAACACACTCTCTAGCAATAGCATTAGCTTTTAGACCACCAGTTATATTAACTAATCGTATTTTAGTTTTCTTGGACAGATGCTGTAACATTCTAAAAGCAATTTTATTCGCATTTCCTCTTTCCTTACTAATAAATTTTCCTGAATGACCACCTAATAATCCTTCAATCTTTAATCTGTAAGTATCCCAGTTATTATTAATTTGATTAAGTTCTTTTGTTACAGTAACCCTTCTTCCACCTGATGAAGAAACACAAGTTACCGCTTCATTTCCAGTATCCATACTAATCATTCGTTTAGCACGAATTTTATCAGCTGATATGTTTCGCACTCCTAACATTCCTACCTCTTCTTGAACTGTAAAAACACAATCAAGTGGTGGGTGATCAATATCTTTACTTTCTAAGATTGCTAACATATAACTAATAGCATAACCATCATCAGCCCCCAAAGTAGTTCCTTTTGCATGTAAATAACCATCTTCAACATACAATTTTAAAGGATCATTATCAAAATCATGGTCATAATCATAGTCTTTTTCACAAACCATATCTATATGCCCTTGCAACATTACTGGTGGATGATTTTCATACCCCTTAGTACCATCTTTATAAATAATGACATTTTTCATATCATCTTGAAAATATTTCAATTTATTCTTTTTAGCAAATTCAACTAAATAATTGCTTATCTTTTCTTCATGAAAAGATCCTCGAGGAATTTTAGAAATTTCTTCAAAATATTTAAATATTGCTATACTTTCTGTCAAAATCGCCACAATTTTTCCCCCTCGTTTAATATATCATTAACTATTTTTCTTTCTTTATTAATATCATTTTTTGTTTATCTTTACAATTAGGACATTTTAAATAAATTGTTCCAACATAATTATTTAAATTACCAACTATATTAAAGATAGATGGCTGACATTTACATTTACACTTCTCGCATTTAAAACAATACTTCTTTTTTATATATACTGCTCTTATAAACATGAATATTAACAAAGTGATTATAACTAATACTATCCACCACATATTTACACCTCTAATTATAAATTTCAATTACTTCTGCTTTTCCAACATCTTCTTCGAAGCTATCATTATAGATATTCTTAATATTGCATTTTCTTAGCTAATCGGCATTAATTTTTAATATCATTTACAAATTTAACTACTATATTAATAACTCCCTGTTATTTCTAAAATATTACCATCTGGATCGATTACATTAAAATAATAATACGGCATATGAATATTCACATACACTATTTGAGAAACCTTTCCTATTTTCAATGACTTTATTCTTTGGTACTCACTTTTTAAATCATCTGCTTCAAAATTAAAAATAACAACATTATTCTTTTTATAATCATCTTCTTTAAAAAAATCATCAATATAAGCTTGATTAAAATGAATATCCTGTTCCTCTTTTAAAAGCTTTTTATCATATTTTTTATTATAAAGCGCTAACTGATTACCACAATCAAATACTATCCACCTATCATCATTGCAATATAATGGTTCTTTTTGTAAAAGTAATTTATAAAAATTCAAAGATTTTTCTATATCTTCAACACATATATAAGTAGTTCCTAATCTCATATTATTATTCCTTTCAAACTGTAATCATTTATATCTATAATTATAATATCCACTTACTATGATTGCTATCTTTTTGCAATGAAATACTAGTTATCTGATATTATCCACAGTTCATATTCTTTTTTATATAAAATGTTATTAAATCATTACTGCTTTAGATACTTATGATAATATATGAAGATTTATTTTAATTTGTTGTGATACATATTGCATTAATCTCTTTAATTATAAAGATTACCAAAAGAAAATAACCGCCCAACATCAATTGTAACGGTTATATTTTTTGAATAACTTTTATTCTTGGAACAACTACTTAACGATAGCTCCTTTTTCACTTATATTATACGCAACTATGTTATTTTTACAACAATTTTTAATTGTATATTTTATATTAATCTTTACTATTTTATGATAATAGAAAATAATTGTAATATAACTGACTATCCTAATAAAAATATTTAAATTATTATATTAAAATTAATATTTATCTACAATTTAATGACAAATCATCTGTATTTTATAATCAGGTTATTTCTGTCATGGCAAAGGTAATTATATATTACATATGCAAATAGCTAGATAGATATTTATAACGATAACTAAACTGATGTTAAGTTCACTCTAAAAACTAGAAAAGGTAAGGAATGCGACTCCTTACCTTTTTGCATTTGATACAATACTTTTCGATTTACAAGCAGATTATAACATATAACCGCCTAATTTCAAGTATGCCAATTTTTAGCTATTTTATACTTTTTAATTTATCGATTATTTTCCTCTTGGTTTCATTTGAGGGAATAAGATAACTTCTTGGATACTTTCTTGACCAGTTAATAACATAACTAAACGATCAATACCCATACCCATTCCACCAGTTGGTGGTAATCCGTATTCTAATGCTTCTACGTAATCTAAATCCATTTCAATTCATACATAATTTTTATATATATTTTTACATGTTATTTTGTATTAGTAAACGACTAAAAAAATATATAGCTTGTAGATTTTATATATAGTTATCTTATCTTGTATGCCAGAATGTATGCCACTACTTTATATTCATGTTATGTGTTTATTTTAATAATTAGTACGTTTTTAATAAAGATAATAAAAGTACACATTTACTCTAATGATAAGTAAACACGATAGAAATCTATTTGCAACTTTCAAAGTCTGGTCTTATACTGTCAATATATCTAAATGTATCATTTTCATATTCAAAATGCAAAATACAACAATTAGTTAATCCACCTTGATTATTTACAACACTAGGATCCGTTACACTACTTAAAAAAGAATAACACGCTCCTCCATGCGAAACAGCAAGTACACATTGATGATCCATCTTATCCATAATTTCTTTTAAGATACCTGCCACCCTATCAACTACATCTTGAAAATACTCTCCACCATAATGTGGGAATAAATCATCATAATCAAATGACCAATCTATTTTAGGATTTAAATCTTCACTTTCACCCTCAAAAATACCAAAATTTCTTTCTTTTAGCTGTTTTAATCGTTTATATTCAACCTTATGATCAGTAACTATTTCTAGCGTATCACAACACCTCTCAGCTGTAGAACTATAATAATGATCAAATTGAATATCTTTTAAAATTTCTCGAACTGCCTTTGCTTGTTTTACTCCGTTTTCCGTTAATGGAGAATCACACCATCCTTGAATTTTTCTTCTTACATTAAATAACGTTTCTCCATGTCTCATTAAATATAGATGTTTGACCATAATAATGCCTTCCTTTCTTTCTAATCAAACCAATACAATATCGCTATTTGCAACGCAGTAATAATTCATATATCTCTTCTCTTGTTAATTCTCTAGGACCTGTATTAGAAATCTCACATGTCTGAGACACAGTTCTTGCTATATCTTCCGTTAGCTCATATCCTAATTCTGTAAATGTAGTTGACAGTTGAGCCTCCTTGATTAATTTCTCTAATGCCTCTATTCCTTTTAATGCTATATTTTCTTCTGAATCTTTATCATGAATTTCCATAATAACACGTGAAAATCTAGCAAACTTAGATATATCTCCCTTATAAACGGCTCTATAGTACGCCGGTTGAATAACTGCAAGTTGTTGTCCATGTGTACCATGAGAATAAGCTCCTAATGCATTTTCAATTTTATGTGCTTGAAAGTCACCAGGCTTACCAACATTAAACAAAAATGTTTGTACCAATGATGAATCCCACATTAAATTAGATCGAACTTCTAAGCTATCATTTCCATGAATCAATTCTCTCATATTGTAAATAATATCTTTCATTAAACCTTCATTCAATAAGTCTGATACATTAGTGGTTTTTCCAAAATAAGTTTCCATACAATGTGTCAAACTGTCAAATACTCCAGGCATAAATACTTTAAGAGGAACTGTCATAATATAATTTGGATCTTCGATTACAAATTTAGCATACGGACCAGTTAACGTTTTCTTCTCATGTCTTTTTTCATATGTTACTGCTCCCAAACAATCCATCTCCGCTCCTGCTCCGGATAAAGTTAAAATGACAGCAAAATTTCCCATATTTTCTGGAATTACTCCTTTTTCTAATTGAGCTTCCCAAATATCCTCATTAATTTCAGTACCTGAGCAAATGACTTTACAACAATCGATGACAGATCCTCCACCGATAGCAAGGATTAAATCAACATTATTTTCTTTATATAGCTTAATTCCATCCAAAACTTTTTCATAAGTAGGATTTGCTGATATTCCTGGAAAATCAATAATATTCTTTCCGCATTCCCCCAAGACCTCGATAACTTCGTCATAGATACCATTTCTTTTGATTGATTCTTGACCATAAGCGAGCATTATATTCTTGCCATAATGCTTTAATTCGTCTTTAAGATATCTCTTGACACTGTTTTTACCAAAATATACCTTTACAGGCATTTGATATACAAAATCTTTCACAATATCTCTCCCTTCTATAAGGGACATATCGTCTCTTATATAAAACATAATAAGTGATATCGTGTCTCTTGTCAATTGAATTTTTTTTATTTGTTTGCTATAATCTAAAAGAAAGAGTGATGATAATGAAAAAAAACTTTATTAGAGCAAAAAGTCAAGAGAATAAAAATATACGAATACAACAAATCATGGATACTACAGATAAATTATTTTATGAAAAAACTTACCATGAAATAACGCTAACAATGATTGCCAAAGAAATGAATCTTGCAAGAGGTGGACTCTATAAATATGTGACTTCAAAAGAAGAAATTTTTTTGATGATATATTTGCAAAAGCAAGGTATAATGTTGCAAGATATTGTAAATAATTTAAGTCGTGATAAAATAAATCCTGATTCATTATCAAAAGTAATAAGTCAAACAATATATCAACATTTAGACTTTATTAAGTATCATCAAATATTAAACGCTATAATCGAAACAAATGTGACTGTTGAAAAACTTGCTGAATTCAAATTAAAATCACACAAACAAATGACCAGTTTATTTAATATATTAGAAAGAGTATTACAAAAAAACAGAATACAAATTTACGATTTATACCTAACAATATTATATCATTGTGTGTATCTATATGATCGTGTTGCCTATAATAAGAACTATGTAAAAGCAATGAAACTTGCTAATCTTGAAATAGAAAATATTGATTTTGTAGAACATCTTTCCCACTTCATACATATAATTTTTTTTAATAATTAAAGTAAATTTTTTTATTACATATACCAATACTAAATTTAAACAATAGTAAAGATCATTTATTAATATCAATATTTAATAATCAAATCTAGTTATTTGTAGTTTTCTTCTCGAATAAATCACTATCCCCCATTTCGACTATTTTTCAATATTTCTTCAAATTTTCTAGAATAATCAACTTCTCTTTTTAACATTGTTATAAAACTTTTTTTCTATTATAAAAGTTAAAATAAGATTACCCAAATTGTTGCAGATAAGTGGTTACACTTTGCATTAATCAGGGTAATCTTTTTTGATATAATTCTTTCCTGTAAAGGAGTGAATTATATTGAATACAGCAGTCATTAAAATAAATAATTTGGATCAGGCTTTAATGTTAAGCAGTGCCTATAAGGAAGGAGAAATTAAATTGAATGTTTCTAAACTTGCAAGAGAATTAAACTGTAGCCGAAAAACACTAAGCAGAAGGCTAAACGGTATCGCACCTAAAAAAACAAGAAACAGAAAAAGATATTTAGATGATTATAAAGATCTTATATACAAATATTTGTGTGATGAACAGAGAAATTTTGATTATATCGATCATATTTATTATTTTATGAAACGTGAACATGGTATCACCTGTACACGTTCGACATTTTTCAGATACATTAAGGGTAACGAAGAGCTCAATAGTAAATTTAAAAATAACAGAACCGATTCTTTTATCGAACGTTTTGAAACCAATCCTGGTCAACAGGCTCAGTTCGATATGAAAGAAAAAGTTAAACTTACAGATAAAAATGGCACGCAGACAGTAGTATATATTCCTACTCTGACTTTATCATGGTCAAGATATAATTACAGGCAGGTAATATTAAAACCTACAACTGATAACCTGTTAATATTTTTAGCCCAGGCATTTGAAGAAATCGGTGGTGTTCCTAAAGAACTGGTCATTGACAATCTTAAAGCATTTGTAGAAAAGCCTCGTAAATCAGCTGATGATAAAGCTTTATTAAACAGTAAATTTGAAGAATTCTGTAAAGATTATGGAATAACACCTATGCCATGTATGCCATATAGACCTCAAACCAAAGGAAAAACTGAGACACAAAATAAAATAGTGGATCAGCTTAAAAATTATAACGGTTATTATAGCGGATTATCTGATATACATGACAAACTGGAAATAATCAATAACGAGGATAATGAACGTTCCTCACAGGCAACAAGGCTTCCTAGAAATTTTCTTTTAGAAAAAGAAAAAGGTGATCTGCTTCCGTTACCCAGCAAAGAAATCAGAAGCAGGTATCACCTTAAATTAAATGAAGTCTATGTTACAAATGAATCACTATTCCAGTATAAATACAATAAATATTCCCTACCACAAGAATATATTGGAAAACGTGTCGGACTAGTGGTCCAAAACAAAGAACTTCTTATATATTATAACGGAAAAATTATTGAAAAACATCCTATTACTAATAATAAATTTAATATAAAAGAAGAACATGAACTTTATTATAAGAAAACAGATAAGCAGGCAGTTAAAGAAAGCAATCAAATAATATTAAAAGAACTGGAGAATATAATTTATGACAATGACTAATGATGTACTGGAACAATTGAATTATTTAAAACTGAAATCAGCATCACATCAATAGAAAGAATTATCATAATGCTATTGTAGGAGCAATATAATGGCTCAACAAAAAGAAAGTAATGGAACATGGTCATTCTATGGAAAACTACCGAAAGATGAAAATGGAAAAAGAAAGAATTATAAACGTAGCGGATTTAAAAGCAAAAAAGCAGCAAAATTAGCGGAAGCAGAATTTTTGAAACAATATAATAATATTTTACCAACTCGTATAAAATTAAATGATTTGATTGAGGAGTATCATAAAGATGCTCCCAATCATATTAAATTATCTACTCTCAAGGCTTATAAGAGATTTGAAACACATGTTATATCACCTAGTTTTGGTAATCGTTATATTGATGATATTACAACATTAGAAATTACACGTTGGATTAATGCTATTTCACAAAATGGATATGATGGGAGAATTTATGGCGAATCATCTACACGTAATATTTTACTACACCTGTCAGGTTTATTCACATATGCTGTTGATCATGACTGGTTACAAAAGAATCCATGTCATAAAGTTAAACCACCTAAAGATCCAAATAAGATTATAAAAAGGCAATCTAGTGAAGAAAACTTTTGGGAGATAGATGAATATCACAAATTTATTAATAGCGTTGAAGATGAATATAAAAGGGATATTTATGAATTTATGTTTCTTACTGGTTTACGTATTGGTGAATTCTGTGCTTTACAATGGAAAGATGTCGATCTTATTAATAATAAATTAAGAATATCTAAATCATTAAGTGCGATTACATCACAAATAACATCACCTAAAACTTCACGTTCAAATAGAACTATTCAATTACCAGATAGACTGGTAGAAAAATTAAAAAGGCGATATATTATTGTTTCTCAACAGGATGGATTTAATGAAGACTATTATTTATATAAGGATCAAACCTATATCTCTATAGCTACACTTAGAAGATGGTTTAATGCAGATGTAAAAAAATCTGGAGTTAAAAAAATAACAGTACATGGACTAAGACATTCTCATGCAAGCTATTTATTGTCAAATCCTGTGATTTCTGAATTATTAATTGCTGATAGATTGGGGCATAGTGTAGAAATGTTACGAAGTACGTATACACATATTTATGAAAATAGTCGTAAGAACTTAATTGAATATATTGATAAATTATAATATAGTGTATGCCACTTGTATGCCAGTATCATAAATCTCGCTATGAGAGTCAAATAAAAAAAGCATAACAATAAACTCAATATCATTTCGTTTATAGAGATGATTATTGTTTAAGTTATGCTTTTTATTTTTATTATTTATTGGGTTAAAATAATTCAAATTATCCTGATTTTATCACTATTTATTTCTTGGTTTCATTTGTGGGAACAAGATAACTTCTTGGATAGATTCTTGACCAGTTAATAACATCACAAGTCTATCAATACCCATACCCATTCCACCTGTTGGTGGTAATCCGTATTCTAATGCTTCTACATAATCTAAATCCATTTCATTAGCTTCGTCATTTCCAAGTTCTTTTTCTTTTAACTGATTTGCAAATCTTTCATATTGATCATCTGGGTCATTTAATTCATTAAAAGCATTTGCATATTCATTACCACAGATAAATAATTCAAAACGTTGTGTAAAACGTGGATCTTCAGGATTTTTTCTTGCTAATGGTGAAATTTCTACTGGATGTCCATAAACAAATGTTGGATCAACAATTGTTTCTTCTACATATTTTTCAAAGAATTCATTAATGATATGACCATATTCATAATGTGGTTCTACTTCAATACCATGTTCTTTAGCTAATTCTTTAGCTTGTTCAAAAGTCATATCTCCTGCAAAATCAATTCCTGTTTTTTCTTTTATTGCTTCTGTCATAGAAATACGTTTAAATCCAGGAGCTAAAGAAATTTTATGTCCTTTATATTCAATATCATATGTACCACAAACTTCATTAGCTGCATTAGAAATGATTCCTTCAGTTAAATCCATCATTCCTTCTAAGTCACTGAAAGCTTTATAAACTTCAATTGTTGTAAATTCTGGATTATGTGTTCTATCCATTCCTTCATTTCTAAATAAACGTCCAATTTCATAAACAGCATCCATACCACCAACAATTAATCTTTTTAAAGATAATTCAGTAGCAATACGTAAATAATAGTTCATATCTAATGTATTGTGATGAGTGATAAATGGACGAGCAGCTGCACCACCTAAAATAGGATTTAATACTGGTGTTTCTACTTCTACATATCCTTTACTATCTAAATAATGTTGAATTGAACGAATAATTTTAGGTCTTGTAAATGCGATTTTACGAGCATCTTCATTCATAATTAAATCAACATAGCGACGACGATAACGTTCTTCAACATCAGTTAAACCATGATATTTTTCTGGTAATGGGCGTAAAGCTTTTGTTAAGTGAGTATAGCTAGATACTTTAATTGAACATTCACCTGTATTAGTCATGAATACAGTTCCTTTTACACCTACAATGTCTCCAATATCACCTTTTTTGATGATTTCATATACATCTTCACCAACAGTATCCTTACGGATATATAATTGGATTTGTCCATCACGATCTTGAATATGCATGAAACATACTTTACCTTTACGACGTTTAGTCATAATTCTTCCAGCAACGCTAACTTCAATAGCTAACTCTTCTAATTCTTCATGAGTTTTATCACCATATGTTTCTTTAATTTCTTTTGAATAAGCTGTTACATCAAATCTTTGACCAAATGGATCAATTCCTTTTTCTACTAATTCTTTTAACTTTTCGCGGCGAACTAATTCTTGTTCACTAAACTTTCTTTCTTCCATTTTCTCCTCCTAAAATATAAAAAGCTTCCATCCGCAAGGGACGAAAGCTATCGTGGTACCACCCTAATTCGTTAATAAGTCACCTTATTAACCTCATCAACTATCTAATAATAGTCTTGCCTGTAACGTGGCTCACGTTATCTAATCAATTTAAGTATCCTAGATACGGCTCCTAGTCTTTATTCATTGTACCATTCATTATCTCTTTCCACCAGCCGAGACTCTCTATAATTTCAAAATACAATTACTCCTCTATTCATCGCCTTTATTTATACGTTGTAATCTTAACTTATCTAATCTTGCTTGTCAATATCAATCTTTCCAATACCACCACTTTAATTTATCTGGATCAGGATTTTTGGTATTAGCATAATAAACAACCATTCGATACATATATAGCTGACAACGATCTACTTCTAAATCCCGTAACTCACATTCTTTTTGATACATCTTTTCAGGATCAGCACCTTTTAATGATTCAATTGTGTTATATCCAATTAAATTTAATGATGCTTCAGTTGCTTTACCAACATAAGGTATTTTTCTAAGTTCGCCCATATAATCACCTTCTATTTAATTGTAACATAAAAGCCACTTATAGTGGCTTTTAGTCAATAGAAATTTAAGGTTTTGGCAACTACATTAGTAGTATAACCATACATAAATTTTTTATACTCATTATTTAAATTTGTTTAAAAGCATTATCAAGATCTTCTATTAAATCACAAATGTGTTCTGTTCCAATTGATAATCTAATCGTATTTGGTTTAATTCCAGAATTCAACAATTCTTGTTCATTCATTTGTGAATGAGTTGTACTAGCAGGATGAATAACTAGCGATTTTACATCTGCGACATTGGCTAGTAAAGAAAAGATTTCTAAAGAATCAATAAACTTCTTAGCTTCTAAAGCACCACCTTTAATTTCAAAAGTAAAGATAGAACCAGCACCATTTTTAAAATAACGCTTATATAAATGATTGTATGAACTATCTTTTAATGATGGATGATTTACTTTTTCAACTAATGGATGATTATTTAAATAATCTACAATTTTTAAAGCATTTTCAACATGTCGCTCTACTCTTAGTGATAGTGTTTCTACTCCCTGTAATAACAAAAATGCATTAAATGGGGAAATAGCAGCACCAGTATCACGTAGATAAATAGCTCTTATTCTTGTAATATAGGCTTTATTGCCAGCAACCTCATCAAAAACTACATTATGATAACTAGCATCTGGTTTTGTTAATTGTGGAAATTTACCAGAAGCTCGCCAATCAAAATTACCTGAATCAACTATTATTCCACCTAAGGTCGTACCATGACCACCAATAAATTTAGTTGCTGAATGAACTACAATATCACATCCATGTTCAATTGGTCTAAATAAATATGGTGATGCAAATGTATTATCAACAATTAATGGTATTTTAAAATCATGAGCTATTTTAGCTACGGCTTCAATATCGATCAAACTAGAATTAGGATTACCTAAGGTTTCTATAAAAATTGCTTTGGTATTTTCTTTTAAAGCTTTTTTAAAATTTTCTGGATCGTCGCCATCAACAAATGTCGTAGTAATTCCATAACTAACTAAAGTGTGTGCTAATAAATTATATGAGCCCCCATAGATTTGTTTAGCGGCAACTATATGATCACCTGCCTGAGTTAAAGATATTAGAGCATAAGTTATTGCAGCAGCACCAGAAGCTACCGCTAATGCACCAACCCCTCCTTCTAAAGCAGCGATTCGATTTTCTAGTACCTCTTGAGTACTGTTAGTTAAGCGACCATAAATATTACCAGCATCACTTAAACTAAAGCGCTCTTCAGCCTGTTTACAATCTTTAAAAACATATGACGTTGTTTGATAAATTGGAACAGCACGTGCACCTGTTGCAATGTCAGGTGTTTCTTGTCCAATATGTAATTGTTTTGTTTCAAATCTTAATTCTTTTTTATTCATTATTATATCCCCTTTTTTACTTTTCTTTTAGATTTATACAAAACAACACATTCGTCCATTTCTAAAGTTATGTCTTAACTGTTTTAACAGTTCAAAACTCATCTTCCCACCTCTATTCATACTATTTTAGTATGAATTAAGTATAGAAAATATCATTATCCTTGTCAATAAATATCGTAAAACAAAAAAAGTCTTACTAAAAGTGTAAGACTTATTTAATATGATCAATAATATGACGTGCTACAATAATACCATTAGCACCAGCTTGAGCTAATCCTCTAGTTAAACCAGCTCCATCACCAGCAACATATAAATTATCAATTTCACATTCAAAACCTTCTCTTACTTTAGGTCTTGCAGAATAGAATTTAGCTTCTACTCCATATAATAATGTATGCTCATTAGCAATTCCTGGAGTAACATTATCTAATGCTTCAATCATTTCAATAATTGACTTCATAGTATTATAAGGAAGTACTAATCCTAAATCTCCAGGTACAGCCTCAGCAAGTGTAGGTACTGTATAACCTTCTTTTAAACGTTTTTCAGTAGTACGACGTCCTCTTTTAATATCACCATATCTTTGAACAATTACAGAACCATTAGATAACTTATTAGCTAAACGACTTACTTCATGAGCAAATTCATTTGGTTCATTAAATGGTTCACTAAATGTATGAGAAACTAATAATGCAAAGTTTGTATTTTTGCTACCTAATTTTGGATCATGATAAGCATGTCCATTAGCTAACATTGTTCCACTATGGTTTTCAATAACAACATGACCAGATGGGTTTGAACAGAATGTTCTTACTCGAGTTCCCACACTAGCATTATAAACAAATTTACCTTCATATAAATTTTCATTAATTTCATTCATAACTATATTACTAGTTTCAACACGAACTCCAATATCAACCTGGTTATTGTATAATTCGATTCCATGTTGTTTTAAAACTTTTGTTAACCAGGCAGAACCATCACGTCCAGGTGCTAAAACAATCTTCTTAGCTTTAATTTCTTGACCATTTTCTAATATGACTCCTGAAGCCTGATTATTTTCCACAATCACTTCTTTAACTGCAGTAGCAAAAGCCATATCGATATGTTTCTTTAACTCATTAGACATTTCTGTCATGATTCTTAAATTTTCTTCTGTTCCTAAATGACGAACTTTAGCACGCAATAATTTTAATCCTACTGCATATCCACGATGTTCGATTTCTTTTACTTTATCAGTAGTTGGATCAGTAATTTCCTCAGTAGCTCCATGGCGTAAATATAAATCATCAACATAATGAATAATATCTTCAACTTCATCTGTTGAAAGGTAGTCAGTTAGCCAGCCACCAAATTCACTTGTAATATTAAATTTTCCATCTGAATAAGCTCCAGCACCACCAAAACCAGATGTAATTGAACAAGCTGGTAAGCATCCTGGTTCATTATCTTTAATTATTGGACACGCTTTGATCTTTTTTTCTTTAATCGGACAACGTCTATCCATTACATCGCGTCCTTTATCAACTAATAACACACTTAAATCGGGCTGCTTTAAATATAATTCATAACAAGCCATAATTCCTGCCGGTCCAGCCCCAACAACTATGACATCATAACTATCTTTCATTTATAATCGCTCCATTCTAGGTTTTTTGCCAACCCAATAGATTATACTAGAAAATTTAATTATAAGCAACTATACTTTTTGATTATTAACAAAAAATATAGTAATAATCACTTAATTGTCTAACTAACAATAAAATGCTATGATATAAACAACCAATATATTAATTTGAAAGTGAGTAAAAAAATGTATGAGAATGTAATGAAGGAAGTAAAGTTTCGTAATCCCATTGTTCATTGTATTACTAATTATGTCACTGTTAACGACTGTGCTAATGCGATTTTAGCAACTGGTGGCAGTCCAATAATGGCTGATGATCCTAATGAAGTTGTGGAAATTACAACTATTAGTAATTCATTAGTTATCAACCTTGGTACCCTTAATGAAAATAAAATAATCGCGATGGTTAAAGCAGGAAAAATGGCTAATCATCTTAATCATCCTATTATTTTTGATCCTGTTGGGGTAGGTGCTAGTGCATTTAGAAAAGAAGCCGCTAAAAAATTATTGAGTGAAATTAATTTTACAGTTATTCGTGGTAATATTTCAGAAATCAAAACTTTAGCTAAAAACTTTACCGCTAGCAGTGCCATTGATGCTAATATTAATGACTTAGTCACTAATTCAAATCTAGATGAAACTATTAGTTTTGCTAAAAAGTTTAGTCAGGAAACTGGCGCTATTATTGCAATTACTGGAGAAATTGATATTGTTGCTAATGCTAATAAAGCATTTGTGATTAAAAATGGCTGTTCAACTATGGCTAAAATAAGCGGTACTGGCTGCATGCTTTCAGCTATCTTAGGTGCTTTTGTAGCGGTAGGTCAAAGTGACATTTTAGAAACTACAGCCTACACTACTGCTTTAATGGGGTATTGTGGAGAAATTGCTGATCAAAAAATTCGTAATCAAGACTTAGGTACTGGCAGCTTTAAAGTTTATTTAATCGATGCTTTAAGTACAATTACTTTTCCAAAATTAAAGGCAGGTGTAAAAATTGAACTTTATTAAAGAACAACTAAACTTATATTTAGTTACCGATAGACACTGGCTAGCTAATCGAAACCTAGAAGATGATGTAGAAAAAGCAATTTTAGGTGGTGTTACCATGGTGCAGCTTCGTGAAAAAAACATTGATAATGATTCTTTTATCGAACTAGCTAAAAAAGTTAAACAAGTTTGTAACAAATATAAGGTTCCTTTTATAATCAATGATAACTTAGAAGTAGCTTTAGCTGTTGATAGTGATGGAATTCATATCGGTCAAGATGATTTACCAGCTAGTTTGATTCGTCAAAAAATTGGTCCAGATAAAATTTTAGGAGTTTCTGCCCATAATTTAGATGAAGCTATCGCTGCTAAAAAAGCGGGAGCAACTTACTTAGGAGCAGGAGCGATGTTTTCAACAACTACAAAAGATAATACTACTAATCTTAGTATTGAACAGCTACAGACAATAACAAAAAATGTTGATATCCCAGTTGTTGCTATTGGTGGTATCAATTATGATAATTGTTTGTCTTTAAAAAACTGTAACTTAGCAGGAATTGCTGTTGTATCAGCCATTATGGCAGCTACTAATATTAGTGAAGCCGCTTCAAATTTAAAAAAGCGAGCTCAGGTTATTTATGATTAAAGGTTATATAATTGATTTAGATGGTACTTTACTTGATTCAATGTTTATTTGGAATAATATAGGTAGTCGTTATTTACTTTCTAAAAATATTATTCCAAAAAATGATTTAGATAAAATTTTAGCACCATTATCAATTAATCAAGCTATCAAATATATAAGCAAAGAATATTCTTTAAATGAATCTTATCAACAAATCTACCAGGAAATAAATACATTGCTTAAAAAACGTTATTTAACTGAAACCACATTAAAACCTGGTGCTAAAGATTTTTTAATTAAATGTGTAAAAGAACAAAAGAAATTATGCTTGCTAACTGCTAATACCTTAGAAATTACAAATACAATTTTAGATAAATATTCTTTATCAAAATTATTTACAAAAATTATTACTACTGAACAAACTGATTTAGATAAACAAAATGGTGAAATATACCAGTTTGCAGCTAAACAGTTAAAATTAAAAATAAATGAATGTGTTGTAATTGAGGATGCCTTTCATGCAATTGTATCAGCAAAGCAAGCAGGATTTACTGTCTGGGCTATTTATGATACAAGTAATCAAGATAAATGGGCTCAAATTTGTACTATAAGTGATAAATATTTTAAAAATATATCTGAAATGGGGGATTAAAATGAAAAAAGTTTTAACTATTGCCGGTTCTGATTGCTCTGGTGGCGCCGGGATCCAAGCTGATTTAAAAACAATGATGGCTCATAAAGTTTATGGAATGAGTGTAATTACTGCTTTAACTGCTCAAAACACTATGGGGGTTAGCGATATTATGGATGTTACACCAGAATTTCTAGGTGAACAATTGGATAGCATCTTTGATGATATTTATCCTGATGCTGTTAAAATTGGGATGGTTTCTAATCCTGAATTAATTGCAATGATAGTAAAAAAATTAAGTGAACATCCTGATTTAAAAATAGTGGTTGATCCAGTAATGGTAGCAACTAGTGGTTCACGTTTACTTGCCGATAATGCATTAAAAATTTTAAAAGAAAAACTTATTCCACTTGCAACGATCATTACACCAAATATTCCTGAAGCAACAGTACTTACTGATATTCAAATAAATAGTAAAGATGATATGGTAAAGGCTGCTAAGAAAATATCTGAGTGGTATTCAGGACATATTTTAATCAAAGGTGGTCATTTTGAAAATCGTGCTGATGATTTGCTTTATTTCCAAGGAAATATAGTATGGTTAAAAGAAGATAAAATTGATAATCCTAATACTCATGGTACAGGATGTACTCTTTCTTCTGCTATTGCATCAAACTTAGCATTAGGCTATTGTGTTGAAGATAGTGTTACACAAGCAAAAGCTTATTTAACTGGAGCTTTAAAAGATAACTTAGATTTAGGTCATGGCAGTGGTCCACTAAATCATTGCTGGAACATAAAATAAGAACACTATAAATTAGTGTTCTTATTCATCATTTTTTAAATTTTGTTTTAAATTATCAATTTTTTCTTGTAATCTTTCAATTTCTTTAATAATTTCAGCAGTTTCTTCATCAATGACATTATCTTTTAACATAATATTATAATAAATCTTTCCTAATTTAATGAATTGTTCATCCATATCAGCTTCAGCACTTTTTATACTTACCTTAGTTTTAGCAGTATCAGCCAATTCTGATGATTTCTCAATTGTTTTTTCTGTTAACTTTACTGCTTTCTTACTTAAATTATCAAATAAGGCCATAATAATTCCTCCTTAGTATAATTATACCATCATTATCAAATAATAGACAAAATTGTAAACCATAAACTTATCCTAGAATATTTGCTCCATTAAAATTTCTAACTATATGTCTATTTAATTCAATAGATATCATCGATTCTACTGATTAATAGATAAGCAACTAGATTGATTATTAAAATTAAAGCTGTATCTCATCATTATTAAATCCTTTTTAAATTACAGTAATAATATAGAATCACTGACTAATATTTTTATTAAGATTTGTAAATATGTTAGTCTTTTTATATAATAAATTCAAGTGAGGTGTGATTATGATAAGAAGAGCTCAAGAAAATGATATTAATGGAATTAATAATCTTTTGTATCAAGTGAATAATGTTCACGCTGATGGAAGACCAGATTTATTTAAACATGGGGGTAAAAAATATAATGATGAGCAGCTTTTAGCAATCATCAATGATGATAGTCGCCCTATTTTTGTTTATACCGATGAAAAGCAAAAAGTTTTAGGATATGCTTTTTGTATCTTTCAAAACAATTATGGTAACAAAATAACTTTATACATTGATGATTTATGTGTTGATGAAAATTGTCGTGGTCAACATATTGGCACTAAACTATATGAACACGTTGTTAGCTTTGCTAAAGAACATGATTGTTATCATATTACCTTGAATGTTTGGTGTTTAAATGAATCTGCAATGAAATTTTATGAAAAATGTGGTTTAACACCATTGAAAATAATGATGGAAAAAACTTTATAAAAACTATTATAAGCAACAAAATGCTCATAATAGCTCTTTATTTAAAAAATGTACGATAATCGTACATTTTTTAAATAATTAATAATACCCATTTAATCACTACATGTTATTTTTAAATCCATAAAATATGCTTCGGTTCCAACATCAACAAAGAATCCAATTGCTCCATGTTTTCCAACCCCATGTTTCATATTATCAACAACTAAAACTGGTTCCTTGTTATCATTTAGATAAAATTTAGCCTGCTCATTTTCAATAACCGCTTTTAAACTGATCCATTCATCCAATCCAATATCAGCTGGTCCTTCATAATCAGTAATATTTTTATCTCTAAAATAAGCAAATGTATATTTAGGATATGAAAAATACTGACACCCGCGATTTTTTCTCACTGGATCATCAATTCGACCATTAGTTGGTCTAAGATAGAATGATTCAAAAGCAGAATCATCTTCATTAATTCTATAAGCAATTCCAATAAATCCTCGTGCAAAATCAGGAGCATCTTTTAAAAGACGGCTTAACATCTTTACTTCAATAACTCCATTATGAAATGATGAATCTATCAGTTTAGCATAAGTATTTTCATCAAATTCCATAATCTTTTTAGCTTTAACTACTTTTAATACTTGTTCATTATCAATATTTATATTTTCTATTTTAGTATTTACCGGTTCAAAATTATTCATATCTAAATTTATATTTTTCACACTTACACCCTTTTCTTATGTTTATTTTCAATTATTATTTTACTTAGTTTTTCTTCTTTAACAAGTAGGCACTTTTTGGTAAGAAATGGGATTATTATGTTTTAATTTATAATTCTTGTATCAAATCTATAGAGCAATTATAATATATATAGATTATTTTGATGCTAACATCCTTTTAGAGAGTTATAGTATTATTTAGTGTGTAGGAGAATAACAATGTTAAAAAAAGAAAATATGCCTGAATGTCCAGTAGCAACTACTGTACAATTGATCGGCAGTAAATGGAAATTACTTATTTTACGCGACCTATTAACTGGTAAAAAGCGTTATAATGAACTACGAAAATCTTTACCTGATATTTCACAAAAAGTACTAACAACAACTTTAAAATCAATGGTTAATGATGGTATTGTCATTAGAACAGCTTACCCTGAAGTACCTCCTAGAGTTGAGTATAGTTTAAGTGAACTAGGTGAATCAATGCGTCCAGTTATTGCTGTAATGGAACAATGGGGCAATGAGTACAAAAAATCTTTGGATTAAAAATGCCAGCGTTAGTTAATACTTGCGCTGGCTTAAAACGTTTTATTTATAATTATTGATTACTATCATCTATTGTTTCAGGTTCATATCCATCATGAATTTTTATAATTCTTTTACCTATTTTTTCTGCAGAAATCCGAACATCTTTAAATAATTTTTGTGCTCTAATAATTGCTTGGTCAACACTATCTAAACGCTCTGTCAATCTAGTAACATCTTCATACATTGCCACAATATCTTTTTCCAAAGTTTTAATATGCTTGCTACGATTAAAATCTTTAGTAATATTAATCAATGTAAAAACTACTCCTATTAATGTTGTCGGACAAGTAATTAAAACATGTTTACTATGAGCATATTGAATTAAATTTGCACAATTTCCACATATATACATATAAATAGCTTCACTAGGAATAAACATTACTGCATTTTCAACAGTTTGACTGCTGATATATTTTTTAGAAATATCATTGATATGTTTTTTTATATCTTGTCTAAATGCTGCTTCATATTTTAAGCGTTCTCTTTCTAAAGTATCTTCATCAATAAACTTTTGATAATTTTCTAATGGAAACTTAGAATCAATAATCATTATTTTATCTGTACCTGGTAAATGTAAAGCAACATCACCAATATAACCATTTTTAAGTTTATATTGTGTTTCAAATATTTCCTGATTGTCACCTGCATAAACGCTTAATAGATTGTTTAACTGATATTCACCCCAATTACCACGGGATTTTTTATTTATCATAATGTCATTAATATCATTAATTCGGTTAGCTATATCAGCTACTTTTTGAAAAGAAAGTGAAGATTCTTTTAATAAACTTTGAACGCTATCATTCATATTTTTTAATCGTTCCCCAAAACGTTCATCATTTCCTAAGCTTTTTTGATTTTGTTGATTTAAAAGCTTTATTGTTTCGTTTTGAGAATTAAGAATTGTAGTAATTTGACTGATTGTATCATCTTTTTGCATTAGCATTAATTGTTGCTGTTGCATTTTTTTATTTGTTTTTGTTAATTGATAAAACATAATAATTATTAAAATTAAAATTATTATGATTCCAATTAGTATTAGTAATTCATTCATTTTATATTATCTCCTTTCCCAATATATAAAATTTTTTGCATAGTTTTAATAATAAAAAACACTATCAAAAGTATAAGTTATATTAATATAAATGTCTAGAAAAGGAAATCTTTGTCTTAGAATTAAAAAGCCGATTTTAAATATATAAAATCAGCTTTTTAAAATATTTTTAATCATGAATTTTTCTAGATAAACACATTCTGACGAAATCTGGTTCAAAATGTTTAGCACGAGAACCACTATAACCCATATCTAATGAAGATATTTTTTTCATTTCATCTTCATTTAATTGAAAATCAAAAACATCGATATTTTCTTTAATTCTTTCTAAATGTGTTGATTTAGGAATTACTACAACTCCTCTTTGAATGTTCCAGCGTAATAAAACCTGTCCAACTGACTTATTATACTTTTCAGCGATTTCTATAAGCATTTTATCTTCAAATGGATTATAACGTCCACCACCAAGTGGTGCCCAGGCTTCAGGAATAACATCATAATATTTCATAGTTTCTAAAGCTTGTTCTTGAGTGAAATATGGATGTAATTCAACCTGATTTACCATTGGTTTAATATCGACAGTTTCACAAAAGTTAGTTAAAATATTAGGATAAAAATTTGATACTCCAATAGCTTTTAATTTTCCTTCTCGATAGGCATCTTCAAAAGCACGCCATGCAGAAAAATAATCACCTAATGCTTGATGTAATAAATATAAATCAATATATTCTAATCCACTTTTTTCAATTGATGCATCGATT